>CAZEZR010000047.1:0-21714 GCA_964516465.1 uncultured Thiopseudomonas sp. | reverse complement strand
TTCCTACAGAGGACTTTCACCTCATTAGTTCATGCCCATGCTGGGCGTACACAACGCTTGAACCTGCTGATCATCGCCATGATCACACGCTACGGCAATGCCTTTACCACCGGCCTGAGTCACAGCTTCAGCAGTTTCTACTAAGGTACCGGATAACCTCTGGCCGCGCAGTTGCGCGTTACTTTTGCTCGCCGAGCGGCCCGTAACATATACCGTCATCCCTGCTGCGCCTAACGCAATGGCAATGCCCCGACCCACACCGCGACTGGCACCGGTTACCACCGCCACTTTGTTTAAATCACCCATGTTCGCTCCCCTTATAACTGCACTGATCTTAAAGATAGTGACGCTCAGGGCCTAGAGCAGCATCGTCCCCTCAGACTAAGCGAGCTCTTGGTCATACTCCTACAGTCACGCTTCACCTGTCATGCTATTGCCTTGAGGTCAACGGAAACCCCTAGAGGCCGCGTGATTAGAGACGCTCAGGAAACTCCTCAGCCAGTTCACGAGCGCGCTCAGACCTTGCGCTGTTACGGTGGTCCCGTGCTATTAGACTGTAAACCGTTGGCAGTACAAACAGGGTGAATAAGGTGCCGATCAGCAAACCCGAAACCACTACAATGCCAATCGAATAACGACTTGCGGCACCAGCACCGCCAGCAAATAACAGTGGAATCAGCCCTGCCACCATGGCTGCGGCGATCATTAACACGGGGCGCATGCGGATGATTGCCGCTTTATGCATCGCCTCCAGCGGCGCCAACTCCTCATTTCTCTGAATATCATTGGCAAAAGACACCATCAAAATGCCATGCTTGGAAATCAGCCCAATCAAGGTCACTAAACCAATTTGGGTGTAGATATTCAAAGTGGCATAACCCAGCCACAACGGCAGTAGCGCACCGCAGATGGCCAATGGCACAGTCAGCAAAATAACCAACGGATAGTGTGGCTTGGTCTTGTTTGATGACTGTAAAAGCATCTATAACACTGACCTGCAACACTCAGCAGCAAACTAAAGAAGATTTATCTGCATAAGACTTAGTTATCAGCGCTGTAACCGGCCAAGATATCAGCTTAATTAAAATCTCTTGCGCGGTAAGCAAAACACAGCGATTTCAGACCCAGCTCACTACCGCGCACAAAAAAAGGGCAAGGCGATAACTCATCAGGAGTATCGCCTTGCCCTTATCTAAACAATGCAGCCAGTGTTTTGCCCCGCGCTCCAGTGGCTCCAGTGACTCCAGTCTCTTGTCGCCCAACAGCAGCGCAGCTAACACTCAGGCAAATAACAGCACACTGTTTATATTAAGCAGCATCCATGTTGCACACAATGGAGCCATAAAACCGCTTTATAGCGCGCTGCTTAAAATATCCGCGGCCGGAATTGCCTGGTAAAAATCACGGGGCGCATCCAACACCGGCTGAATCACACCACTGCGAATCACAAAGTCACCAAAGCATTCCTCAGGCTGACCCTCTTGCGCCCAGCGTCCAATTAAGTCATCCAAAATATGTAAAATTTCTTCAGTGGTAATATTCTCTTGGTACAACCGTGGAATGCGCGTACCAATTTTATTACCGCCAAAGTGCAGGTTATAGCGACCCACGGCTTTACCCACTAGAGCCACCTCAGCCAACATTGCTCGCCCACAACCATTGGGGCAACCGGTGATGCGTAAGACAATGGATTCAGAGCTGAGCCCATGCTTGGCTAAAATGCTATCAACCTCATCAATAAAGCTGGGTAGCAAGCGCTCAGCTTCCGCCATGGCTAATGGGCAGGTGGGAAAAGACACACAAGCCATGGAGCTCTGTCGTTGCGCGGTCAGCCCATCATTGATTAAAGCGTGTTCGCGAGCCAGGGTTTCAATCTGTGCTTTATGCGCCTCGGGGACATTGGCCACAATGATATTTTGATTGGCGGTCAGGCGAAAATCACCTTGGTGAATTTTTGCAATAGCAGCGATCCCAGTTTTTAACGGTCGGCCTGGATAGTCTAAGATGCGCCCGTTCTCTATAAACAAGGTTAAATGCCACAAGCCGTCGCCACCTTGTACCCAGCCAATGCTGTCGCCACGACTGGTAAACTCATACCAACGGGTCGGCTCAAACGACACGCCCATGCGCTGCTCAACTTCGGCTTTAAAGACCTCTAAACCTACTCGCTCTAAGGTATAGCGGGTCTTAGACGCTTTGCGATCACTTCGATTACCCCAATCACGCTGCGTGGTGACCACAGCAGCAGCCACATCGAGGGTTTTCGCTAAAGGTACAAAACCTAACTCTTGCGCGGTATTCGGATAGGTCGCGGTATTACCATGCTCCATGGACAGACCGCCACCAACCAACACATTAAACCCCACCAACTGCCCTTGCTCAGCAATGGCGACAAAGTTTAAGTCATTGGCATGTAAGTCCACATCATTTTGCGGTGGAATAACTACGGTTGTTTTAAATTTACGCGGCAAATAGGTATCGCCCAAAATGGGCTCTACTGCATCTTCGCTGCTGTGTAATTTTTCCCCATCCAACCAAATCTCGGCATAGGCACGGGTTTTCGGCAACAAATGCTCAGAGATTTTTTTCGCCCATTCATAAGCTTGTTGATGCAACTCAGATTCAACTGGGTTTGATGTGCACAACACATTGCGGTTGACATCACCGGCGGTGGCAATGGAATCTAATCCTAAGTGATGCAACCATTGGTGCATGGGTTTGATATCGTCTTTTAACACGCCATGGAACTGAAACGTCTGGCGGTTGGTTAAACGAATACTGCCGTATAAAGTGTGCTCAGTGGCAAACTGATCAATACCTAACCATTGCTGAGGGTTGATAATGCCACCGGGTAAGCGGCAGCGCAGCATGACATTTTTCAGCGGTTCCAGCTTTTGCGCCAAACGCTCGGCACGCACATCACGATCATCTTGTTCATACATGCCGTGGAAGCGAATCAACTGAAAATTATCACCATTAAAACCACCGGTTAAACCGTCCTGCAAATCGCTGGCAATAGTCCCACGCAAGTGCTGACTCTGCTGTTTCAGACGCTCATTATCCGATAGTGGGGCGTCCACTACGGGTTGCGTACCTGCTTCGCGGTTCGATTGTGACTGGCTCATATCTGTCTCTCCTTAATATACATCGCGTTGGTAACGACGCTCATCACGTAGTTCATCTAAATAAGTTTCAGCGTCTTCAGGATCCAGAGAGCCAAATTGGTGAATCACTTGTAACAGGGCCGCCTCCACGGCTTTGGCCATATTATTGGCATCGCCACAGACATAAATATGGGCACCTTGCTGCAACCACTGCCATACCTCTTGGCCATTTTCGATAATTTTATCTTGCACATAGGTTTTGCGCTTGGGGTTTTGCCGCGACCAAGCGAAGCTGGTTTTGCTCAGCAAACCGAGCTGGTGCCAACGTTGCCATTCACTCTGATAAAGAAAGTCATCGGTGAATTTATGGTTACCAAAGATCAGCCATGCACCGCCTGCGGCCTGATCGCTTTCTCGTTGCTGCAGAAATGCTCGGTAAGGGGCGATACCGGTGCCGGCGCCAATCATAATAATTGGCGTTTGCGTATTCTCAGGCAATCTAAAGTGCGTATTGGCTTCAACAAACACCTGCACCTGATCATCTTCCTCCAGTTGCTGGCCTAAATACGCCGACGCCACACCACTGTAGTCTTGGCCTTGGTGCTGATATTGCACCCGCCCTAAAGTAAGGTGCACCTCTTCCCCCACCTCATCTTGGGCAGAAGCAATGGAATACATTCTTGGCGTCAGTGGCCGCAAAAAACCCAGCACAGCCTGAGCGTCAATGCTCGCCGCATAATTCTGCAGCATGGCCACCAGCGGAGTCTGGCTGGCAAACTCTTGCAGCGCAGCGGAGTCAGCAATTAAGGCTTGCAGCTCAGGGTTCCCCGTCAACTCAGCCCACTTCCTCACTAACACTGGGTTATTTTGGGTTAATTCAAAGTGCTCGCTTAAGGCCTGTTCTAAGCTGCAGGCTTGACCGTTGCTTAACTGCACCGTCGCTTGCCCATCGAGCTGTAATGCGGTTAATACCGCAGCGATTAAAGCTGGATCGTTTTTTACATAGACCCCTAAAACATCCCCAGCCTGGTATTCAATCCCTGAGTCCGCCAAGTCAATTTCAATGTGCTCAGTGACTTTACTGGCATCCCGCGAGGTGATTTGTTGCCGCGCAATAACACTGGCAGTGTAAGGACGCTCCTTGCTATAGGCCGCTACAGCACTTTGTTCAGCAGCGCTGGCCTTCTCAACAGGCGTTGCAACCCCATTAAGCGAATCCTTGAGGGTGTCTTTTAATAACAGCGTCAGTTCACTTTGCCACTGACTGGCTGGCCCTTGGTAATCCAAGTCACAGTCAACTCGTGGCTGCAGGCGTTTGGCACCCAGTTCAGCAAAACGCTGATCAAACTTTTTAGCGGATTCGCAGAAAAAAGGATACGAGCTATCGCCTAAACCCAGCACAGCAAAAGACACCTGACTCAGATCCGGTGCACGTTTACTAAAGAGGAATTTGGCAAAGGAAATGGCCTGCTCGGGATACTCACCTTCCCCCTGCGTGGAGCTGATCAACAGCACAATATCTTCTTGGCCAATATCTCTATTTTTATAGTCGCCAACACTTTGCAGCTGAACTTGATCGTGCACTGTTTGTAATTGCTGCTGCAGCTGCTCGGCGACGCCTTTAGCATTGCCGGTTTGCGATGCATAAAGCACTAATACCCGCCTCGGCGTTGCGGCACTGGGTTCAGCCAATACCGCTGCCCCGTTTAGAGTGGCTAGCAGGTTTTCAGTTGGTAGCTGGCTTTCTTCTTGCTCGAGCCGTGCCCAGCAATAGCCAGACAGCCAAGCCAACTCCGCTTGTTTTAAATTGTTGACGCTGCTTAATAATTCACTTGAACCAATCATCTGTTAATCCCACCTAAATCTTCGATCATCCCCGCCGCTACGGTCCTGTAGGTGATGTCATCAATTAAAATAAATGCACCCGTGGCTTTATTGTCTTGGTAGCGATTGGCCGCAATGGGCTGCTGCAATCGTAAACTGACCTTGGCAATATCATTCATCGCCAACTGCTCGGCTGCAGGTTTTTCTTGCAGATCCTGTAAGTCTAAAACGCTGTGAATACTGTTCACTTTGGCATACACGGTTTGCGTGCCCTGCTTGAGCCAGTATTTGCGCGCAGGACTCAGCGCTCGCTGATCAAACCAGCAAATAGAGGCATTGATCTGTTGGCTGTTATGCACAGGATGCTCTATCGCAACAATGCTGTTGCCCCGTGAAATATCGATATCGTCACTTAAAGTTAAGGTCAAAACCTGCCCCGCCCGCGCCGAGCTTTGCTGACCTTGGGTGCCATAAATAGCGGTGACGGTAGTGACTTGCTGGCTGGGCAAAATACGCACGCTTTGCCCTTGGTTTAAAGTGCCTTGCTCTAAACGTCCCTGATACCCGCGAAAGTCATTACTCGAGCTGCCGTCTTGACGTGCCACCCGCTGCACAGGAAAGAAAGCCAGCTCCGCCGTCTCATTGTTTTGCAGCGTTTGTTGACTGGGTAGACTGGACAGCAGATCCAATAAACTTAAGCCGGTATACCAAGGCATGTTATCGCTGGGCGCGACAATATTGTCGCCATGCAAGGCGGAAATCGGCACAAAATACACATTGGGCAAATCAAGTTGCTCCGCCAGTTGTTGATAGGCGGCAACAATGGTTTGGTAATGCTGTTGTTGATAATCCAGCAGGTCCAGCTTATTCACCGCCACCACAATATGTGGGCAGGCCAAACGCTTGAGCAGCACGCTATGGCGTAAGGTTTGCGACAACAGCTGCACTGGGCTTTGCCCTAAGTCCAAGCGCGACGCATCAATTAACACAATCGCCGCATCGGCGGTGGAAGCTCCGGTGACCATATTGCGGGTGTACTGCTCGTGCCCTGGGGTGTCGGCCAAAATAAACTTACGCTTATCGGTACTGAAATAACGATACGCCACATCAATGGTAATGCCTTGCTCGCGCTCAGCGGCTAAGCCATCGGTGAGCAAGGCAAAGTCGGGCAGACCATTTGCGGTGCGTTTATGTTGGCTTTGGTACAGTTGATCAATTTGATCACTCAGTAGCGCTTGGCTGTCGTAAAGTAAGCGTCCAATTAACGTGGACTTACCGTCATCGACGCTACCGGCGGTAATTAAGCGCAACACGGTATCTGTGGCATTGGTCATGGGATGTCCTTTAGCAAAATCTGATGTCATTAGAAATAACCTGCGCGTTTACGCTCTTCCATCGCCGCTTCTGAAGCGCGGTCATCCATGCGAGTGGCGCTGCGCTCAGAAATCGTGGTTTGCGCGGTTTCTAAAATAATTTGGTTGGCGTTACTGGCTAGACTGGTCACTGGACAGGTGCAGCTGATATCACCCACGGTGCGAAAGCGTACTGAACGAATGTGACTGACTTCGCCCTCTTGCTTAGGAGTTAAATGGGTAACCGGCACTAAGAAACCATCGCGCTCGACCACTTCCCGCTCATGGCTGTAATAGATATGCGGCAGGGCTAAGTTTTCCCGTTCGATATACTGCCAAATATCCAGCTCGGTCCAATTGGAAATGGGGAACACCCGCATATTTTCATTGTTATGCAGGCGGGTGTTGTACAGCGACCACAGCTCTGGGCGTTGGTTTTTCGGATCCCACTGACCAAACTCGTCACGGAAGGAAAAAATACGCTCTTTGGCCCGGGCTTTTTCTTCATCGCGTCGCGCGCCGCCCATTAAGGCATCAAACTGATGCTGCTCAATGGCCTCTAATAAGGTCACCGCTTGAGCAGCATTGCGTGAGTCATGCTCATTGCGTAACACCACTGTGCCATTGCGAATCGAATCTTCGACCTGCGCCACGACTAAATGGGCTTGGGTGCGGGCCACTGTGGCATCGCGAAAAGCGATGACTTCTGGGTAATTGTGTCCCGTATCCACATGCAACAGGCTAAACGGCAGACGCAACGCGCGATCGGGAATTTGAAAGGCTTTGCAAGCTAAGGCCAATAACACCACAGAATCCTTACCGCCAGAAAACAACAGCGCTGGGTTTTTCGCCTCGGCAATAATCTCCCGAATGATGTAAATCGATTCGGCCTCTAGCCAATCCAAGTGATGGTTATAAATCGGACTCATAGCCTCTTCCTTTGATTAAATTTAATTAGAAAATAAAGTACTTAACCGCATTACCCGGTGTGCAGACCGCACTCTTTACTGTCTTGGCTCTCCCACCACCAACGGCCTGCGCGTATCTCCTCGCCCTGGCGAATTGCCTTAGTACAAGGCTCACAACCAATGCTGGGCATGCCGCGCTGATACAAGGGGTTAATGGGAATATGCTGTTGCTGGATATAGGCCCAAACGTCTTGCTGCGACCAATCGGCAAGGGGATTAAATTTAACCAGGTCATGCACTGAGTCGAACTCTTCTGCAGCTAACTCGCTGCGCGTAATAGATTGTTCGCGACGCTGGCCGGTCAGCCATGCTTGATAGTGCTGTAAAGCGCGCTGTAACGGCTCGCTTTTGCGTGCATGGCAGCAGGCTTTACGCGCAGCCAATGACTGGTAAATATCGGCAAACTCATAGTCCTGAGCAAAACTGCTTAACGCTGCATCCTGTGGTTTGAAAACGTTGATAGAAATGTTTGGATACTGCGCTTTAACGCTAGATAAATAGCTCACAGTTTCAGCGTGCAATTTGCCGGTATTCAAAACAAATACATCAATGGGCAGCTCCAGCTTGGCTATCACATCAGTTAACAGCATGTCTTCCACGGCCAAACTATTGGCTAGGGTGACGCGCTCAAAGCGCTCAGTAATGTGGCTTAACTGCTGCTGTAGAGTTTTAGTTTTAGCCAGCAACTGTGCTTGCTCTGCAAGGCTGCTAGTGGGGATTTGCCAAAGTGCTATTTGTGCTTGAGTGTTCATAGTCAGGACTGGAGTAATCAATTAAGTTCGCTCAATCCTAGTCATGCGCCAGCAGCCATGGAAACAATTTATTCAGCTGTTGATATACGCCAAACTGCTTATGCAGCAAGGGGTTAAGCACTGCCGTCCGGATATAACTTAAAGTGCAATCCATACAATAATTGAGTATTTGGCCTGGCTGCGGTCTGCCATAAGATGGCTGCTTAATTAAATATAGACACAGGCCAACAATGAATTCCTTAGCAATTTTCGCCAATTTAAAAAACCGCCCTGTGCTCGTAATTGGAGCCGGAGCAGTGGCGTACTTAAACATTCAACTGTTGCTGCAAGCCGGTGCCCAAGTGCAGGTGATCGCAGAAGAACTGCACGAGCAGGTGCAGGTCTTAGTCAATAGCCAGCAAGTGAGTTGGCTGAAAAAAATATTTGCCGCAGAGGATATCAATACCGCGGTGCTGACCATTGCCGCCAGCGACGATCCAGAACTCTGCCAGCAGGTGGCTCAGGCTGGGATTACTTATAATCGCTTAGTCAATGTGGCGGATCAGCCAGCGTTATGCTCTGTTAAAATTGCTGCGCAACAGTTCGCAGGAACGGAGTCTGTATTACAAAATACACTCAACGATTCTAAGCTTGCTTCGCAAACAGGTCATGTCACCCTGGTTGGCGCAGGACCCGGTGATGCTGGGTTATTAACCATTAAAGGTTTGCAAGCGCTGCAAGCAGCCGACGTGGTCTTATATGACGCTTTAGTCGGTGAAGAGGTATTAAACTTTATCCGTCACGATGCCCTACGTGTGTCGGTCGGCAAGCGCGCCAATAATCACAGCGTGGCCCAAGAGCAAACCAATCAATTACTGCTGGATTACGTCAAGCAAGGTTTACGTGTGGTACGCCTTAAAGGGGGTGACCCCTTTGTCTTTGGCCGTGGCGCGGAAGAGCTGGAAGTTCTGCAAGACGCCGGCGCGTCTTATTCGATTGTGCCGGGCATCACTGCCGCCTTAGGCGCCACCGCCTATGCCGGCATTCCCTTAACCCACCGTCATTACGCCCAAGCGGCCCTGCTGATTACCGGACACTGCCGCGCCGATGGTGATGAAATTGATTGGCCCAGTCTAGCCCGCGCACGGCAAACCCTAGTGGTGTATATGGGCACTATCAAAGCCGCTGAAATCAGCAGCCAGTTGATCGCTCAAGGTAAAGCAGCGGAGACACCGGTGGCAATTATCAGCCAAGGCACACTGCCCAACCAACAGGTGCAGATCGGCACTTTAAGCACCTTAGCGGAGATGGCGCAGCATGCCATACGTCCGGCGCTGATTGTTATTGGCGAGGTGGTCAAGCTGCATGATAAATTAAATTGGTTTGATCACTGATCAGCAGTGCTGTGATTGTAGTGACGTTATGGAAATCAAACCGTCTTCGATTAACTACCTGACACCTGAAAATGTTTAGAAAATAAAAAAATACGATCAACAAAGAGCTACTAATAAACGGCCGCAACTTAACCAACTTTGGCGTTTTTAGAAAATATATCGATGTCTACTTAAGGCAAAATTCCGCCATTGATCATGAGGGACTCCTTATGGTCAGAACATTGCAGCCGACTGAGTATGGTTACCCAATAGAAATTTACGTCTATGCAAACGATACCCGCTGGGCTAACTACGAGTATATTCAAGCAGCAATATTTGATCATATTACTGCAGCCGCCAGCTATTTTGACTTAGAGCTGTGTGAACTCACAGGTTAAGCAGCAGGCGCTAAGCTGACCCACAGTAGCTACAAAGGGTGCCATCGCCGAGCCGTACTGAGTATGGCAGAGCGCTGCTAATGAACATATATAGGAACTGCTCTAGGCCTTTCTTAAGGGCAGCAACTGCAATCCGCTAAGCACTCACTCGACTTACCAACTTGTTGCTAAGCAACATATACTTGTTTATAAAATGACCGACAAAGTACATCAGAACTGGCGTTACACTTATGTGTTGAATTCAGGAGTGCACAATATGGATGTTCAATTAAGCAAAGGGCTTGCTAGTTTAAATTTAGCCCTAGATGCTTTAGGTGAGTGGGTTATAGTCGTTGACGCTTTCGGCAGAATTAAATTTATTAATCGACCCTACGCAGAGTTTCTTGGGGTTAAACCTGAAGATATTTACGATTGCTATGTGGTCGATGTTATAGAAAACACCCGTATGCATTTAGTTATTGCTAGCGGCCAAGAAGAGTTGTCTAAGCTGCAAGAAATCCAAGGTCGACACATTATTGCTAACCGCTACCCCATCCGTCTAGCCGGTAAAGTCATAGGCGCCATAGGTTTTGTGCTCTATCACGACACCCATGAATGGCGGCAAATAAATACACAAATAAAAGCTCTGGTTTCTGAGTTAGATTTTTATCGACGCGCTTTAGATAAAGAACAAAGCGGTGCGCGCTACCATCTAAGTGATTTAATCGGCCGCAGCCTGTTAATTAAAGCGGTGAATAATAAGATACAAAAAGTCGCTGGCGGTGACGCTTCAGTTCTTATTCGCGGTGAGTCTGGCACCGGTAAAGAGCTGTACGCCCATGCCCTACACCTATTATCTGAACGCTCCAAAGCCCCTTTTATTAAAATAAACTGTGCCGCCATTCCAGAAAACCTACTGGAATCAGAGCTGTTTGGCTATGCGGAAGGTGCATTTACCGGAGCTAAGCGCGGCGGTAAGCAAGGTAAGTTTCAATTAGCCGATCAGGGCACCCTTTTTCTCGATGAAATTGGTGATATGCCACTGGCCATGCAGGCTAAGCTATTACGCGTGTTGCAAGACCGTGAGATCGAAGCAGTGGGCTCAAACCGCCTAGTTAAGATCGATGTACGTTTAGTCACAGCGACACATCAACCACTGGAAAAGCTGATTGCGCAAGGCAAGTTTCGGGAAGATCTGTATTACCGGATTAATGTGGTTTCGGTAGAACTACCACCACTGAGAGATAGACGCGAAGATATTCCAGCCCTTGCCGAGCATTTTTTAACTAAGCTGGCTAACCGCACTGGACGCAGAGCCCCAAAGCTCACTGCCAGTGCTTTAACTCGGATGCTTGAATATGCTTGGCCAGGCAATGTACGTGAACTGGAAAATGCCATTGAGTCAGCGTTTTATCTGAGCCAAGGGTATAAAATCACTTTGCAGTCTTTGCCTAAAGCTTTAACTGCTGGAGTTGAAGTGACAGAGTTGAAGACCGAGCAAGGCAGCTTAAAAGAGCGTTTAGCCTTAGCTGAAAAAGAGATTTTGCTTGAGGCTTTAGCCGCTTGTGATGGTAATCGGCAACAGGCAGCAAATATGTTGGGGATTGGAAAAACAACCATTTATGACAAATTGTCCCGCTATCAATTAAGCAGCGACGCATTGAGTGATTAAAACGTGATTGTTTAACGGATCGAGTTGCACAATTCCGAAAATACGGACGCAGTCCGCTAATCCGAACCTAATAAAATGACGTTTAGTTTAAATTGAGCCCATAAAGTCCTGAAAATAGGAATTTATGGGCTTTTTTGTTTTAAAAACAGCTGCTTATATAGTTTTTTGACTGCAACCATTTGATTTATAAGGGCTTACCGCCAATCGGCCTATATCTTGCAATAGTATAAGTGCCGCACCATAAGCGGCTCAGTATTTCCTAGAATAAACATAAAAAATCAGGAGTAGTACCCATGATTAAGAAGCCACTTGTTGCTGCTATTGCCGCGGTAACAACTGCCGCTGTTATGGCTTTCTCAACAGTCGCATTAGCGGATGGTCCAAAAAGTATTGATGTTGCGAGCACCTTTGCCACCAACAACTTCCTAGGCGCAGGGGCCCAGTATATGGGCAAGCAAATCAATATCGCCTCTGATGGGAAAATCAGCTTTCGTGTGTATGAGCCAGGTGATCTAGTCCCTGCGTTTGAAGTATTTAATGCGGTGTCGACCGGTGCGGTTGATGCCGGTTGGGACTGGATGGGTTATTGGGCTGGCACCATACCGTTACTTAACTTGTATGGTGCGCTGCCGTTTGGTCCAACCCCTGAAGCCTTTGCCTCGTGGATGTGGGCAGGTGATGGCACCAAGTTTATTCAAGCGGCTTACGATGAGTACAACATCAAGGTGCTGCCGTGCTTTGTCTCGCCACAAGAAACCGGTGGTTTTTATAATAAAGAAATCAACTCAGTTAAAGATTTTGATGGGCTGCGTTTCCGTATTTCAGGTCTGGGTGCCCGTGTCCTGAATAAGTTTGGTGCTTCCACTCAGTTGGTGCCGGGTGGCGAAATTTATCTGGCGCTAGAGCGTGGCCGGATTGATGGGGCAGAGTTCTCAGTGCCTCAAGTGGATGAAGTGATGGGCTTCCAAGACATTACTAAATATTATTACTTTCCCGGGTGGCACCAATCTGCAAGCTGGTTTTCCCTGCTGATTAATAAAGATGTGTGGAATAAATACAGTGAAAAGCAACAAGAGCAATTTCAAACCGCTTGCCAATCCACCTTAGCCTGGTCCATGACCGAATCACCCCCTGAGCAGATGCGTGCCATTGCGCGGATGGAAAAAAAGGAAGGCTTTGAAGTACGACGCTTTAATGATGAAACGCTAAAAGACTTAGAGAGCGCATGGGACGAAGTGGTCGCAGAAGAAATGGCTAGCAATCCACGCTTTAAAGAAGCCTATGAGTCCCTGATGGAGCACGCAAAGCTGATTGATGCTTGGTATGACTTGCAGGAGCTTAAGTAATGAAAAACGCCGCTCACTTAAAGGTGGCGGCGGCCCTTTACCACATTTCTCAGCCCTTAATCGGGACTGGGATCTGGGTGGGACGATTGACTAGCTGGCTTGTTCTGGCAGTCATAGCCGCTGTCATGCTCACCGTTATTATGAATGCGCTCGGAATGAATGAACTGTTCCGTTGGGACACTCCAGTATTTCTGTTTGATAAAGCGTTTACCATTAATTCATCAACTGAGTTGCAGTGGTACTTATATGGTTTTTTAGTGCTGTTTTCATCCACCTACGCTTTGCATACCAATTCTCATGTGCGTGTTGATGTCTTATATCAACATTTTTCTCCACGGATTAAACACCTGGTTGATGTGCTTGGGCATCTGTTCTTTTTAATCCCCTTCTGTTTAATGGTGGCTTACCTGTATTGGCCGCAAGTGCTGATGAGTTTTAACTCAGGGGAGCAGTCAAACTTTGGCGGCCTGACTGATCGTTTTGTGATTAAAGGCGCTTTATCTGTTGCACTGGTTTTTATGGCCTTCAATGCATTAGGTAGGGTTTTTTATAGCCTGTCGCTGATGCTCGACCCAACACGCGCAACTCAGGGGCCTTTTCATGTTAATTGAATATTTACTGCCTATCTTAATGGTGGTTTTCTTATTGCTGAGTATTTTTACCGGTTACCCAGTGGCTTTTGTTCTGGGTGGGCTGAGTATTATTTTTGCCCTGATCGGTGATATTCCCCTGCCTTATTTAGGCATGGTGGGTTCACGTATTTTTGGCGGGGTGGTTGAAAACTGGCTGTATATTGCGATCCCGCTTTTTGTATTTATGGGGTTAATGCTGGATAAGTCGGGCGTCGCCAGCCGTCTGTTGTTAACGCTGCAAAGGCTGTTTGGTCAAGTGCGTGGTGGCTTAGCCATTTCTGTGGCTTTGCTGGGTATTGTTATGGCTGCCAGTACAGGAATTGTCGGCGCCTCAGTGGTGATGCTGGGCATGCTGGCACTGCCGGTGATGTTTAAACAAAACTACAAAGAAGAAATGGCCTTAGGCATTGTCGCTGCCTCAGGTACCTTAGGTATTCTTATTCCGCCCTCTATTATGCTGGTGTTAATGGGCTCAATTATGCAGGTCTCAGTGGGTAACCTGTTTAAGGCGGCGCTGATCCCCGGCTTAATGCTAGGTGTTCTGTATATTGTGTATTTACTGTTTATGGGCTGGCTAAAACCTGAATGGATGCCTTTAGCCGACCCGGATGATTTAGAGACAGATACCACCCCCTTGCCTTTAGCTTTATTAAGAGATCTGGTGGGTCCTGTATTTTTAATGGTCGCCGTGCTGGGCTCGATTATGATGGGGATTGCCACGCCCACTGAAGCCGCAGCAATCGGCGCTGTGGGTGCAATTTTACTCGCTGTCTTGGCCCGCAAATTCGATTATATAACCCTGCGTGATGTGTGTTATGACACGGCCAAAAGCACAGCGATGATCATTTTTATCATCATTGCAGCCACTGCTTACAGTCTTGTGTTTAAACGACTGGGCGGTGATTATTTAATTATGGACTTGGTGTCTTCAATCGATTTAGGCCCCTACGGATTACTGTTATCCATTATGTTGCTGGTCTTTGTTCTAGGGTTTTTCTTAGAGTGGATAGAAATCAGCTATGTGGTTTTGCCTTTATTGCTGCCAGTGATTACTTTACTGGATTTCGGCATGAGCACTCAGGCAACTTTAGTGTGGTTTGCCACTTTAATGGCGATTAATCTGCAGACCAGCTTTTTAACCCCACCCTTTGGTTATGCACTCTTTTATTTAAAAGGTGTAACAGAAGGGGAAGTTAAAATAACCACCATTTACCGATCAATTATTCCCTATGTATTGCTACAAGTGACTGGACTCGTACTCTGTATAGTCTTCCCAGCCATCGTACTGTGGCTGCCCGGCCTTTTATAACAACAGCTATAAGAGGTAGCATTTATGCCTGGTAAACGTGTGCTTATCACTGGTGCGACCAAAGGAATAGGCTTTGAAATTGCTAGCGCTTTTTTAGAGGAAGGGGCCAAGGTGGCATTTTTAGACCTTGAGCAAACCGCCCTAGAGAGCGCTTTAGATCGACTGGGCGGAGCGGCGGCAGACCGTATCGGCGTGGTGTGTGATGTGACCAATGCAGCAGCGCTTAAAATTGCCGTGGATCAGGTGATTGCGCAATTTGGTGGTTTAGATGTGTTGGTCAATAATGCTGGGATACACTCTGTAGCTGCACTTGAAGAGCTCTCGGCAGCGAGTTTTCGCCAATTATTAGACAGCATGCTGGTTGCACCATTTTTAATCATGCAGCAGGTCTTCCCACTGATGAAGCGGCAAAAAGGTGGTCGGATTATTAATCTGGCTAGCATGCATGGGCTGCTCGGCTTTTCTGCCAAGGCCGGTTATAACTCAGCCCAGCACGGAGTGATAGGTTTAACCAAGGTAGCGGCACTGGAAGGCGCTGAATATGGCATTACCGTAAATGCTCTATGCCCTAGCTATGTGGATACAGAGCTGATGCGCGAACAGCTCAATGATTTGGCCCGCGCCCGTGGCGTGCCCCTCGAGCAGGTTTTAGAAGAGGTGATCTACCCTGTAGTGCCACAAAAACGCCTGCTAGAACCCCGCGAAGTGGCCGATTACTGCGTGTTTTTAGCCAGCGGTCGCGGCCGCGGCATTACCGGCCAAGCCATAGTGATTGATGGTGGTTATACTGCGCGGTGATGTGAGGTGGGGGGTTGGCACTCAGATAATTTAAACTGGCGGTTGCGTACTGACCATTTAGCACAGGCGGGAATGATATAAACTTTAACTGTTAAATAAAGAGCGTGTGAACTCCGAGCTGTAAGCATTATCGAGCCCACTCTAGTTGATATACACTTAAGAGCGACATACTTGTCGATACACTTATTTCTATTGCAAAGGATAACCTACGAGCGAACCTCTACCAGATTGTTACTATTAAAAAGGTCCATACCCCGTCATAACTGCAAAAACAATTGCGATAACACCAACTACAATCCACAAAAGACTGTCTTCGGAGGGCGAGAGTTTCATTCAGGGCAGGAATATTAGCGGACGCGATTTCGATCAAAAAATAAAATTAAATACTGTAATCGAACAGCAGATACCTCGTAAAAATGCCAACCTATTTACGAAGGTATTTAAAGCGACACAACTAGGCTGATGTTATTGTTAATTACTGCATTTTTTCATGCCGAGAATGTTTGCTCAGCACATATGGGATAACAGATATGCCTATATCTTCCAGATTTCGGTTACCCCTCAAACCTCTGATACCTTGGCTACGCTGGCTCGTTCCTGTTATTGCGCTGCTACTGGCATTTATGGCGCTATCCAGCCAGTTTAAACAGATTGATATGGCGGCTGTACACCTCACCTTTAAACAACTCAGCTTGCCCAATACCTTATTCTTGATCGCAGTAGGTTTACTGGTCACCGGCTCTACTGTGTTGTACGACCTGTTATTGCTATATTGGCTGAGGTTTGGCCTGAAGATCGGCTATGTCGTTAAATATGCTTGGTTAGCTAATATATTAAACAATGTTGCGGGTCTGGCAGGCATGACAGGCGCGGGCATACGCTATCTTGCACTGCATAATGCCGGGGTGGCCAAGCGCGAAGCCGTCTCGTATTCAGGCTTGGTATTACTCTGTATGCCCGTCGGCTTATCGCTGCTGTCTAACTATGTACTGATTTTTCATCGCGACCTACTGAGCAAATTAGCCATCCCTCTGTGGCTCAGCCTGTCGATACTGGGGCTGGTCAGCCTGTATTGGCTGGTTTTTTTACTGATGACTGGTAGTAGTGCACTGCATCGCCGTTTATTGACTGATACGCCAGCCCTGAACATTCCACAACGACTGAGTTTATTACTGGTCTCGCTGCTGGACTGGTTGGCGATCGTGGGATTACTGCTGCTGTGCTTCAAGCTGGTTGGAGTTACATTGCCATTTGGCGCCTTCATCGCGGCATTCACCATCGCTGCGACCCTCGGTTGGATGAGCATGATACCGGGTGGGCTGGGTGTTTTTGAAAGCACCCTATTGGTCTTGCTCGCCGGAGTGGCCGACAGCCCTGCATCGGTGTTAGCGGCTTTATTGCTCTACCGGATCGTCTATTATTTCGTCCCTTTTCTGTTAGGCATCCATCTGCTGGCCAGTTTTCCGCTGGTCAAAGAAGGTGGTAGCCTCGATGAGTTGATGCAGCGTTTCCAGGCCCACCCTGTATTAAAGTTTGCGCAGATACCGCTGCATTTTATCGGCCAGATCAGCACTCAGGTGCTGGCGTACCTGACCTTTGCTGCGGGTCTAGTGCTGCTGTTATCCGCTATTTTTCCAAGCGTATCAACGCGGCTAGACCTGCTGGAGCCGTACATCCCCTCATTGGCCCGCGAGGGCTTTCATCTATCCAGTGTGATCGCAGGTACCTTATTACTGGGGCTGGCCAGGGGTATTAGCGCCGGTCAGCGGGGTGCTTATTACATCACCCAGATTGTCTTATTGCTGGGCATTGTGGTCAGCCTGCTGAAAGGGCTGGACTATGAGGAAGTCGTGGTGCTGCTGGTCGTATCGCTGCTCTTGCGCAGCAACCGAGCGGCTTTCCAGCGCCAAGGTTATTCACTGAGCAGTCGGCGCAGTCTGCATTGGCTGTTGGCCGGTATCAGCGCGTTAGCAGTGATTGCTCTACTCGGTGAGGCGTTATACGGCACAAGTTATTTCACAGAGAAACTGGGTCAATGGCGCCACACAGCCGCTGCCGAGCGCTATGTCAGAGTGCTGGTTGTTATGCTGCTGACTTTCCTGGGCTGGCTGGGCTGGACATGGTTTTCCATGCCGTTGCCTGCCAGTATGCAACGGCCGGATCAAGAGGTGCTCAGCCAAGCCCAACGTTTTTATCAGGAGGTGGCCAACACCGGTTATTCGTACCTGACTGACCTTGGCGATAAATCGTTATTTTTCAACCAGAACAAAACCGCGCTGATTCAGTACGGACATAAAGGTAATCACCTGATTGCCTTGGGTGATCCTGCTGCAGCAACCAGTGCCGATTTGGCCGATGCTATTCATGAATTCCGTCAGCTGGCGGACACTTACAATCGCACCGCGGTGTTTTATCAGGTGGATGAAGCGAATGTGCACCATTATTTAGATGCCGGATTTGTCTTACTAAAACTGGGTGAAACCGCCAGTCTAGCGCTAAAGGACTTTAGCTTAATCGGTAATAAAGGCCAGAAATGGCGCAGTGCACTCAATCATGGGGCGCGGACAGGCTTATCCTTTGAAATAGCCACCTTGCCGCTGGAAGAAAATATATGGCAAGAACTGCAAGCCGTCTCCACAGCTTGGCTGAAGGATCAGCAGGGTGCAGAGAAGGGCTTTTCATTGGGGCGTTTTCAGCGTGATTTTCTCGCGCATTGCAGCAGTTTTGCCTTGATTAAACACAACGCGAAAATAGTCGCCTTTGCCAGTGTCACTCCCGATTTTACCCATAGGGAAGAGTTCAGAATTGATCTGATGCGCTATCTGCCTGACACCCCCAATGGCACGATGGACTTCCTGTTTGTCAATCTGATTCAGCATGCTGCACAGGCCGGTTATCAATGGTTCGATTTGGGTGTGGCCCCGCTGGCCGGCGTGGGTGAAACGGTCTGGTCAAGGCGTGAAGAACGACTCATCCGTCTGATCTATCAATACGGCAATCGTTTCTACAATTTCAAAGGTTTGCACGATTATAAAAACAAGTTTAATCCACACTGGCGTAGTATCTATCTGGCGTATCCGCGGAGGGCATCGCTGCTATCGATTCTGGTCGATGTGTCCGCGCTGATTTCCGGAGGCTATCGCCAGATGTTCCGTAAATAACGGCTCAGGTCATTGATTATGTGCAAGTCTGTTGCGTTATATCGATTCAACCGCGCTGCATTTTGTTGTGTCAGCAAATGATGACTCGACTCTGGCCGATACTGAAAAACTTTGCCTATTATTTGGCTTGGAAAACAACAGCATCCACACCTCGGCGATCAGGTGAAATTCATCTGCATGGCGCACGCATTTTCTATGTTGTGTACGGTACAGGAGCGCCGGTGCTGTTGCTGCATGGCGGCCTCAGTAATCGCCTGAGTTGGTTTTCACAAATTCCTTTTCTAATCAAGGCTGGGCGCCAAGTCATTCTGGTCGATACCCGCGGGCATGGCCAGTCCACCCTCGGTGGTAAACCGCTGAGCTACGCTTTATTTGCCGACGATGTGTTGCAGGTGCTGGACCATTTGAATATTTGCCAAACTGATATTGTCGGCTGGAGTGACGGCGGTATTATTGCCTTAATCCTGGCGCATCAGCAGCCGCATCGCGTTCGCAAAATAGTGGCCATCAGCGCTAACTTTCATCCATCCGGCTTGGCGGAAGACGCGACGGAAACAATCAATGCAACCGGCCTACGTCAGTGGCTAAAAAAATGTTGGTCTGGCGCTGGCAAGGAGTGGGCCGAATTGGAAGCCGGCATCACGCAATTGTGGGTAACCGAGCCACGCTTCGAGCTCGAGGATTTGCAAGTGATCCAAACTCCAACACTAATAGTCGCAGGCGAGCAAGATATGATTACTGAAGAGCACTCAACAGAGCTGGCTCGGGGGTTAGCAAATGGCCGCCTCACAGTTATTGCCGGTGCAGGTCACGCAGCACCAATCACCGATGCACAGACGATGAATGACTTATTACAGAGGTTTTTAGATTAAGCTGGAACACCTATAGTCATAAGACCGTATTTTTCTCTATCTTAAGCCAAGCCAGAGCAAATGGATTTAATTGCGCAGAGGACATTCATGTATGCCAGATATTCCAACAGATAGCTCTCAACCAGTGCAGCAAAAAAAGCCTCATATTCACTTTCATCTGCCCCATCCTCATATAGGACGGGTGTTTGGCAACGACTGGTTTGCACTCAAAGCAGAAGCGTTTGCGCGGTTCTTTGGCACACCGGTTTTTCTGATCGCGCAGACGGTTATTGTGATTGCTTGGATTGCCCTTAATGCTTCTGGGTCAGCTCATTTTGATGTGTATCCTTTTATCCTGCTTAATTTAGCCTTTAGTTTGCAGGCCGCTTATGCAGCGCCACTCATTCTGTTGGCGCAAACCCGTCAAGCAGATCGTGATAAGGCACATGCTGAGGCGGATGCCAGGCACCGTGAAGAGCTCGCCAATGCTGCGCAAATAAGGATTGATCTGACCGTCGAGCAAAATATTGCCATCATGACGTTGCTGGAGCAAAACACCTACCTTACAGAATCAGTAAAAGAGATGAGTGGACGGATCGAGGCACTGACCAGTCAAATGCATGGAAAAATGGTTTTCGAAGATAAAAGTACCCGTTGAAACTCAGCTGTATTGATAAAAGAGTCAAGTTATACAGGCTTGATGATTGAATATAAGAATGCATGTTGAGGTGTATGGTTGTTTGACTCCGGAGTAGGCCATCATGAATTGTTTTAACAGATTACAGCAGAAATCCCCCACCCCTTAGGTGGAGGGATGAATGCGGTGCAGGCGACAGCCTGCTGGCTTTATGAATCCTTTGCACTAAAGCTAACTACTGTTATTATATACAGCATGAGCAAGCACATCCTAAAAGCCTACAAGTTTAGGCTGTATCCAAGCCTTGAACAGCAAGCGTTCTTTGCCAAGTCGTTTGGTTGTGCGCGGTTTATCTGGAACACGATGCTCCATGATAAAATCGAACATTACGAAAAAACTAAAATGACTCTGAAAAACACCCCTGCTCAATATAAAGGTGAGTTTGAGTGGCTTAAAGAGGTCGATAGCTTAGCGCTGGCCAACGTCCAACTCGACCTGCAAAAAGCCTTTCAGAGTTTCTTCAAGAGCAGTTTTGGGTTTCCCAAGTTCAAGAAAAAGGGCATTAAAGACAGTTACACCACCAACAATCAAAAAGGTACGATTGCCGTTTCCAGCAGCTCAGTTAAGCTACCCAAAGTCGGCTATATCAAGGCCAAGATCGACCGAGCAATCAATGGGTTAATCAAGAGCGCCACCGTATCTAAAGCCCCGTCGGGAAAATACTTTGTGAGCGTATTGGTTGAAACCATTGCTGAACCCTTACCCAAAACACAGCGCAATGTTGGCATTGATTTAGGGTTAACAGACTTTATCGTTTTATCAGACGGTACTAAAGTTGCTAACCCTAAGTTTCTAGCAAAATTTAAGCATAAACTGGCGCGTGAGCAAAAGGTTTTAGCCAGACGCAGAGAAGCTGCTAAAGCCGCTAATCGCAAGCTATCTGAAAGCAGCAACTACCAACAACAACGTATCAAAGTGGCAAAGCTGTACGAGAAAATAACCCATTGCCGTAAGAACTTTCTACATAAACTCTCATTCAATCTCATCAAAAAACCACGATGTTATTGCTATTGAGGATTTGAACGTCAAAGGCATGGTTAAGAATCGTACATTAGCTAAAGCTATCAGCGATGTTTCATGGTCGAAGTTTACACAGATGCTGGCTTATAAAGCAGACTGGTACGGCAAGCAGTTCGTTAAGATTGACCGCTGGTATCCATCCTCTACGACCTGTTCAGGCTGCGGCCATGCTCTTGGTAAGGGTGAACTCACCCTTGCTATAAGGCAGTGGCAATGCCCATGCTGCAAAGTGAGCAATGATCGAGATATCAATGCCAGCACCAATATCCTGAATGAGGGATTGCCGTACTTGCAAACAATTAAAGAACCCTTGGTGCAAGGGAGTTAGCTTAGTCAATTTGCATAACCGCTGTTGCAGAACACCGCATCAAGTCTGTGCATTACCTAAGAAACCCCCACTTCTAAAGTGGTGGGTAGTTCATCAACATGCTCAAATATATCCGCATGACGGTCAGTTCCAACTTCGGCAATGTGTTTTCCGTCGTGATTGCCAGTGTGT
>CAZEZR010000046.1:0-22076 GCA_964516465.1 uncultured Thiopseudomonas sp. | reverse complement strand
ATATCACCGCAGCGTTTGGTGCCATGGCCGAAGTGGTTGAGCACAGCACCCAATATATGACTGAAGATGATCTCTACGCCATGTCGGCGTACCTTAAAACCTTAAGTCCAAAACCTGGTGAACCCGTTACAGTAGCTGCAAAAGAAGATGTCACCACACAGAAACTAATGGACGGTGTCTACGACTCTCGCGGCGCGATTTTATACGCTGAATATTGCCAAGTCTGCCACCGTGCGGATGGTAAAGGCGTACCGCGTATTTTCCCAGCATTAGAAGGCAACAGTGCTGTCTATTCGCGAGATGCTGACTCTGTGCTGCAGATTACCCTCAGTGGCGGCCGCATGCCCGACACACCTCACGATCGCATGGCATTTACCATGCCGGAGTTTATTAACCTCAGTGATGCTGATATAGCTGAAGTGGTTAACTATATTCGTAACAGTTGGACCAACCAAGGCAGCACCGTGGATGTGGATGACGTGGTGCAAATGCGCCACTTCCTTAGCAAAAAACCAAAAACTGGCACAGATTTCGCGCCTGATCTAAGCGTTTCTGCAACAGAAGGAGCAAACCGTGAATAAATCACTACTTAACCTGCCCATCGTTGCTAGCACGGCCCCTCGTCGCCTAACGATGACTATGCTTGCAGCTGCTCTATGTGCTTTCGCTATCAGTGGCTGCGATTCTCCCAAGCCTATCGATCGTCAAGCAACTGAGTTTGATCTGGTGACCACTGATGATGCTAACGTCGACATCGGTACCTATGTGCTTCCGCAAGACACCTCCATCTTAAAGGAGCCCAATGCCGATCAGATTTTCTTCGGTAAGCGTTTGTTAAATGAAACCAAACGCCTGCTGCCAGAGCATGTTGGCGCTCAAATGAACTGCAATAGCTGCCATATTTCCCAAGGTAAAATCCCCCTTGGCGACCCCTATATCAACAGCTTCAATACCTACCCACGGGTGATGCCACGTTCCGGTAAAGAAGTTGATTTGGTTGGTCGAATTAACGGCTGCTTCCAGCGCTCGATGAACGGCACCCCACTGGACCGTGAGTCAGAAGAAATGCAAGCCATGGTTGCCTATATGGAATGGCTGTCACAAAACGTACCCAAAGAGCAGAAAGTTAATATCGAAAACGCCGGCTCCATTGACACTTCATTGGTTGCTGATACAACCCGTGGTGAGAGAATTTACTTCGCGCAATGCGCAACCTGTCATGGCGATAACGGTGAAGGCCTGAAAGACAGCCGTGGCGATATTGTTTTCCCACCATTGTGGGGTGACGAGTCATTTAATATTGGTGCCGGTATGGCGCGCACCTACAAGGCTGCAGCTTTTGTTAAATACAATATGCCCATGGGAATTCAAACCAAAGGACTTTGGGGCCACGGTAATGTGCTCAGCGACCAAGATGCGGTGGACGTATCTGAGTTCTTTGCCCACAAGCCGCGCCCAGACTTCCCTGGTAAAGTTAATGACTGGCCCACAGGTAAAAAGCCTAAAGACGCTCGTTATTAAAAGAGCGCCCAAGCGCTCTAGTTGAGTCAATATGCTGATCGCAAGGATGCGAGAAGCCAGCCCACCCTGTATAAGGGTGCCGTAAACAAAAAGCCTCAAGCGCATTCATCATGCCTTGAGGCTTTTTATGTAAGCAATCTATAACCCTAGTACTTTAAGAGCGTGGTGATAAAGTCTGTAACCAATCATCGGCATCAATAAAGCCTAAAATATTTTGCTCAGTGGCATTTTCCACGTTCAAAATAACTGCCGCACCGTATTCATAATCAACTTCCGCGTAAGCAAACTTTTCATTCACCTCGTCTAGGCAACTGCTGTGAGTCACCAACACCAGATTGCGCCCTGGAATTTTCTTGGCTAACGCATCCTGCACAAAGTCATCGGTGCACTGGTATAAAAAGTCTTCATTAGCAGTGGGTTCAGCAAACAATAGCGAGCTGGTTTGACTGGTACGAGTTAAAGGACTGCTGTAGATATCTGTTGCAGTCAAGCCTAATCCAGCGAACTGCGCGCGCATTTCCAGCCCTAGCGTGCTGGAGCGTTGAGTAATGCCACTTGGCTCATCGTCCATGCATGCCACATCCACTCGACTGCAACGTTCCAAGTGCCGTACAAAGACAATTAAATCACCTTCTTGCCACTCTTCCAGCATGTTACTGGTTAAGGCAAAGGGGCTTTCTGACAAATCCGCAGGTATTGGCTCAGTCGATAACTGACCAGCAGAAAACACTAAAGCTGCAGCAGTAAGTGCGCTGCCCAATAGTTTTGCTTGTTTAGTCTTGATGTAGCGTTGAAAAGGCTTAACAACAGGCATTTAAATAAGCTCTAAAATAAAGTATCAATAATCTGATGTGCAGAATACAGGATAGTTCACTAAAATGAACAAACTAAAAGAGCGCTTGCCTATTAATAATCAATTTTATGTAAGTTTAAACCTCATCAGCAGATGTTAGATCTAACCGCCAATGCGCAATCTTTTAAAAAACGTGTGCCTCAATGCAGAACTTACCGCCACACTCTGCCGCCATTGGTTAGGCACTGCGCTACTAGATGCTCGTCTTTATAAAAAGGACTACCCATGAATGAAGAACGTGATATCGAAAAAAACTACTCCACTGCTGAGTTTGTAACAAAGCTACGACGACTCGCTGACGCCTTGGAAAACGGTGCTCAATTTGAAATCCAAATTGCCAATGAACGCATTTATGTACCTGTTAGAGCCCAATACAGCATCGAGCATGAACGTGACGACTCAGAAGAAGAAATCGAGTTTCAAATTAAATGGTCACATAAATAACCTCCTCACCCTGTGCATTTAGGGCCAAGCTGAGGTCGCTTTTACTAAGAGCCAAGGGTTTTATTCAGACAAACCTTAGGGTTGTTTACCCCTCTATGTCTCAGCGAGTTTAGCCGTGGGTTGAATAAAACACGGCTCTGTCATCATCTTGTCATGTTAAAACGTTGTAATACTCCTGATACTCCTCAAAGCGCAGCATAGGATGAATTCATGACAGGTCAGACTGTACTCATCGTTGATGATGAAGCTCCGATTCGGGAGATGCTTGCAGTAGCGCTAGCAATGGCTGGTTTCAACTGCTTAGAGGCCGACAACGCGCAAAGCGCCCATGGCTTAATCGTCGACCAGCAGCCGGATATTATTTTACTCGACTGGATGATGCCCGACGTCAGTGGTATTGAGCTGGCCCGTCGCTTAAAGCGTGACCCCATCAGCGCAGACATCCCGATTATTATGCTCACCGCCCGTGGTGAAGAAGATAATAAAATCCAAGGTTTGGAAGCCGGGGCCGATGATTACATCACCAAACCCTTTTCACCACGGGAGCTGATTGCGCGTTTAAAAGCCGTGTTACGCCGCACCGCTACAGAGGGCATTGATACAAGCATCGAAGTAGAAGGCTTACGCTTAGACCCCAGCAGCCAGCGCGTGAGTTCAGACGGTATAGCACTGGATATCGGCCCTACTGAGTTTCGCTTACTGCAATTCTTTATGAGCCACCCAGAGCGCGCTTATACCCGTGGCCAGTTATTGGATCGGGTCTGGGGCGGCAATGTGTATGTGGAGGAGCGCACTGTTGATGTACATATTCGCCGCTTGCGTCTGACTTTGGGCGCAAAGCATCGGCATTTAGTGCAAACTGTGCGCGGTACCGGCTATCGATTCTCCACTAAGGTGTAAACAGTTGATGATCTGCGGTTATTCATGAAGCACTTATTACGTAAAGAACTACTGCGTCTTATTGGCCTCACCTTGCTGGGGGCTGTACTGGGCTGGTTTTGGAATCAACCGGCACTGGGCGCCCTGTGCGTGCTAGTGCTGCTGCTGGGGCAGCATATGTGGCAGCTACAGCGTTTAGCCCGCTGGTTGCAGCAACCCAATGAGGTACCACCAGAAGCGCACAAGCTGTGGGGCGAAGTGTTTGATGGTATTTATCACTATCAGCGCCGTCAAAAAGCCGACCAACAACAGCTCACAACCCTGCTTGAACGCATTCAAGACTCCAGTCAGGCGCTGCGTGACGGCGTGGTGATGATTGACCAGAAAGGCAACTTAGAATGGTGGAATCATGCCGCAGAGCAGATGCTAGGCCTCTCGGCTGCCGGCGATCGCGGTCAACCCATCACCCACTTATTACGCAGTCCTCAATTTGTCGACTATTATGAGCGCCAGCAGTACCTTGAGCCGCTAATCCTGCCCTCCCACGTCACTGAAGATCGGCTGCTTGAATATCACATCACCTTATTTGGTAAAAACGAACGCTTATTACTGGTGCGTGACTGCACAAAAATGCAACGTTTAGAGCGGATGCGGCAAGACTTTGTCGCCAATGTCTCCCATGAGCTGCGTACACCTTTAACGGTATTATCCGGTTATTTAGAAACCTTCAGTGACCATGCTGAAGATTTGCCCCCACACTGGCAGCGCGGCTTAACTTTAATGACAGAACAATCCGCTCGCATGGAGCACTTGGTCACCGAATTGCTCACCTTGTCTCGCCTTGAAACCAGTGAGTTTAAAGCCGAAGCAGCGCCGATAGATGTCACAGAATTATTAACGGCGATTCGACAGGATGCGCTGGCCTTATCCGACCAGCAACATCAGATTACTTTAGCCGTTGATCAGCAGCTGTATCTACGCGGTTGTATCAATGAGCTGCGCAGTGCTTTTTCCAACTTAGTGTTTAATGCGGTACGCCATACCCCGCCTGGCAGCAGTATTGAGTTGCATTGGTACCGAGATCAAGATGGCGCTTATCTGCAGGTGAAAGATAATGGCCCTGGGATTGATAACAAACATTTAGGTTTTCTCACCCAGCGTTTTTATCGCGTGGATAACAGCCGCTCCAGTCAAACCGGCGGCACCGGCTTAGGTCTGGCGATCGTTAAGCATGTAATGCTGCGCCATCAAGGTCGTTTAACTATAAATAGCAGCGCCACCCAGGGTAGCTGCTTTACTTGCCAGTTCCCGCTTTCACTCACACAGTAATTTATCTGTCGCAAAAAAAAATCCGCCTAAATGTTGTTAAGCGGATTTTTAGTTTTTTTATTTTTCATCCTAGCAGCTACTCTGCTAGCTGAGTCTTAGACTTACGTAGAGCTAAAGTTGCTTCGATCTGCTCCAAATCAGCATACCGCACGTCATGCCCTTCAACTAAATAGATCACATACTCAGCTAAATTACTCGCATGATCACCGACCCTCTCTAGGGAGCGCAGCACCCACATAATGCTCATAACTTGTGAGATAGCACGAGGATCTTCCATCATAAAGGTGATCAAAGCACGGGTGGCCGAGCGGTATTCTAGGTCAACATTCTCATCTTCACGCAGCACCGCCAAGGCTTGGGTGCTGTCAAAGCGGGCAAAAGCGTTGAGCGCATCGCGCACCATTTGCCGTACATGATTGCCTAAATGACGCACTTCAATATAGCCCCGTGGTGAAGCACCCTCTTCCGCCAGCTTTAAAGTGGCGCGGGCGACTTTACTGGCCTCATCGCCAATACGCTCTAAGTCAGCAGTGGCACGAATCACCGCCAAGACCAAACGTAAATCCGACGCCGCGGGCTGACGCCTGGCGAGAATTTGCGTGCAGTATTCATCAATTTCCAACTGCAGTAAGTTGACTTGATGGTCTTTAGTGCGCACTTCAGTTGCCAAACCGGTATCGCCATCAAGCAGCGACTGCACCGCATCTTTAACTTGCTGCTCAACCATGCCGCCCATTTCAAGCAATTGGCTGCGAATCTCTTCTAATTCATCATTAAACTTCTGTGAAATATGCGTGCTATGGCTTTCTGGATTAATTTTCATAGTATCTGCCCATCTGTGGATAAAATAACGGTCTCAAAGATTCACCTGCCATCCCTGTAAGCCTACCTCGCAAGCCGCTCTTGTAGGCCGTCCTTTTAAGGGCGACACCTGCATAACCATCCGCACCGCACCTGCCTGCCCCTGAAGGGACAACCTACAACACACACCTGTATTTGCGCCTATCATTAGCCATAACGCCCGGTAATATAGTCTTCGGTTTGTTTGCTGGCGGGGTTGGTGAACAACTTATCGGTGCTATCGAACTCCAGCAGTTTACCCAAGTACATAAAGGCGGTGTAATCCGAGACCCGCGCCGCTTGTTGCATATTGTGGGTCACAATCACAATGGTAAAACGGTCTTTTAAATCGTTAATCAACTCTTCGATTTTTAAAGTGGAAATCGGATCCAGGGCCGAAGCGGGCTCATCCAGCAGCAACACCTCAGGCTTAACCGCAATGGTGCGGGCAATCACCAAACGCTGCTGCTGACCGCCGGACATACCCAGCGCCGATTCATGCAAACGGTCTTTGGTTTCATCCCAGAGCGCCGCCGAGCGCAACGCCCACTCCACGGTTTCATCCAGTAAACGTTTGTTTTTAATGCCTTGAATGCGCAAGCCATAGGCGACGTTTTCATAAATGGACTTGGGGAAGGGGTTGGGCTTTTGGAACACCATGCCGACCCGGCGGCGTAAGTCCGCGACATCCACGTCTTTGCCATAAATGTCGTGGCCATCCAGGGTCACCTTGCCTTCAATGCGCACCCCATCCACCAAGTCATTCATGCGGTTAAAGGAGCGCAATAAGGTGGACTTACCACAGCCAGAGGGGCCAATAAAGGCGGTAATCCGCTTTTTGGGAATCTGCATGCTGATGCCTTTTAGGGCTTCGGTTTCACCGTAGTAGAGGTGCATGTCTTGCACCTCAATGCAGGGGGTTTCATCGGCCAAGTTTAGGTGCTGCGCCGCTCGCCCCAACGAGCTGAATTGCATGGCATGGGTTGCTGTTGTTGAAGTCATGAATGTGGCCTTTTAATCAAAGTGTTTAAAACCGGAAACGAGCAGTTTCGAAAATACTGAATGCTGTCAGCCTGCAGGTCAGGGCGTGATACGGGTTAATCATGCCCTGACCACAGGCGGTGAATCCGCTGTCTTTACATATCCAGTGCACGGTACTTCTCCCGCAAGCGGTTGCGGATCGCGATGGCAGTTAAGTTCAACACCGCAATCACCACCACCAGCATCAATGCGGTGGCATACACCAATGGCCGCGCCGCTTCGACGTTAGGGCTTTGGAAGCCCACATCATAAATATGAAAACCCAGGTGCATAAATTTACGTTCCAAGTGCAAGAAAGGCGCATTCATATCCAGCGGCAAGTTAGGCGCCAGTTTTACCACGCCCACTAACATCAGCGGCGCCACTTCACCGGCGGCACGGGCTACGGCCAGAATCACCCCAGTCATCATCGCTGGGCTGGCCATGGGAATCACCACCCGCATCAGGGTTTCAAACTTGGTGGCACCTAACGCCAGCGAACCTTCGCGCACTGAGCGGGGAATCCGCGATAAACCTTCTTCGGTGGCGACAATCACCACTGGCAAGGTTAATAAGGCTAGGGTTAACGACGCCCACAACAAGCCCGGGGTACCAAAGGTGGGCGAGGGTAAGGCGGGCGCATAAAACAGCTCATCTAAATTGCCGCCAATAAAGTAGACGAAAAAGCCGAGACCAAACACCCCGTAAACAATGGACGGCACACCGGCTAAGTTGTTCACCGCAATCCGTATGGTGCGGGTGACAAAACCTTGGCTGGCGTACTCCCGTAAATACACTGCCGCCACTACACCAAAAGGGGTGACGATTAACGACATAATCATCACCATCAGCACAGTGCCGAAAATCGCTGGAAAGATACCGCCTTCGGTATTAGCTTCACGGGGGTCAGCAGAGACAAACTCCACCAGTTTCATCACATAGTGTTGGATTTTCTGCCACAGGCTCAGTGCGTTGGGTTGATAGAGGCGCACCACTTCACTGAAGTTAATCTCTTTGTGCTGACCATCGGCGGTGACAATTAATAAAGCATCGCGCTGAAAGGGTGTGTAGAGCGCCATCAGTTCTTTTTCGAGGCTGGCGTACTCAGCTTGCAAAGCGGCTGTTTCGGCCTGCAGGTCGGCAAGGTTTTGCGGGGTATCCAGTCCTTTTAGGGCTAAGCTGCGTTCTTCTAAGCGGAGCTTTTCCAGCTGATAGTTAATTGCACCAATCTCGCCACCCTCGAGGCTTTGAATGTGCTTATAAATACCCGTGGCCCGTTCGGTACGCTGCTTTACCTCTTGCCACAGCATGTTGTCGGCTGGGGTTTGCTCGGCGATCAGCTGACCATCTTCTTTAACCCCAATAATATAGCCGTAGAAGTTGCCCCACTCGCGGCGCTCAATGGTCACCGCGTTTTCAGGGTAGGTTAAATCACTGAGCTGGCGCTCCAGTACCCAACGGAAATCCGAGCCGTAGAGATCGCGGTTACCCACTTTAATCAATTGACGGTCAAGAATTTCCACATCATCCGGCACCTCTAAGCCTGAGTTGCGAATTTGCTCGGCGGTGACTTGTTCACGCTGGACCCGCTCACCCAGCACCGCCATCTGTGCGCCAGAGTTATCGGTGTACTGATACTCCTGCAAACCGGCTGGCCAAAAGTGCACCAGGCCACGGGTGGCAATCACCCCCAGCAAGCCCAACACCAACACCACACTGATCGCCACAGCACCGGCATTGAGCCACACCCAAGGGCTACCACTGGCGAACCATTTTCTGAGTGACACTTGCATATCCTAAGCTCCTAAACCCGTACCGTTCTTGCAGTAAAAGATGGCATACTAAAGCGTACTGTATTTTTTACGCAGTCGTTGCCGCACCACATCCGCCAAGGTATTGACCACAAAGGTAAATAAGAACAGCACCAAGGCTGCAAGAAACAAAATCCGATAATGGCTGCTGCCCAGCGCCGACTCACCCATTTCCACGGCGATATTGGCGGCTAAGGTGCGCATCCCTTCAAAAATATTGGCGTTCATAATCGGCGTATTACCGGTGGCCATTAACACAATCATGGTCTCGCCCACGGCCCGGCCCATACCAATCATCACCGCGGAAAAAATACCCGGACTGGCAGTAGGCAGCACCACTTTGACCAAGGTTTGCCAAGGCGTGGCACCCAGCGCTAAGGAACCATGGCTTAAGGATTTCGGTACACCAAACAAGGCATCTTCAGCAATGGAGTAAATGGTGGGGATCACCGCAAACCCCATGGCAAAGCCCACCACCATGGCGTTACGCTGATCAAAGTTAATCCCCAAATCATTGCTGAGCCAGTTGCGCATATCCCCTTGGAAAAACAACAGTTCCATGGGCTGGCTGAGGCTGAACGACAACCATGACAAAAGAACCACCAGCGGGATTAAGATCACCACATGCCAGCCTTCTGGGATCAGCTCACGGATGCGTGCCGGCAATTGCGCCCAAGCAAAAGCAAAGGTAAGAATGCCCAGCGGCAGAATCAGCAATACCGCAAACACTCCAGGCAGATGGGACTCCATAAAGGGCGCCAGGAACAAACCAGCAAAGAAACCCAAAATCACCGTCGGCAAGGCTTCCATGAGTTCAATGATCGGCTTGATCTTGCTGCGCACTGCTGGTGCCATAAAGTAGGCGGTATACATCGCACCGCACACCGCCAATGGAATCGACAACAACATGGCATAGAACGCCGCCTTTAAAGTACCGAAGGCCAATGGCGTCAGACTGAATTTGGGCTCAAACTCAGTGGAGGCAGAGGATGACTGCCAAGTGTATTCGGGTTCGCTATACCCTTCGTACCACACTTTGCCCCACAGCGATTTCAGTGAGGTTTCCGGGTGCGGATTATCAATGGCATAACGCTTAAACACGCCCTGCACATCTTGCACTAACAGCATCGAAGCACGGGGCGCTAAGGCTGCTAACAGCGGCTCACCCTGCAACAACGGCTGATCAATGGCAGTTTTTTCGGCGGTGGTATTAAAGATCCCCACCCGACCGGTGTTATCAATAGCAACAAAGCCCTTGCGCCGTTGTTCGGCTTCAAGGATTTTAATCGGCGCATCGCCCAGTTTTAGGGTACGAATTTTGGTCAGTTGTTGTTGATTGTCCTCATCACGCACCATAAAGAACTGGGTAATCTGCCCTTGGGAATCACCCACCAACAACGACTGTTGCGCCAACTGAAAGATCATCTGCGTCACTTGCTTACCCGGCTTCACCAAAGGCAAGGTATGCAACAACTGAATATCACTCAAGCTGCGGGTGTCATACACGTCCAAACGGCCATTGCTGCGCAAAGCAAAGGTATAATGGTGATCCGGCGCAATCAGTAAGCGCTGGTACAGCGTAGTGCTGGGGAAGTTAATCGGCTCAAGGCTTTCCTGCATTGCACCGGTGATAAAGTTAGTTTTCTGACGCAGTAAGGTCATCACCACTTGCCCATCGCCCACCAAGCCAGCCAGCAGTTTGCCATCGGGAGACTCTTGCTCAGTAATATAGTTGAGCGCACGCTGTTGCGGATCAAGCTGGATCGCCTGACCGTTAAACAGTTGGGTAACGCTGGGCTCAACCCCTAAACGCTCACCCTGCTGATCAAACTTCACTTTAAAGGTGGTGGCCGCAGCAATCGCCTTGCCATTGCTTAAACCCAACAGCAACGTATCGTCGCCTGGGGTTTTAACTTTAAAGCTACTGATCTGGGCATCGTCTAACGGCAGTTGCTGCTCTGACAGAGGCTCGCCAGTTTGCGCATCAATAAACAGCAATTGACCGCTATCGGTGAGCAGCGCGGCCACTTCATTTTGCTCTTCAGTGAACATGGTCAGAATGGTGCTGGAGCGCGCCGGCTCATGCAGTTCAAAGCTGCTGTCTTGTTGGATGGTCGCGCTTTTAAACAGCGGCATCACTTCATACAAGAGATAAAAGAAAATCAGTGTAATGGCAACAATCACACTCCAACCACCCAGCGCAATCGCCCGGCGCGCCACACTGTCTTTCAACGCACGAAACTTTCGACGAGTACGCATGCGGGGGCTGTTCAGCTCCTGCTCTAAGCGCGACGATATATCCTGCATGGCCTGACCCTTGGAATTAACGTTGTCTGCACTTTAAGTCTTTTGTGTGACAGTAAAATGACAAATAGAAAAAGGGAGCCGCAGCCCCCTTTTTTTTAACCTGCTAATCGCACTGTTATAAATCGAGGTCTTTATACAAACGCTCAACCACAGCGGCCGGTAATGGTACATAACCATCGCGGTTGACCACTTCCTGCCCTTGCTTAGACAGCATCATTTTTACAAACTCACGATCCAACGGCGATAAGGCTTGATTCGGACGCTTATTCACATAGACATATAAGTAGCGTGACAGAGGGAAGTCACCGGAGGCGGCCTGCTCAGGAGTTGATTCGATATAAGGTCCACCCTCTTTCGCCGCCAGCGGCACAGCGCGAACCGATGAGGTGCGGTAGCCAATACCGGAGTAGCCGATGGCATTCAGCGAAGACGACACCGACTGCACCACCGAAGCTGAGCCGGGCTGCTCATTGACACTGTTCTTAAAGTCACCTTTACACAGGGCATTGTCTTTAAAGTAACCATAGGTGCCGGATACCGAGTTACGCCCGTACAGTTGAATTGGACGTTCTGCCCAAGCATCAGTTAAGCCCAGATCACCCCAACGGGTGATATCTTCACCGGTCCCGCAGCGACGGGTTGAAGAGAAAATCGCATCCACTTGCTCAATGGTCAGGCCCGCAATGGGATTGTCTTTGTGCACATACACCGCCAAGGCATCGATCGCTACGGGCACTGGGGTGGGGCGGTAACCATGGCGTGCTTCAAAAGACTGAATCTCGCTGTCTTTCATCATCCGCGACATGGGGCCCATATTCGCTGTGCCTTCCGCTAGCGCCGGTGGCGCAGTGGACGAACCCGCTGCCTGAATCTGCACATTGACGTTGGGATAGTTCTTTTTAAATTCTTGCGACCACAAGGTCATCAGATTCGCCAGCGTATCCGAGCCGATACTGGTCAGGTTGCCTGAGATACCACTGGCACGCTCATAGTTAGGCAACTCTGCATCCACTGCAGCGCTGCTAGAAAACGTTGCAAATGCCGTGCAAAGACTGAGCGACGCTACCAGTGCTTTCATTTTCGAGGTCATACCTATCTCCCATTTATTCACCAAGCTGATCTGATGCACGTGCACCAGCCCGGACGCCTGCGCCATCCGATGTGATGCATACTAAGGACGCTAGATGACAGTTTGATGAAATAAAGAGAAAGCTAAGGTAGGACGATTTTATTGGGCGAACCATATACTTTAATCCATAGGCAACACCAGGCTGCTTATGCCTTATTTAGGGCGAATCAGTTAAGCAGTCAGTGCTAGGCTATGGACGTTACTTAACGATTTTATCTTTTACAGTTTCTGCTCTGCTTATTGAGTCTCCTTAGCAGAGTTTCAAAACAAAACCCAACCCTCGCCCTTCATTTATCAGCCCCAAAAATTAACCCACTCAAAGGTGATGACTAAAAAGTTTATTCGTTTATAATCGCGCGCTTTGCTCAATCTAAACTGGGCTCAATCACCAAATTTGCGTGTGCTGTGAGGCTGCTGATGCTAAAAACGCCCTACTACTTAATCGACAAAAGCCAGTTACTGCAGAACATGGAGAAAATAGCCTATGTTCGTCAGCAATCCGGCGCTAAAGCCCTGCTCGCACTGAAGTGTTTTGCCACTTGGTCGGTGTTTGACCTGATGCAGCAATACATGGATGGCACCACCTCGTCTTCTTTATTTGAAGTGAAACTGGGGCGTGAGAAGTTTGCCGGTGAAACCCATGCCTATAGTGTGGCCTATGCCGATGATGAAATTGCTGAAGTATTGGCCAGCAGCGATAAGGTTATTTTTAACTCCATCAGCCAGCTCAACCGCTTTGAAGAAGTTTCTCGCCAGCATGTACGTGGCTTGCGGGTTAATCCGGGTGTCAGTACCTCTGAGTTCACTTTGGCCGATCCAGCGCGCCCGTTTAGCCGTTTAGGTGAGCACGACCCAGCCAAGATCGCCACCGTCATCGAGCAGATATCCGGTTTTATGTTTCACAACAACTGTGAGAACGACAGCTTTGCCCGTTTCGATGAAATGCTGACCGGTATTGAAGCGCGCTTCGGTGAGCTCTTAAGTCAAGTTGAGTGGGTCAGTTTAGGCGGCGGCATTCACTTTACCGGTGCAGGCTACCCTCTGGATGCTTTCTGCCAGCGTCTGAAAGATTTTGCCCAGCGCTGGGGCGTACAGGTGTATTTGGAGCCGGGCGAAGCGGCAATCACCAACAGCTGTACCTTAGAGGTGACAGTGCTGGACACTTTATTTAATGGCAAGCATCTGGCCATTGTCGATAGCTCCATTGAAGCGCACTTGCTGGATCTGCTGATTTACCGCGAAACCGCCACACTGCTGCCCAATAGCGGCGCACATGAGTATATGGTGTGCGGTAAATCCTGCTTAGCCGGGGATATCTTCGGCGAATTTAAGTTTGAACAACCTTTACAGATTGGCGACCGCTTATCCTTTCAAGATACCGCGGGCTACACCATGGTGAAGAAAAATTGGTTTAACGGTGTGCAAATGCCTGCCATTGCTATTAAGCAGCTGGATGGCAGCATAGAACTCGTTAAGGAGTTTACTTATCGCGACTTTGTGCAAGGGCTCTCCTGAGCCCCTGCTTAAGCTGTATTGAATCTGGAGTTGAATCCGTAAATGAAAAAAAACGTTCTGATTATTGGTGCCGGTGGTGTTGCCCAGGTTGCTGCACATAAATGTGCGCAAAACAATGACATTCTCGGGCACATCGCCTTGGCCTCTCGCACCTTGGAAAAGTGTGAAGCAATCGCCAAAAGTGTCGAAGAAAAAGGCAGTATGAAGCAGGCGGGTAGCATTGCCTGTTATGCACTGGATGCTTTAGATGTTGCTGCGACAGTTGCTTTGATTCGCGAAACGCAATCTCAGATCGTGATTAACGTTGGTTCAGCATTTTTAAATATGGCGGTGCTTAGCGCCTGCATTGAAACCGGTGCTGCTTACTTAGATACCGCGATTCACGAAGACCCAGAGAAAATTTGCGAAACCCCACCTTGGTATGAAAACTACGAGTGGAAGCGTAAAGCCATCTGCGCAGAGAAGAAAATCACTGCTATTTTAGGCGTGGGTTTTGATCCCGGTGTGGTCAACGCCTATGCTGCCCTCGCCCAGCAAGACTATTTCGACACTATCGACTCCATCGACATTATTGATATCAATGCCGGTGAACACGGTCATTATTTTGCCACCAACTTTGACCCAGAAATCAACTTCCGTGAGTTCACCGGCACAGTCTGGACTTGGCAAAACAGCCAGTGGACCAGTAATAAAATGTTCGAGGTTAAGCGCACCGATGACCTGCCAGTGGTGGGTGAATACAGCAGCTACCTGACCGGTCACGATGAAATCCACTCATTGTCAAAAAACCTCAATGTACCCAACATTCGCTTCTGGATGGGCTTTGGTCAGCACTATATCAATGTGTTTAATGTGCTGAACAATCTTGGTTTACTGTCTGAACAACCGGTGACAACAGCTGAAGGCTTAGAAGTGATTCCGTTGAAAGTGGTGAAAGCCGTGCTGCCCAATCCCACCTCCTTAGCACCCAACTACACCGGTAAAACCTGTATTGGTGATTTGGTTAAAGGGCAAAAAGATGGCCAAGAGCGCGAAGTCTTTATTTACAACGTGGCGGACCACAAAGAAGCCTATAACGAAGTGGGCTCGCAAGGTATTTCCTATACTGCAGGTGTACCGCCCGTGGCTGCAGCAATTTTGGTCGCTCAAGGTCTGTGGGATGTAGAAAAAATGGTTAACGTGGAAGAATTGCCGGTTAAACCCTTCTTAAACCTACTCAATCACATGGGTCTACCCACCAGCATCCGTGACGAACAGGGTGAGCGTGCGCTGCACTTCTCCTAAACTGTATTCGCTTGCTCTGCTAGCTCCTCGCCTGCATCTTGGCGGGGAGCATAGCCAACTGATCTATCCAGCCGCGCAAAACACCCTCTTTTTCGTTTCTTCCCCGCAATAACATCCGCGCTCATCTTTAAACTGTTAGTTAATTGTGTTGACGTAAACGTCAGCCTTGTAGTACTTATCTAGGCTTAGCTTTTGATTATCTCGGTTATTTGCCATGTATTAAAAACGCAGGAAAGCAAATACCACCGAGCTAACGTCCATAACAATAATCAGCGAAGCGATTCTTCGCCCGAAATAACAGGCCCTTTTCAGCATGCTTAGCGATATCAAAGTGTTAGACCTCTCCACCCTGCTGCCCGGCCCTTATGCCTCCATGATGCTGGCTGATTTAGGTGCGCAGGTATTACGGGTTGAATCACCGGATCGAGTGGACTTAGTCCGTGAACTACCACCAAAAATCGGCAGTTCATCCGCCGCCCACCAATATCTGAATCGCTCCAAGCGCTCCATTGCCCTTGATCTTAAACAGCCGGAGGCGGTGCAGATCGTGCATAAACTGGTGGCCGAGCACGACATTGTGCTGGAACAGTTTCGTCCCGGTGTTATGGAGCGCCTAGGCTTGAGTTATGCTGCACTGCAAGCCATTAACCCGCAGATTATCTATTGCTCCATTACCGGCTTTGGTCAAACCGGCCCCTACCGCGACCGCGCCGGACACGACCTGAATTTTTTAGCGCTTTCTGGGGTTAGCAGCTACTCACACCGCCAAGACCAAGCGCCTGTACCACTGGGCATACAAGTGGCGGATATTGCCGGCGGCTCGTTGCACAGCGTGATTGGTATTTTGGCTGCGCTGCATCATCGCCAAAAGACGGGTGTCGGCCAACAGATTGATATCAGCATGACCGACGCAGCCTTTGCCTTAAATGGCATGAGTGGTGCAGGTTATCTGGGTGGACAAGTTGAGCCGCAAGTGGAAGGTGATCTGCTCAATGGTGGCAGTTTTTATGATTACTACGCAACCCAAGATGGCCGCTATTTAGCGGTCGCCAGCCTAGAACCTAAATTCTTTAGCGGCCTCTGCGAGCTACTGGAACTGCCGCAACTTAAATTCTTAGGTGCCAGCGCAGCAGATCAGGCGCAAATTAAAGCCACACTTACCGAGGTTTTTAAACAACACAGCTTGGCCCATTGGCAGCAGCTGTTTGCTGAGGTTGATCTCTGTGTGGAACCGGTGCTGAGCTTCGCTGAAGCCAGTCAACATCCGCAACTAGCAGCACGTGAAATGGTAGTGGATGTACCGCACCCACAACTGGGCCAGCAGCAACAGATTGGCTGTCCAATTAAGTTTTCTGACTACCAGAGTAACTACAGCAAAGCAGGCGGTGAGATTGGTGCTGACGGTCAGCAGGTGCTGCAGGAGCTGGGCTTTGCTAGGGAGCACATCGAGCAGCTGCTAGCGCAAGGCGCAGTGAAGTTTTAAGCCGCTGCTGCAGCCTTGAGCCCTCCCAGTTTCTAAGATGGCTCAAGCACAGTTAACGGCGCAACAGAGTCATGGTTAATCTACGTAATCAACTCAACCGGCTTAAGCGCTGGCTCGACCCTTGCCCCACCTTACTAGCACTGCCTAGTCGAGCGAGCGCACAGCAATCAAGGGGCTGCTTGTTTGCTGCTCTTTTCAGCAGCTTTCTCGGCACTTTTAACTTCAGCCGCTTTAGTTTCTTTGCGTTCTTCCGCTGTTTTCGCCGGAAGCAAACTGATCAAGGCGGAGTCTTCGTCAGGCTCAAGTTCAGCCATAGCTTTCACTGGGGTAATATGCTGTTTGCTGTCTAATATAAACAGCACCAATGCCTGTCCTTGGTGCTTAGCTAAAAAGTCCTGATAGGTAAACTCTTCACTGAGCTGAGTGGTTTTAACCGTATAACCTTGACTGGCCATACTGGCTAATTTGGCAAAGCTGACCCCATTAAACAGGCCGCGAGTGCGCTGAATTTTCTCCGCGGTTTGATAGCGCGCCTGCTTATCTTGCTCACCTTCGGATAAGCTATACACGCTGTTGTGATCACCAAACCAATCGAGGAAGTGGTAAGTGGCCAGTGAATTCATATATTTATAGGGTGAAATAACCAGCAGATTACCAATACCGGTGAGGTCCAGCTGATTGGCCGCATGCTCGGAAACCGGATTGCCAAAGTACACCTGTAAGTTTTCCATACGTGCTTGGCGCACATTTTCCCAGTTGGTATCCGCCAGCACCACCGGCACTTCATGTACGCTCAGCTCTTTGCCAATCATCCGCGCCACTGGATTAGCACCCAAAATCAAGAAACCATACTCAGGCGGCTCCGCCACATCGAGCAACTTAGCTAATGGTCGTGCGGTTAAGCTTTGCAAAGTGACGGTGGCAATAATTAGCATAAACACCAGAGGTACTAGCGTTTCAGCACCGACAAAACCGTTACTTTCTAGCTGGAAAGCAAAGAGTGCGGAAACTGCTGCAGCCACAATTCCACGCGGGGCAATCCAGCTTAAAAACACTTTATCGCGCCAGTTAAGGGTGGTGCCAATGGCCGATAAAAAGATACTCAAAGGCCGTGCTACTAGCATCAATATGGCCAATACTGCCACCAACCCCCAGCCCAGTTCAATAATGGCAGAAAATTCAATACGCGCTGCCAGAATAATAAACAACGCCGAAATCAGCAGCACGCTTAAGGATTCTTTAAACTCCAGAATACTCTCCACGTCCACCTGCCTCATATTAGCCATCCACAGCCCCATAATGGTCACGGTCAGCAGGCCTGACTCATGGGCAATTTCATTGGATAGCGCGTACACACCCAGCATAAAGGTCAGCGTTCCAGCATTGTGCAAGTAGTGCGGTATCCAGTGTTTGCGCAGCACTTGACCGTTCAAATAGCCTGCTGCGGCGCCCATCAACGTACCAACTAAAACGGTTTTGCCAAAAATAAACATCGAATGGCCAAGCACATTACCTTGACCCCAAGACACTATCCCCTCATACACCAACACCGCAAGCAAGGCGCCAACGGGGTCAATAATAATGCCTTCCCACTGCAGAATATTGGCCAACCTAGCCTTAGGCCGTACCGAGCGCAGCAAAGGCGCGATCACCGTGGGGCCAGTCACTACACAAATCGCTCCGAACAACAGCGACATTTCCCAACGGATACCCAGAATCCAGTGCGCCGACACGCTGCCGATAACTCCAGTCACCAACGAACCCACTGGAATCAGATTGCGCACCATTTTGCCATGACCGCGAATTTCCGAAAAACGTAGAGTTAAACTGCCCTCAAACAGAATAATCGCCACCGCCAGCGACACCATGGGAAATAACAAATCGCCAAACACTTCATCTGGATTTAGATAATGCAAAACAGGCCCACAGGCGATACCGGCGGCAAGTAAAAATAAAATAGCAGGCATGCGTACACGCCACGCCAACCACTGACAAAACAGTGATAACACACCAATTGAAGCAAGCAGCAAAACAGTGCTAATGGCCATAATCCCTTAATTCCAAAAATAAAAAACTGCGCACACCCAGCGATTTTACTGCGCTGCTGCGCTAAAAAAATAAGATCAACGGTGGGATACTAACGCTACCATTGAGAAAGCTAGTAATAGGATACGTTAGCTATTTTCGTCAGTATACGTAATCTAAAAAAAATGCTGCAGGAACTCTGAAAAACACACCGACCTGAGTGACTTAATGATTAACAAACCTGACCAGCTAACACAACAACATTGCATTTAATTCGAGTTAAGTTAAAAGCCATTGTTTTGCTAACAGCCCAGTAGTGCATTTAAAAAGCGGCCTAATCGTCTTTGAAGGTTGTAAATTACTTCAGTTTCATCACAGCACGTATTTTAATATCATCATTTGGTTCGAGAATTAACTCAGAACTGCTAGCCTGCTCTTTTGTTAAACCTTCTGACTCCCAGTGACTGAAACTGTAACCGCTTGCTGGTCGCGCCGTTAAGGTCAAGGGTAAATTTCTGAAGTACTGGCCGCTCCAAGGTAAATCCAACGATATGTCAGTTACCAAAGGTGATGTGACTGCTTCCCCTAGCGTTAGACTGTTAACTTGCACAGTTCCAGTCCCTGGTTCTGCAAGATCAATAGATACTGAATAAAAACCATCTAGCTCAAAGTAATCGTTTAGATGCTGAAACTGATAAGCTGGCCGCTGTTCAACAAATTGTACCGCTTTATTAACTTGTGAGCGCCAAAACTGCATACTCATTGGAGCACCCCAGCGCTCAATATGCTTAGGCATTTCAGATTCAATACCAGCTTCAGTGTCTTTTATTATTGCAACCGTTCGCGCTGGTAGAAAATTACTATTTAGCAAATCTGCAAAGCGAATAATAAAATTAAGTTTAAAATCTGTGTTTTGCAATAAACTGTGTAACATAAAATTTTTCCAACCTGGTTCACTATCACTACTAGATGCTGCATATTCTAGTGTATTGTGCTTTGCACCAAGCTTATTACGACTACTAAACCCAAAAGCATGATCTGTATCATACATTAACCAACGCCAGCGACCGTCTGTATAGCCCTCATTAGTTATAGGATGTTTTTTAGATCCACGATAACGCCAATAGCGTATATTATTTTGTGACCAGTCAGTATTAGCAATAAATATTTCAGAAACATAGTAATCAATAAAGCTATCAATATCTATCTTAGAGTTTAACTTTGCATAAAAAGAATTATTTTTATCTTCATTCTCAATGAATTTTAATAATTTGCTCCACTCTTCATCACTGCCATGTTGTACAATTTTATCTTTTTTCAACAAATCAACTTTACGCGATGGTAAGTTAAACATTTGTTCTAAGTAATACTTATCCAGCCGATCTCTAACATTGTAAATACCATAATACTCTCCATTAATAAAAGTAACAAATGGACGATACCGCTGAATACCATAGTTAAGATTTGCCATTATTCTGTGAGTAGCCGCATCACTTATATAAATAGTTTCTGCATTGTTCCCACCATTTCTCAAAATAATACGACTTAAGCCTAAATTTATCCCATCATCAAAAACATCATAAGCCACACCATTATTGACATCATTTTTAATTGGATATATACGAAGAGACTTGTTAGGTAAACGCCTGGACCAAGCTCCATGTATCCTAATATTTACTGGCTGGTCTAAATCTGATTGATTATTTATATTAATAAATGTAATCCTAGCTTCGGTATCTTTAACCTTACGATGCCAATTACTTACAGAGCGCTCTGCACTATCAACAGTAGCACCTATACTAGAAAGCCATGAGTCGTAATCATTACCAGCAACAAAAACCCCTTCTTGGTAATCAAAAAGTACTTTTTCAGGAATTATCATACTTACAATAGGCAGTGAAAAATAACTTCGCTCACCAATAAAAAAAATGTTTGATAACTCTTTACTTATATTGCTTTCAGAGTCAACAGCAATGGCTCTTACTGGGACACCTTTAAAGATAGGAATGTAGTCATAATCTTGTCTTATACTAGGTATTAAATTAATATGAAAAATCTTTTTTTGCTCTACCTCTTTAGATGAAAAAGAAAGCTTATTTATTACTGTATTAACCACCCTGTTTATTCTTACTATAATATTATTGGCAAAATCGATAGCATAATTAAAATAGTGGGTGAATTTATTAAACCATGTATCTCTTACTTTTTTTGGAAAGTAATTCGGGTACTTATCAAAAGTTGTTGATATATTAGCCAAACGATTTGGTTGACTGCTAAGGTTGTCAATGAAAATTGATTTGTCATATAAGTAGGTTTGATAATTTTTATTAAATAGCTCACCACTTGGTTTATTAGGCGGCAGTTCATACTCATTTTTATATTGATAAGTACTTCCTACAAGGTTGTCGGGGTCAGGTACTGAACCATCTAGCGTATAATAAATTTTTACACTGAGATCGCTGTGCTTTAGCTTTAAATTAAAAGCCTGAGGATAAAAACCAGTGACATGAGAAAAGCTAGGCTCCTTAACAGCTGAATCAGATTCTGCATAGAGTGACTTATTAAAGTTACTTGCTAGCAGAATCAAAGCAACCCACAGAGCTCTAATTACAAATAGCTGCATCACCACACCTAATTATATATTAAGTATCACTAAAACAACGTCGTAGAACTCTACTAAAACGATTATTTTTATCAGTTAGTTTTAAAAGATTAATCCCCAGCGCATACTTAGAGCAAAGCGATACGGGTCGACTTTTATTCATGAACAACCAACGGTCAATATCAGTTCTACCGGTTGGTGACTTAACTTCAACAACCCATTTATTATTATTAAGATATAGTTTTTGTTTTTCTTCTTGCTTTGGATGTTCTTTTGAATCAATAAAGTAAATACAGTTATCCATCGTTATCCGACTGTCTTCTGTCTTAGAGACAAGAGTAATACGATAGTAACCGACTGAAATGCTATGTTTTAGATTACCCACCCACCACTCGCGACCGTTACCATAACCATAATATTTCTCAAGAATCGTGCAGTAGTAATCAGTAATTACACTATTTAAACCATTACAACCTAAGTCCTGCGGATTAAAAGCTATCCTTAACTTCTGCGTGAGTTTACGCTGCCCTTTAAGTTTAATTTCAAAAAAATGATCATTGCTATCAACATAGTGTCGATGACGAATTTTTACACGTCTGCGCCGTCCTTTATTGTGATCAGCATGAGTAGTAAAATCAGCAGAGTCATAATAATGACTAAGGTAATGAAACTGCCTTGAACCACCTATTTCAAGCATATCAAACTGAGACTGAGCATGATTTAAAAAGATTAAAACTTGCTCTGTATTTAAAACATACTTATTATCTCGGCGCTCCATGAGCTCAGCCTTATCTTTTAAAGAACTCAAAGTGATAGGTGCAAAGCTATAGATTGCTTGCTCAATAGGTGATGAACACTCCTGGACCTTGTGCTCCATACTAGACATTAGTGACCTACTCTAAAGCTGACTTCCGCACGAACAGTTTCAGTTACATAATTGATACTCAGTATTCTTACAGAAAGCACTTCTACAGCTAAGTGTAGAGTACCGGATGATCAGATGAGTTTTAGGAGTTATCCTTTACTGGTTGCAA
>CAZEZR010000045.1:0-22762 GCA_964516465.1 uncultured Thiopseudomonas sp. | reverse complement strand
AATGCGGCATAAATTCTCTACGAGATGACTGTGTTATAAATGGGGTATTTACAGTCGATATTTATCTATTCCGAATATAATCAGAGCAATCAGTTTACTTTTAATTTTTCACATTGTTCCTTGGCTTTTAATTCCGATGCAATAAAACCCTTCAGGCTGAACGTCACTTTGTTTCGTAAAACTGATGCAGGTACGTCGCTTGTATTGCGCTCTTTCAATGAAAATGAAAGCTGGTCGCCCTTGCGTAATTGACTGGGCAGTGAGGCAAAGGGCTGTAACTGGAACAACAATAATCCCACATCCAACAATTCTGTTTGAGGTGTGGCCATGATGATGACATCGTTACTGTCAACGTTCGCAATCAGGGGCATAACAACAGGCAAAGGTTGGGTAGGTTTCTGACGCAAAGGTGTGTACAACATAAATATCGGATTATCACAGTGCTTGGCACCGTAGAGTATTTGAAAAATTGAGTTATTGCTCATGGTTTCGGTGATCACGCCACTGGACTTAGGACTGGTTTTGACGCTCCAGTTGCCGTATTGCCAGAATTCAGTTGGTTCGCTTGCCTGTGCACTTGGTTGATCGTCATCAAACCCCATGAGAGGTTCCGGCAGGATCGGTGGAGTGGAGTCCATGTGGTTCAGATGATCTGACCAAAGGTTATGGGTACGCTCCTTCGTCAGTCTGAAGGCGCAGGACAGGTACATCGCCCCTCGGATAGTGCCCTCTATCCAAGATTGATAGACGGAGTCACAATAGTGTCGCTCGTAATCGAGCCAATGTGTCTGGCTTGCTTCCAATGCCCGCACCACCTCAGGATAGTCTTTACGGACCTCTTTCGCTTTTTCGTAGTAGCGCTCCATTTCCTGTTTTGCCGCCTTAACAACTTGAGTGCGGCATTCGTCGATGCTGATGGTGTTTTCGCGATAGCCACATTCGCCCATGCTACTGGCGAAGGAGGGGCAGTGTGCCAACAATAGCGAAAGAATAATTAGTCTTTTCAAAAAAGTCCTCATAACAAAATCTAGCAACATTATTAGTATAGTCAGCAATCAACAGCCTAGAGTAATCATCCATGCAGGTGCAGAACAGTTATAGCTGTAGCTACAGAGCTTATAACATCTGCCATTTTCTAATTCCTTCTAAAACCATAACGCTTGCAGCATGCGCACCTACGTAATAGAGCCGAAGGTGCAATATAGTAGGTGTCGCCGTGCCTGCATTACTTGACCACTACCCCCCCCCCCCACTTCGCGACACTGGCAGCCCACCTCGATAACACGTATAAATAATATATTCATATTTTCAGCTCTGATGGTGGATTAATAAGCATGCCTGTTTGCGCCAAAAAAATCTTAGTGGCCTGTATAACTCTGGGCTTATCAACTTTTGCGGCTGCGCAACACAACACACAAGAGCAAGAATGGCTGCTGCTGGTCAGTCCTTTTGTATGGGGTGCATCGTTAAAAGGTGATCTGGCTATCGCCGGTAAAAAAGCCGATGTGGACATGCCTTTTGCCGATATTGTGAGTGATCTGGACTCAGTCTTTATGGGCAATATCGAGCTGAGCAATCGCCGTTTTGGTGCTTATTTGGATGCGATTAACGTTGATACCAGCCAGACCGAACATGTTATGGGGCAAAAAATAAAAGTAGCCGTCAAGCAAACCACCTTAGCTGCCGGTGCTTTTTATCGGATTTATACCTCTGACTTAGGCGGTAGCACTGTCTTTAATGAGCCGCGCCATTTCACCATCGACCCAACCATTGGTGTGCGCTGGACCAAACTCAAAGCCTCACTGGCCAATACAGCGCTGGGGCTTAAATTCGAGAAAAAAACCGACTGGTACGACCCTTTTATCGGGATGCGCGCCAGCGCTGACTTAGACAAACATTGGAATATTTCCGCCTTGGCCGATGTTGGCGGTTTTGATACATCCAATAAAAAGACCTATAACGGTCAAGTGTACTTGGGCTACCGCACCTTTATTGCTCAGCAACCCACTATGTTGCGAGTCGGTTACCGCTATTTATCACAACGCTACAAAACCCGTGATTTTACCGGCAATAGCTTTAATTATGATGTACGCCAAGCAGGTCCAGTCCTCGGTTTAACCGTGCGCTTTTAACTTAAAAAGGATAAAACGATGCTTAAATTTTTCCAAAAAGCCAAACGCTCAGGATTAGCTGCTTGCGCTGCCGGCATGTTGCTCGGCGCGGGTATTGCCGATGCCTGCACCCGTGTTGTCTATTTAGGTGAGAATGATCGCATTATTACTGCCCGCTCCATGGACTGGAAAGTCGATGTGGCCAGTAACTTATGGGTATTTCCACGGGGCATGCAACGCTCCGGCATGGCCGGTGAAAACTCCATTGAGTGGACTTCAAAATACGGCAGCCTGATCACCTCAGGTTTTGATATTTCGACCACCGATGGCATCAATGAAAAAGGTTTAGCTGCAAACGTATTGTGGCTGGTTGAGTCGCAATACCCTGAGTTTGACGACAGTAGCAAGCCCGGTTTAAGCATTGCCGCTTGGGCGCAATATGTATTGGATAACTTTGCTGATGTGGACTCCGCCGTAAAGGCTTTGGAAAAAGTACCCTTCACCTTAGTTACTGCTGATGTGCCCGGCGAAGCGCGCTTAGCTTCTCTGCACTTATCACTCTCCGACGCCACCGGTGATAGCGCAATTATTGAGTACATTGATGGCAAGCAAGTGATTCATCACAATCGCAAATATCAAGTGATGACCAACTCTCCCACCTACGATAAGCAACTGGCTTTAGATGCCTACTGGCAGCAAATTGGTGGCACCACGATGTTACCGGGTACCAACCGTGCCGCTGACCGTTTTGCCCGCGCCTCTTTTTATGTCAATGCGGTACCACAAGCCGCCGGCCCAGAAGAATCACTGGCCAGTATGTTCAGCGTCATCCGTAACGTGTCTGTGCCTTATGGCATTAGCACCCCAGACCAGCCCAATATTTCTTCAACCCGCTGGCGGACTGTGATTGACCATAAAAACCAGCTGTACTTTTTTGAGTCAGCTATGGGGCAAAGTATATTCTGGGTGGATCTCAAGGAATTAGACTTCTCAGAAAAAACCGGCAAAGTGCGCACGTTAAAACTGGGTAAAAATCAGAGTCGACAGCTGTCGGGGCAAGTTGCTGATCAGTTTGTTGATGCCACAGCCTTTAACTTTTTAGGTCTATAAAGCGGCTGACGGTGCTCAAGGTGGGCAACTCATTACTCACCTTGAGCCAGCTGTATTGATCAATCATTCGCTCCATTAAGCTCAGCAGTTGCCAAGCTATAAAGTCGGCACCTGCACCGCAGCTTCTGCTGGGGTTAACTCAGCATCATAAAAGCCAGGCTCCACTAATTTACGTAGCTGATGGCCCACAATAAAATAGCTTTCTTTCAAGTACAGTTTGAACTTATCTGCCGCTGAAAAACTATTAAATTTAGAGGTTGGGGTGGGCGACAACTGCACGTCTAGATTTAAATCGCGGGCCATCACCCCAGCACGGGCCAGATGAAAATAATCACTGACCAAAATAACTGAAGTGATGTGTTGCTGCTGCAAAATGACATTGGCATTTTTTAAGTTGTACCAAGTGTCACGTGACGTCCCTTCGTAGGCGGTATTTTCAGGGGCAACCCCAAGTTTAATTGCCCAACGCGCGCCAACTTCGCCCTCACTGGGCATATCATCGCGCAACGCTCCGCCAGTAAAAATAAGCTGTTGCGTCATATTGGTTTTATACAAATGTACCGCATGGCGAATACGCTCTTTGAAAACCGGCGAGGGTTTATTGCCCCAGGCTGCCGCTCCCAGCACAATAGTCGCTGGTGCACTGTGTACGGGCCGTTCTTGCGCGTAATACCAAACATAAGTCATTAAGCAGGCAAATATAACCAGCACACAGAGCACTAGCCCAAGTAGAGTTTTACTCAATACAAGCCAACGTCGATTGTGGACTGCCATTGTGCAAGGGGATCCTTGTGCAGAGATAACACCGCCACTCATACCTTCTAGAGTAGCTTTTATATATTTCTGAGTAGTGCGAAATGATTTAGTTCTACGTTAAATTGCGCCAGCGCTGTTGTCGAGCCTTGGCAGTAAGCCTTTTGTACAGGTTTCAGAAGCAGATATAAATCTAAAATAAAGATCAATCAGCGCAGCGCTTGTATTTATCGCCTATGAGCCGCTTAATAAACTCATCCAGTAGGTGCTGTTAATACAACGGCAAACTGTTCATTTCTTACCCCGTATTGCGGAGGCAATTATGCAGTTAAGTGACCCCACCCTCCTGCGCCAACAGGCGTGCATTGCCGGTCAATGGTGCGCAGCTGATTCTGCGCAAACACTAGCGGTGCATAACCCAGCCAATGGTGAGCTGTTAGGTTCTGTACCTAATATGGGGGCGGCTGAAACCCAGCGCGCTATCCAAGCTGCAAACTCTGCTCTAGTAGCATGGCGCAGTAAAACCGCAGCAGAGCGCGGGAAAATCTTGCGCCGCTGGTTTGAGTTGATGCTTGAGAATCAAGACGACTTGGCTTTAATCATGACCTTAGAGCAGGGCAAGCCGTTAGCCGAAGCCCGCGGTGAAATTACCTACGCCGCGTCCTTTATTGAATGGTTCGCTGAAGAAGGTAAGCGCGCTTACGGCGACACCATACCCAGCCCCAGCAGCAGCTCGCGCTTAATGGTGATTAAACAACCCATAGGCGTCTGTGCTGCCATTACTCCGTGGAATTTCCCCGCCGCAATGATTACCCGTAAAGCCGGCGCAGCTTTAGCTGCAGGTTGTAGCATGGTGATTAAGCCGGCATCGGCCACGCCTTTTAGCGCATTAGCGTTAATGCTGCTAGCCCAACGCGCTGGAGTTCCCGACGGGGTTTTATCGGTACTGACCGGCAGTGCCAGCGCCATTGGCGGCGAGCTCACCAGTAACTCTTTAGTGCGCAAACTGTCTTTTACTGGCTCCACCGATGTTGGCCGCAATTTACTGCGCCAATGTGCTGATGATATTAAAAAGGTCTCTTTAGAGTTAGGCGGTAATGCGCCTTTTATTGTCTTCAATGATGCGGATATTGACGCGGCCGTCAGTGGTGCTATCGCCGCTAAGTTTCGTAACGCTGGGCAAACCTGTGTCTGTGTTAACCGCTTTTATGTGCAAGATGCAGTGTACGCTGAGTTTGCCCAACGCCTCACCGCTGCAGTCGAGCAACTGTCTATGGGCGATGGCCGCAGCGCCGGTGTCAATATTGGCCCCTTGATCAATCAGGCCGCGGTGGATAAAGCCCAAGCGCATATTGCCGATGCACTGCAACTGGGCGCAACTCTGCAATGTGGCGGCAAAGTTACTGAAGGCACATTCTTACAACCTGCGGTACTCACCGACGTGGCGCACAATGCCCTCTTAGCTCGCGAAGAAACCTTTGGCCCAGTGGCCGCATTAATGCGCTTTAACGATGAGCAAGAGGCTATCGCTTTGGCCAATGACACTGAGTTTGGCTTAGCAGCCTACTTTTACAGCCGTGATATTGGCCGCTGCTTCCGTGTTTCTGAAGCTTTGGAGTACGGCATGGTTGGCGTCAACACTGGCGCTATTTCTAACGAAGTGGCCCCCTTTGGTGGCGTAAAAGCCTCAGGCCTTGGCCGGGAAGGCTCTAAATACGGCTTGGATGAGTACCTTGAAGTCAAATATGTGAACTTTGGCGATATTCACTAAGCAGCGCCTCAGTCGCAGCGCTAAACAACTGCGGCTGGGGCTCTTTCCCCCACTTCGTTTTCGTCAAATCCTGACAGACAAAAATGCACCATTAAAAATATGCAATTAGCCCATAGCCTTAGCGCTGAATAACCTCCAAAATAGCCGCCTGCGCTTGCAGCCTCGGCGCTCGCATACGCTTGAATCCTTCGTTTGCCCATCTCTATAGGCTGCTACGTGCTTAACTCTTCTTTATATCGCTGTATCTTTCTTACCCTGTTGAGTTTGGTCTTACTCAGCGGCTGTGCTGGGGTAAAAACCGTGTCGGTCAGTACCAACGACTATATCTCGCAGCGCCGTGGTGATATTTTAACCACTGGCGAAATGAGCTCAGCAGTTGGTGTTGCTCTACAAGTGGCAGGCATTGATGAAAAACAATGCCGCAACACGCCGCAAGAGTGCCGCGAACAAGTGGCCAACAACATCGGTATCGATGATGAGCAACGCATGTCGGCTTTATCTGAGCTGTGGTTGCAAGAAGCTCTGGCCATGGATCAAAAAATCAATGAAGGCGTTCTCGCTGAAGATGTGCTTAATGCCTATTTAGAAAGTGCGCGCCATGCCTACGCTTATTTATTTTTAACCCAGCGCTCGCCCAATGAGCGGGCCTTAGAAGATCGACAAACCCAAGTGCGCGATTACTATAATTTTGCCGTGCAACAAACAGTAACCCGCACCTTTAACCACCACCAGCAGCGACTCCAAGAAAGCATTGACCCACAAGGCCAATTCGCCATCACTGCAAATAATTGGAGCATCCGTGGCCAGCTTAATGAAGTGCGTCTGGCCGAGCATCAAAAAATCCCCGAGCAGTTGATTCCAGCATCCTCCTTAACCTTCAAAGGCCTGCGTAACCAATACCGCCGTGATGGCATAGGAGCAGAATTAGTCGCCGTTTCCGCCAAGCGCGTGGTGAATAAAAACAGCCGCGAAGAAGCCTTTAGTGAAACACCTTTCCCGGCAATCACCGCCGTCTTACGTTTTTCTGGCGACACCTTAGAAGATGTACTGAAAACTCAAGAAGTTGAACTCTTGGGTTTTGACCCTTACAAACGTAATAGTGTGCGCTTAGCGGGCAATCAAGTGCCGCTCGCTGCCAATTTCACTTCAGGTTATGGCCTCTGGTTGGCCCGCTCCGGCTTTGCCAAACAATCTCTACTGACTTTAGTCGGACGCGGTGAAGTACTGGAAAAGCCAAGGGTTTACCTGATGCAACCCTACGACCCAAGACGCCGGGTCATTATTATGTTGCACGGTTTAGCCAGCAGCCCCGAAGCTTGGATTAATGTCGCCAACGAAGTGCTGGGCGATGAAACGCTGCGCAAAAATTATCAGGTATGGCAGGTCTATTATCCGACCAATGCGCCACTGGCTTTTAATCAGCATGAAATACGCAAAGCCATTAAAGAGACCTTAAAAGCATTTGACCCTGAAGGTCAGAACCGCGCTTCGCAGGATGTGGTGCTCATTGGCCACAGCATGGGCGGGGTATTAGCGCGCTTACTGGTTTCTGATTCTGGGGATAACTTCTGGGAGCCCATTGTAAAAATGTACAACTTGGAAGGTGAGCGTAAAGAGAAGGCACGCAAAAAGTTACGCAACTATGCGTGGTTTAAACCTATGCCTGAAGTCAGTCGTGCAGTCTTTATTGCTGCCCCGCACCGCGGCACTCCTTTTGCTGAAAACCGCTTTTCACGCTGGTTTGCTGGTCTGGTTAAATTGCCGGTATCGATGTTGGGGCGCATTACTGAAATTGCGCAATTATTAGTCGACCCAAGCTCTGCCAATGCTGCACCACTGACCCGACCACTCAATAGCATTTCCAACCTCAGCGACCAAGACCCTTTTGTGCGCTTAGCCGCTGATCTGCCCATCGCAGAACACGTGCCCTACCACTCAATTATTGGTAACGACACTCCGGATTTAACCTTGCAGCTCTCCAGCGACGGTGTCGTGCCTTACAGCAGCTCCCACTTGGCCGGAGCACAATCAGAAAAAGTTATTCGCTCATGGCATAGCGTGCAAGAAACACCAGCCGCCATTGTTGAAGTCAGACGCATCTTGCATGAGCATTTACATGACACCAACGGGGTTTCCTATGTCGATTAATACACGCGCTATGCTCAGCGCTGGCTTAAAACTACTGCTGTCACTCTTTATTCTCTGTGCCGCGCTGTGGGGCAGCTTAGCGCTGTACTATCAACTACCACTACCAATGCCATGGTTAGCGTTAGCCTTACTGCTCTGGCTCGGCCTCACCGTCTTAGCGCTCCTGCGTCTATGGCGCATCAGCGTGTGGCAAGGCTTTTTTATGTACTTGGTCATGCATGCCGCCCTGCTCACCTGGTGGTACAGCTTAACCCCCAGCAATCAGCACCTTTGGGAAGATGACGTCGCGCAAATGACCTACGGTGAAGTACAGGGTAATCAAGTGACGCTATACAATGTGCGTAATTTTGATTGGCATTCCGAAACCGATTACACCGCGCGCTGGGAAACCCGCCATTATGATTTAAGCAAACTCACCTCTGTGGATATGCTGACCTCACATTGGGGCATGGATGCCATTGCTCATGTGCTGGTTTCTTTTGGTTTTGCGGACGATCAGTTTGTGACTTTTTCTGTGGAAATCCGCAAAAAGCAAGGCCAACAGTTCTCCGAAGTTGCCGGTTTTTTTAAACAGTATGAGCTGAGTATTCTTGCTACCGATGAGCGCGACGCCATCGCTGTACGCCCGAATGTGCGCGGTGAAGAGACCTACTTGTACCGCATCGACATGCCTGCTGCCATTCGCCGTCAGCTGTTTTTATCCTACATTGAACAAGCCAATCAGTTGCTAGAAGAGCCACGTTTTTATAATACGGTTACGGCCAATTGCACCACTTTGGTATTCGGCATGATGCAGCATATTAGCGGTGGTTTACCCTTAGATTCTCGTCTGCTGCTGACCGGCTACTTGCCCAGTTATGTGGCTGAGTTAGATGGTCTCACTGATGGCTTCGATTTAGCCCAGTTACGCACTGCTGGACGTATTACTGAGCGCTCCAAGCAAGCGCAGCAAAGTCCAAATTATTCAAAAATCATTCGTGAAGGTGTTCCTGGCTGGTAATTGAAAATTTGCAAAGTGGTAAAAAAATGCCATTTTTAGAGCTTTTTGACGATCATTTAGCATGCTAAGTATATTTTTATCCGGATTTTAAACTGAAAAAGCGCCTTTTTATGAAAAAAACAAAAATAATTAAAATATTTTTTCAGGCCTATTTTGTAGTTTTTTTCGATTCCCGTTTCGCAGCGCTATAGCTTGCCGAAGCGGGATTTTTTGTTGGTTAAAAAACAGCCTTTTCTGCCCCCCAGATCAACGTTCTTCCCCAGAACCGCGGTTGTTATTATTTTTTAAGCTGCCTATTCTTAAAAGGCTCAACCAATAACCACAAGGATTTATTTTGAGTTCTGCTACCGTCAAACTCCGTCAACCTAGCGACGGTGACGGCCACGCGCTGCATCAACTGGTCGCTCGCTGCCAGCCCCTAGACACCAACTCGGTGTACTGCAACTTACTTCAGTGCACTGACTTTGCGGATACTGCTATTGCTGCGGAAAACGCCGATGGAAACCTGGTTGGTTTCATTTCCGGCTACCGCCCTCCAGCCCGCCCCGATACCCTTTTCGTGTGGCAAGTGGCTGTCGACAGCAGTATGCGCGGTCAAGGTTTAGCGCTGCGCATGTTGTTAGCCCTGATTGCACGGGTCGCCGCTCAAGGCGTTCGGTATATAGAAACCACTATTACCCCAAGTAACGCCGCCTCTCAGGCTTTATTTTTAAAAGCCTTTAAACAGTTAGAAATCCCTCACGACACGTCAGTATTGTTCTCCAGCCAAAAGCATTTTGCTGGGCAAAGTGAAGACGAAGAGCTGTACCGTGCGGGACCTTTATCTCTCAATTCCGATAAAAAAATATTACAGGATTAGACATGAAACTCTTCGAACAGAATTTCGAAAAGAACGAATCTGGCGTAAGAAGTTATTGCCGCTCATTCCCAGTTATGTTTCAACAAGCCAAGGGTGCTGAGCTGATAACCAAAGATGGTAAGCGCTACATTGATTTTTTAGCCGGTGCCGGTACTTTAAACTACGGCCATAACCACCCGGTGTTGAAAAAAGCTTTGCTTGAATACATTGAGAACGATGGTTTAACCCATGGTTTAGATATGTACACAGACGCAAAAGAAATATTTTTAGAAACCTTTAACCGTCTGATTTTATCACCGCGCAACATGCAAGATTACTTGGTGCAGTTTACTGGTCCTACTGGAACCAACGCAGTGGAAGCTGCGCTGAAACTGGCGCGTAAGGTGAAAGGCCGCAACAACGTAATTAGCTTCACCAACGGTTTCCATGGTTGCACCATTGGTGCCCTAGCGGTCACCGGTAACCAACATCACCGTGGTGCAGCTGGCGTTGCCTTGTCAGATGTCACCCGTATGCCATACGACAATTACTTTGGCAAAGATGTGAACAGCATCGAAATGATGGACAAAATGCTCTCTGACCCAAGCAGCGGTATCGATAAGCCTGCAGCCGTCATTGTTGAAGTGGTCCAGGGTGAAGGCGGTCTTAATGCTGCATCAGCTGACTGGGTACGCAACCTAGAAAGACTGTGCCGCAAGCACGACATGCTCTTGATTGTTGATGATATTCAAGCCGGCTGTGGCCGTACTGGTACCTTCTTCAGTTTTGAAGAAATGGGCATTAAGCCAGATATGATCACCCTGTCAAAATCCATCAGCGGCTACGGCCTGCCCTTTGCTGTGCTGTTAATGCGCGGCAAGCTGGATGAGTGGACTCCAGGCGAGCACAACGGCACCTTCCGTGGTAACAACCATGCCTTTGTTACAGCCGCTGCGGCCCTAGAAGAGTTCTGGCAGGACGATAGCTTTGCCAAGTTGGTACGTGAAAAAGGTGCAGTTATTGCTGAGCGCATGCAGCAAATCACCAAGCGTCATAGCGCTGATGGCCTGTTTTTCAAAGGTCGCGGCATGATGATTGGTATCAGCTGCCCTAACGGTGAAATTGCCGCTCAAATTTGTGAGCATGCCTTTGAAAATGGCCTCGTGATTGAAACCAGTGGTGCGCACAGTGAAGTTGTGAAGTGCTTATGCCCGCTGACCATTAGCCATGAGCAAATTGATCAGGCTATGACTATTTTAGACAACGCCTTTGCTGCTGTTTTAGCTGCTAAGTAATCCCAGTAAACGCGTTGAATTGACCTTATTTAATCGCGCTGCTGACTGTGTAAATAATAAGCAGCGCTAACAGGAGTTTTAATAATGATTGTTCGTACCCTTAAAGATGCAGAAAACAGTGAACGCCGTGTAGTTTCTGAAAACTGGGAAAGCACGCGCATGCTGTTAAAAGAAGACAACATGGGCTTCTCGTTTCATATCACCACTATCTATGCCAACACAGAAACCCACATCTGGTATCAAAACCACTTGGAGTCTGTGTACTGCATGAGCGGTAATGGCGAGATTGAAACGCTCAAAGATGGCAAGGTCTACCCCATTGAAGCCGGTACTTTGTACATTCTGGATAAGCACGATGAGCACTTACTGCGCGGTGGTAGCGAAGACATGAAAATGGCTTGCGTATTTAACCCACCCCTCAATGGTAAAGAAGTGCACGACGAAAACGGTGTTTACCCGCTTTAAGTCCTTTTCTAGCGGTTCAGCGTGAAAAACCCAAGCGGCGCTATAGTTATTCCAGCGCCGCTTTATTACACTTCAAGTGTCCGTGCCACCTACACGCTTGGTGGCGACACTCAACACCATGAGCGACGCATTCTGCGCCCTACTCATCCCCATCGATTAACTTATTTAGAACGGACGCACACATGCATACCGTAGAGAAAATTGGCGGCACTTCAATGAGCTGCTTCAAGGACCTGTTAGAAAATATTTTCTTATCGCAACACCCTAAGCACGGTCTTTACCAACGTATTTTTGTGGTGTCAGCCTACAGCGGCATGACCAACCAATTGTTAGAGCATAAAAAAACCGGTGAAGCCGGTGTTTACCAACGCTTTGCTGAGGCCAGCAGTGAAGAAGCTTGGCAAGAACCCTTAGAAAAAGTGCGCGAAGCCATGCTGGCTAAAAATACAGAAATCTTTTCTGATAGCAGCCACGCCCTAGAGCAAGCCAACCAATTTATTAATCGCCGCATTGATGACTGCTTTGATGTGATGCACAGCTTGCATCAGTTGTGTCACTTTGGGCACTTCCAGCTCACCGAACACCTGATGAAAGTACGGGAAATGCTCGCCTCTTTAGGTGAAGCCCACAGTGCCTTCAATACTGTGTTGGCGCTTAAGCTAAAAGGCATTAATGCGCGCTTTGCCGACCTCACAGGCTGGGAAGCGGCGGAGCCTTTGCCCTTTAAAGAAATGATTGAACATCACTTCCAAGGCATCGACTTCAGCAAAGAAATGGTAATTGCTCCAGGCTATACCCATTGCACCGAAGGCTTAATGAATACTTATGATCGCGGTTACACCGAGATTACCTTCGCGCAAATTGCCGCGGCCACTGGCGCCAAAGAAGCCATTATTCATAAAGAGTTTCACCTGAGCACCGCTGATCCAAACCTAGTGGGTGCAGACAAGGTGGTGACCATTGGCATGACCAACTATGATGTGGCCGATCAGCTCTCGAACTTAGGTATGGAAGCCATTCACCCACGGGCAGGTAAAACCTTGCGCCGCGCGGGTGTTGAACTGCGCATTAAAAACGCCTTTGAACCTGAAGATGCCGGCACCTTAATCAGCCAAGATTACGCCAGTGTTAAACCGCGGGTAGAGATTATTGCTGGGCGTAAAGATATTTTCGGCATTGAAGTGTTTGACCAAGAAATGCTCGGTGATATGGGTTATGACAACGAAATCACCAACATTCTGCGCCAGCTCAAACTCTATGTGGTGAATAAATCCCGTGATGCCAACAGCATCACTTACTACTGCGCCGGCTCACGCAAGATTATCAACCGTGCTGCGCGCATGATTGAAGAGTGCTACTCCAGCGCCGAAGTGACTGTGCATAACGTGTCCATTGTTTCCGCCATTGGCTCGAATATGAAAGTCAAAGGGATTCTGGCGAAAACCGCAACGGCCTTGGCGGATGCGGGCATCAGCGTACAAGCGCTGCAACAGACCATCCGTCAGGTGGAAATGCAGATTACCGTACAAGAAAGTGATTACGATGCGGCTATTATTGCCTTGCACCGCGCCCTGATTGAGCCAGAAAACTACACCGATGTAATTGTTCCTCCAGAAGAAACAGAAGAGTAGTCACGCCTCAGCACCGGCCACTGTTCAGCAATGGTCGGTGCTGTGCTACCTGCGACAACTGAGCAGTTTTATTAATCTACATCTATGTATAATAAATCCAGACTAACTTTCTGGAGATTGCTCATGAAAAAAACACTTTTAGCATTATTTTTTGCCGCAACGAGTAGCTATAGCCTCGCAGCTGATCAGCAACAAGTTACTGTTACTCTAGCCTCAGCCAGCACCATGGCCCAAGGTATGGCGATGGTGTTAGCCAATCAAATGCAAGAGCAAGGCGCTCAGGTTGATATTTTACTCTGCGATAAAGCAGGTGACATCGCTTTAAAAGGCGCAACTGGCGAAGCTCTTAAACCCAACAATGTAACCCCTGCTCAATTATTAGACGGAGCCCTGAAAAAAGGTGCAACGGCTTCAGTGTGCGCCCTTTACTTACCCAATACCGGTCATAGCGCCGATGACTTGCGCGACGGTATCACTGCCGCTAACCCAGCAACCATGGGTGCTAATTTATTAGAAAAAAACCGCAAGGTGATTGGCTTCTAAAGCGCTTTCAAACGCTAAGCTGTATGTTTAGAAAACCGCTAGCCAAGGTGTCTGCCCGCTCTAATAGGCTGGTAGGCACTCGGTAAAAGTCTCTCACCACGAAACCTTTTTGCGCTCCCAGTGTTGCTGCGTTAAGATTGCAGCACTTTTTAACGCCCTAAAGGACGTCGCAATGAACCGTGTTTTGTACCCGGGCACTTTCGATCCAATCACCCGTGGCCACAGCGATCTAATCGAACGTGCTGCGCGGCTTTTTGAGCATGTGATTGTTGCCGTAGCTGCCAGCCCAAAAAAGCAGCCCTTATTTAGCTTAGAAGAGCGTGTTGCTTTGGCTGAAGAAGTCACTGCACACCTGCCAAACGTTAAAGTGGTTGGTTTTAATAACCTGCTCGCACACTTTGTTAAAGAAGTGGATGCCAACGTCTTAATGCGCGGTTTACGGGCAGTCTCGGATTTTGAATACGAATTCCAACTGGCCAATATGAACCGCAAATTAGCCCCCAATGTAGAAAGCCTATTCCTCACCCCTTCGGAGAAGTATTCATTTATTTCTTCAACGCTGGTGCGTGAGATTGCGGCTCTGGACGGTGATATTTCTGAGTTTGTCCACCCAGCAGTGGGTAAAGCCTTGGCCGCTCGCTTCAAGAAGTGACTTCTAGCAAGCCTTTGCCAAGCTAACACTGCATGCCGGTTTAGATTGCGGCACAATGCGTTAATTATATTGTGCCCTTACTGCTCAAGAGGAGTTGCTCCATGTCGCTTATCATTACCGATGACTGCATTAACTGTGATGTTTGTGAGCCTGAATGCCCCAACAGTGCAATTTCACAGGGTGAAGAGATCTATGAAATTGATCCAAACCTGTGCACTGAGTGTGTTGGCCACTACGATGAACCACAGTGTGTGCAAGTCTGCCCTGTGGACTGCATCCCACTGGACCCCAACCATGTGGAAAGCCAAGACGAGTTGATGGAAAAATATAAAATCATCACCGGGCAAGCTTAGGCTGAACTATGCATCGATTAGCGCGCGGCCTCCTCAGTATGGTTTTATGCTGGGTGCTGGTTGCCACAGCCGAGCAACCGCCACAACAGGCTTACGTTAGTAGCGCTCACCCACTGGCCAGCGCTGCCGGTATCACCGTGCTTAAGCAAGGTGGCAAGGCAGTTGATGCTGCCATTGCCGTAACCGCAGCCCTTGCTGTGGTTGAACCTTACGGTTCTGGTTTAGGTGGCGGTGGTTTTTACTTGTTGCGCCGCGCAGCTAAAACAGCTGATTATCATTTTCTCGATGCTCGCGAGCGCGCACCGCTGGCTGCTGATGCTGATCTGTACCGAGTGGATGGTGTCATTGACCCTCTGCTGTCACTGAACGGTGCTCTGGCCGCAGCTATTCCTGGCATTCCTGCAGCCCTAGACGCCCTCACTCAACAGCACGCGCGCCTACCCTTAGCCAGCAACTTGGCCCCGGCCATAGCTTTAGCCCGCGATGGTTTTGCCATTGATGCAGTCTATCAAGAGCGCGCCAGTTGGCGCTTAGCTGCACTGCAAAATAACCCTGAGTCGGCACGGATTTTTCTGCAACAACAACAAATTCCTAAGCTTGGCTGGATTTTACGCCAACCCGACTTAGCGGCAACCTTAACTATGCTGGCCACACAGGGTGGACAGAGTTTTTACCAAGGGGCATTTGCGCAAACGCTGGTGGACGCTGTGCAACACGCCGGCGGCATTTGGTCCTTACAGGACTTAAGCCAATATCACGTTGAATGGCGCGCACCTTTATTGGTGCCATTAGCACAGCAACGTCAACTCATTACCGCGCCACCGCCATCTGCTGGCGGTATTGCCATTGCGCAAAGTCTCTTGATGCTACAGCGCTTGCCTTGGCAGCAAGCCGAACCAGCACAGCGTGCTCACTATATTACTGAAGTTTTACGTCGCGCTTATCGAGACCGCGGCTTGCTCGGTGACCCTGACTTTGTCAGCAACCCCACCCAAGCACTCCTAGAGCGCGCGCACATTATTGAGCTGGCCGATAGCATCAAAGTTGACCAAGCCACCCCCAGTGCGAGCTTGGCGCCCAGCCCAGCACTGCATGAAGGTGATCACACCACCCACTTTGCCGTACTTGATCAAGAGGGCAATGCTGTTGCTGCTACCCTTTCGCTGAACATGATGTTTGGTGCAGCCTTTACTGTACCCGGCACTGGGGTGCTCTTAAATGACGAAATGGATGACTTCGCCGCTGACTTGGAAGGCAGTAATGCCTACGGTTTGACCGGTAGCGCTGCTAATAAAATTCAAGCCGGTAAACGACCGCTCTCATCCATGAGCCCAAGTTTTATCGAGGGCCCAAATGATTTTTCTGCTTTTGGTACGCCAGGCGGTAGCCGCATCCCCAGCATGAATGTTCTCGCGATGCTGGAGTACTTGGATGGCCAAGCTCCGCAGCAGTGGGTTGCCAGCGCCCGTATCCACCACCAATACTTACCGGATGTATTGGGTTTTGAGCCAGGCGCTTTAACCGCTGCGCAACAGCAGCGTCTAATGAAAAAAGGTCATGAGCTCAAAGAACTGACCCGCAATTACGGTAACCAGCAAGTGCTCTGGTGGCAGAAAGACTCGGGCCATAGCGCTGCGGCTAGCGATCCCCGTGGGCACGGCGCAAGTTTGCACCACTAGTACTTACGACGACACATTAATCAGCGGGAAATCATCGTCATCACCACCTAAACTGCGCACCTCGCGCAGCAATTCATTTTCCCCCACCAAACCTAACTGCAGGACATTGCGTAGGCTTTGGGTAATTCGGCTGGCATACCCCAGATCATTCATTAATGAACTGGCCTGTAAGTTATCCAGCTTCTGACTGCGCACTTCACTGAATATACGGTGACGGAAATCAGCATCGAACTTAGACGACTGACCATCCACCCAATCAAGACGGCTGCGCCACACATCATCGGGCAAATCTAAGCGGCCAACCTCACGTACTTGACGCAAGACCCAGAGTAAATGGCGGCGCAAATCTAAATAGTGCTGATGCACCAAAGCCCCATCATCCCTTAAATAACGGCCCATATTTTTCTGCAAATGTTTGGCATCTTTGACCGCATCCACCAGCTGTAAAGCCACCACCTGACACGTCATCCAAAACTGCTGGTGCTCTTCATCCATCTCAGCATCCAAGCGACTCATAAAACCCAATAAATCGGAGTAGACGCCTTTGATATGGCGCAAATACAGTTCTTCAGCATCTAGGCATTCGTTATCATTGGGCCGCGAGTTCAGCCGTGCTTCATCCACGCGAACGCTAGATAGCTGCTCCACTGGCTGATACAAAGCATGGCAAATCACTTCTAAACTTAAACGGCCTAAGTGCTGCAACTCTTGCACAACCGCGCGGGATGCAGTGTCCACCGAGGTCAACGCAGCCTCACTTAAATAACGGGCTCGGGTTTCCGGCAAAATGCGCTGTTCCACCGTAGAGCGCTGACCTGTTTGCGTCTCCACAATCAAGACACTGGGTTCGGCTCGGTCCGGTAAAAGTCGGCACAACCAAACTTCTAACTGCGACTGCAACGGCCAAAAGAGCAGCACGCCGATAATATTAAATAAGGTTTGAAACATCGCCAGCTGTAACAGGCTGTTATCGCCCGCGCCCAATCCACTCATAATCCACTGCACCAACCACATCAGGGGTGTCAGCAAGAGAAAAGTGGTTAAACCTGTCACTACATTAAAGAGCACATGCACAGCGGCAAGACGCTGACCACCACGATCCCCCCCCAACCAGCCCATGACCGCGACATTTAAACTGCTACCGACACTGCCACCAATAGCCATGGACATGCCTTGCCATAATTCTAATTGACCGGCTGCTAACGCCGCTAAAATAAGCATTAAAGTGGCGTGGCTGGACATCAGCATGGCGGTTAAGAGAATGCCCATACCAATAAATAGTAACTGTCCTAAATAACTGCGACTGACCTGCTCCAACACCTCAAGGTGATTACCAAACTCCACAAAAGCACTTTTAATTTGGTCAATACCTAGGAAAATAAAAGCAATGCCTAAGATAATTCGACCAATGCCTTTACCCTTGCCCTCGCTAAACCCAGCCAGCACTCCAAACACTAATAAAGGCAGAGCGACAGGGCTTAAGCTAAAGTTTTGCCCTGCTGCTGCCAGCAGCCACATCCCGCCACTGGTACCTAAGTTAATCCCCAGCAAAATCGAGATGCCACCGGCCAGCTGAATCAACCCAGTACTAATAAAAGCAATGGTCAGCAAGGACATCAGGGTGGTCGACTGCAACACCATGGTGCCGCCAACGCCAAAGATAAAGCCTTTAAAGCGAGTCGCAGTACTGTGCTCTAAAAGCCGCTCTAAACGACCGCCAGCCAGCTTTTTCAAGCCCTCTTCTAGACACTGCATGCCAAATAAGAATAATGCTAAACCAGCGCAAAGCTGCAACCAGCCAGGGCTGTACCAGAAACTTACGGATAAGACTGCCAGCGCTAATACAGGTAACAAAAAAGATTTAAGCTTATCCATACACTCACCAAAGCGCAGAGCATTGTTGAAAAATAATTATTGCACGCAAGGGCAAACTCGTAATGTACTTGCGCAACAATACGGCTCGCAAAGGCGTAAATAAAGCATTATGTGCAGCACAGTTAGAACACTGTGAGCACTGTTAAACAGATGGCTCTTGCCGGTACTTCAATAAGAAAAAAAGGCCGCTCTCATTGTGAGGCAGCCTTTTAGTTCAAGGTCGCAATCGAATCAGTCGTCGTGATTATTGTAACCATCTTTGGTGCAGCCTAAGCAGCGCACAAATGCCGCTTTACCCGGCTCAACCACCAGTGCTTGGCCGGCGCGGTCAACCCCACCACCTAATGCGGTGAAAGGTAATGTCACAACAAATAATCCCGCGCCAATAATAGTTCCGGCAATTAATAATGGGCGAGCAATCACTGCATCAGCAACCATCGCATAAGCCGGGGGTGCATCCACTTGGTATTCTGGGTTACCACTGACATTGCCATTACCGGCAGATACCGGCACGCTCATTAAGCTCATGCACAGCGCTAACATTGCAGCAGTGATTCGAAACATATTCATAACAGCGATCCTTCAGCAGATATTTATTAGATATAAACGACTATATACAGCACCAATGCATTTGTCAGCGTAGGCAACTGCTATCCGTTAACAAAATCAACTTTTAATGCCTATTTTGTTAACTCTGGCACTTACTGCAATACACACTGGCTCTTTGCCCCAACTTTACTTCGCTAAGTTCACGGCCACAAGATAAGCACGGCTGCCCAGCACGACCATAAACAAAGAGTTTTTGCTGAAAGTAACCGGGTTTACCGTCGCCACCCACAAAATCACGCAAAGTGGTGCCGCCCTGCTCAATAGCCACAGCTAAAATACGCTTAATTTCTGTGGTTAACTTGGCATAGCGTGCTTTAGAAACACTGCCTGCTGCGCGGCGCGGATCAATCCCCGCAGCAAATAACGCTTCGCTGGCATAAATATTACCCACCCCCACCACCACCGCGTTATCCATAATAAACGGCTTAATTGGCATACTGCGACCGCGGGAGCGTTCGTACAAATGATTGGCGGAGAAGTCATCCAACAAGGGTTCTGGTCCAAGTTTTTGTAGCAATTTATGCTGCAACGGTGGCTCAGTGCTCCAGAGCATGGCACCAAAGCGACGGGGATCGGTGTAACGCAAAATCAACCCCGACTCCAGTTCAATATCCACATGGTCGTGTTTTTCTACCGGGGTACCTTGCTCAACCATGCGCAAACTGCCGGACATGCCCAAGTGGCTGATCAAAGTGCCCACCTCAGCAGCAATCAGCAAGTACTTAGCGCGGCGCTCAACACTGACAATCTGCTGCCCAGATAAACGCACATCCAAGTCTTCGGGAATCGGCCAACGTAAGCGCGCATTGCGCACCACCACCCGTTGCACGCGCTGACCAATTAAGTGTGGCGCAATACCGCGGCGGGTGGTTTCAACTTCAGGAAGCTCTGGCACAGCTAGTTCCGCTTCAGCACAGAGGTGTTCACCGCAGTATGCCCTGGCAACTCCATCACTAATTCGTCACCCTCTTGCAGTGGACCGACTCCAGCAGGGGTTCCGGTTAACACCACATCGCCGGGCTGCAACGCAAACTGGCCAGCCATATGCTGAATCAGTGGGATAATTGGATAGAGCATTTCTGCGCTGTTGCTGTCTTGGCGTACTTCACCATTAATAGTTAAGCGCACAGCAATATCAGCCGCATCGCTTACGGCAAAACCTGAAACAAAAGGCGCTAACACACAAGCGCCATCAAATGACTTCGCCACTTCCCAAGGCCAGCCTTTTTCTTTTAACCCCTCTTGCACATCGCGCAAAGTTAAGTCCAATGCTGGGGCGTACCCTGAAATTGCATCTAGGACTTCTTCTTCATTGGGCTGACGAGATAACGGTTTACCAATCAACACCGCAATTTCAATTTCATAATGCACCGCACCGCGGCCTTGAGGGATATTAAAACCACCCTCGGCTGAGACCACACAACTGCCAGGTTTAATAAACAACAAGGGCTCAGTTGGAATAGGATTATTCAATTCTTTGGCGTGGGCCGCATAGTTGCGCCCAACACAGACCACCTTACCAATCGGAAAATGAATGCGCGTACCGTCAATGTATTGATGTTGATAGCTCATAAGAAACCCTTAAAAATCTACAAGCGACCGACCGCCCGAGAGCGCTCGGCCATGGATTAAACTGGAAATATCTTGCCTGGATTCATGATGCCATTGGGATCAAAAACAGCTTTAATTGCCTGCATATAAGCAACTTCTTCCGCAGAACGACTGTAATGCAAATAGTCACGCTTAGTCATACCCACACCATGCTCGGCGGAAATGGAGCCATTGTACTGCTGTACTGTTTCAAATACCCATTGGTTAACAGTCGCACACTGGGCAAAAAACTCGTCTTTGCTGAGGTTATCGGGCTTTAGAATATTCAGGTGCAAGTTACCGTCACCAATATGACCAAACCACACCACTTCAAAATCAGGGTAGTTTTTCGCCACAATCTCATCAATATCCCGCAAGAAAGCCGGTACTTGGCCAACAGTTACGGAAATATCGTTTTTGTACGGCGTCCAGTGCGCGATGGTTTCGGAAATATATTCACGCAATTTCCACAGGTTTTCTAACTGCTGCTCACTTTGGCTCATGACCCCATCGAGCACCCAGCCTTGTTCGACACAATGCTCAAAAGTATTTAAAGCTTGCTCAGCGACTTCATCATTCACTGCTTCAAATTCAATTAAGGCATAAAACGGGCAGTCGGTCTCAAACGGTGCTGGCACATCACCACGGGCGAGCACTTTAGCTAACGCTTTATCGGAGAAAAACTCAAAGGCCGTGAGGTCTAAGCTGTTTTGAAACGCATGCAGTACGGGCATGATGGAATCAAAATCTGGCGCACCCAGCACTAAAGCCGTGAGATTTTTCGGTGCACGATCCAGACGCATGGTGGCTTCCACGACGAAACCTAAAGTGCCTTCAGCGCCGATAAACAGTTGGCGCAGATCATAGCCGGTAGCGTTTTTGATTAAATCTTTATTCAGTTCCAGCACATCACCTTTACCAGTAACCACTTTCATACCAGCCACCCAGTTACGGGTCATGCCATAGCGAATCACTTTAATACCGCCGGCATTGGTACCGATATTGCCGCCAATTTGGCTGGAACCGGCCGAGGCAAAGTCCACTGGGTAGTACAAACCCTTATCTTCAGCAAACATTTGTAATTGCTGGGTGGCCACGCCGGGTTGGCACACCACAGTACGGTCAGTTTGATTAAACGCCACAATTTGATTCATGTTGTCAAAGGACACCACTACTTCACCATTGGCCGCTACTGCGCCGGCCGACAAGCCGGTACGCCCGCCAGATGGCACTAACGCCACCTTATGCTGGTTGGCCCAGCGCACAATAGCTTGCACTTGCTCGGTGGTTTTTGGAAAGACAATAGCAACGGGGGCTGGAGCAAAGTGCTTGGTCCAGTCCTTACCGTAAGCCTCTAATGAATCCGCATCGGTCAGTACTTTACCGGCATCAACCAGGGTTTTTAGCTCTTCTATAAGGGCAAGATCGGTCATTTTGGGAACTCTCACACTGTTCATGGTCTGCCTGAAGACTCTTCACGTCATAAGGCTGGCTGTTTTTTCTGTTGCTTATGGTAGCATGGGCACCCCGCTAGTCGCGCCTCACGCCGATTCCCGGGCCGGCTTTATTTTTTGCCGTTCCGGTCAGTTCTCACTGTCCGTCAACTTGCCATTCACATTAGGACAACAGGTCTACGCAGATGAGTAAAACATCGCTTGATAAAAGCAAAATTCGTTTTCTTCTTCTTGAAGGTGTTCACCAGAACGCAATAGATACACTTAATGCAGCTGGTTATACAAATATTGAATATATTACCGGTGCATTACCAGAAGCAGAATTAAAAGAAAAAATCGCTGATGCTCACTTTGTTGGCATTCGCTCGCGTACACAACTCACTGAAGATGTTTTTGAGTGTGCGAAAAAACTGATTGCAGTGGGTTGTTTCTGCATCGGTACTAACCAGGTAGACCTCAATGCCGCTCGTGAGCGTGGTATTGCAGTGTTTAACGCGCCCTACTCCAACACCCGCTCGGTAGCCGAGTTAGTGTTAGCTCAAGCCATCATGCTGATGCGTGGTATCCCTGAGCGCAACGCTGCCAGTCACCGTGGTGGTTGGATGAAGAGCGCCACTGACTCATACGAAATCCGCGGCAAAAAGCTCGGCATTATCGGCTATGGCTCAATTGGTATGCAGTTTTCCGTACTGGCAGAAGCCTTGGGTATGGACGTTTTCTACTACGACGTAGTAACCAAGCTGCCTTTAGGTAACGCTACGCAGGTGGCCACGCTCAACGAACTATTAGCCATGGCTGATGTAGTTTCGTTACACGTTCCAGAGTTGCCGTCCACTGAGTGGATGATTGGTGAGAAAGAAATTCGCACCATGAAAAAAGGCAGCA
>CAZEZR010000044.1:0-22849 GCA_964516465.1 uncultured Thiopseudomonas sp. | reverse complement strand
ACTCTTACGTTAAGCGGTTGTTGCTGTGTTTGCCTAACGAGGTGCGCATTCTACAGGCTTTAAAGATGCTGTAAAGGGCTAATGTGAAAATAGTTGTATTTTTGTGCTTTCAGCGCAGTAACACCGGCTCAGAGGAAGCTTAGTCCACATTATCGCCCAACGCATAGCGCGGCCATACCAATACCATCCGCGCACCACCTAAGGTCTGGCTGCTCTCAATCCGTATTCGCCCTGCATGCCAATGCATGATGCGCTTTACTATAGCTAAACCCAAACCATGCCCACCAGACGTTCGCGCACGGCTGTCATCTAAACGTAAAAACGGTGTTAATACTTTTTCACGCAACGCTTCAGCAATGCCATCACCATCATCTTCCACTACTATATAGCAAAGCTCCTGCTCAATTCGGCACTCGATCGATACGTGACTGCGCGCATGGCGTTGAGCGTTACTGACTATATTCTGCAAAGCCTGGCGCATATATCTGTGCTCAGCATCGACCCAACACTCGGCAGCTGAGTCTTTAATCTGAGTCACTGTGATCTCGGAACGTAAAGGTGCTAATTCATCGATAACCTGCTCAATTAACGCATTGATCTCAACCGGCTGAAAGTTAATGGATGGCAACCCCGCCTCCAACCCCGCATAAGTCAACATCTCGTTGAGCAATGTATCCATATCCTCAATATCTTGATCCATTCCAGCCAAATACTTAGTGCGTGTCTGTTGCTCTTGAGCACTGGCTGCCATATCCAGGCCGAAGCGTAAACGCGCCAGGGGCGTGCGTAACTCATGAGCCACAGCACGAACCATATCTCCTTGCACATTAATCAATACTTTTAAACGTGCCGCCATTTCATTAAAGCGCACCGCCAGACGCCCAATAGAATCATTGCCCCCTTCAGCAACTTGCACGCCTAAGTAGCCCTTAGTGATCCTTGACGCAGCGCTTTCTATATCTTGCAGACGACGCTCTAAATGGCGTACCAATAAATACACGATGATGCCAATCATGCTCAAGCCCAACGCAGCAATTAACAGCAACAATTTTGCAGGGTATGCGTGGACTTGACGCACCGGCCCCAACATCAACACCCAAGGTGTTTCATTGACCCCAGCAAACACGCGAATCGCATCACCGCCATGGTCGAGCGCCATAACGGTGTCGCCCTCTTCGATTCTGCGCAACTGATCTGCATCCAAATCAGTTTTATCCACCGAGAGCAGGCGCAAATCAAAGCCAAACTGGTGCTCCTCAGTCAGCTGTGCCAGCCTCGCTGCCTGCTCTCTTGCTGGATAACGAACAAGTTCATCCAACAGCAAATAGACAGTAGCCCGTGCCAACTGCTCACTAACCCGCCACACTTCTGCTACCAGTACCTGCTGTTTCTGCGCATCTATAAGGCTGTAAATTCGAGCGGGAGTTGATTCAGCCCGCTTGACCAACACTCTGCCGCGCAACACTTGCCCCAAATCGCTGCGATCAAGGGATAATGACTGTGCAGCGCGTATCTGCAGCGGCACACCCAGCAATCGACTCCATAAGGCAATTGCACGCTGTCGCTCCAAACTATCCAGGTCTACCAAGTTGCTGGCCATTAAACGAAATGTGCCACTGGCTAAGCGCTCACGGTGTTGCTCAGCGCGCATTTCATTGGTTAAGTGCAGCGCCAGCGCACCAAAACCTGCGGTCAAAATAAGCACCGCAAGTAAGCCGCCGTAGATTCTGAAAAATATAGAGTTCACGATAATTCTTGCGCCGCCTCGCGTACAAATAAATAACCTTTATTACGAATAGTTTTGATCACTTTAGGTTGCTCACTGTTATCGCCAATGCGCGGGCGAATTTTTGATACGCGCACATCAATGGAACGATCCACCCCATCGTACTCAATGCCACGTAACTCACTAAAGATAACTTCTCGCGACAAAGGGGTGCCGGCGTGACTGGCTAGCAACCAGAGCAAATCAAACTCAGCACCGGTCAAGTCAATCTGCTGATCCGCTAAAAAAGCACTGCGCCTGGCATTATCAATTGTCAGCTGACCAAAGATAAGCACCTGCGGTGTAGTCTCTGCAAGACCTAAATTATCTGTTCTGCGTAATAAGGCCTTTATCCGCGCCAACAATACCGGCGGTCGCACCGGCTTGCAGACATAGTCATCGGCGCCCTGCTCAAGTCCTTGCACTTGGTCCACGTCATCGGTCCGTGCAGTGAGCATTAGAATAGGGCCTTGATAATCACTGCGCACTTTGCGGCAAATGGAAAACCCGTCCAACCCCGGCAGCATTAGATCTAAAACAACCAAGTCAGGTTGCTCGTCAACAATCCGCTGTACAGCTAAATGGCCATCTCTTTCTAACAATAGAGTAAAGCCATGCCCCTCTAGGTACTCACAAATCAGCTGTGCCAAACGCAGATCATCTTCAACGATTAAAATAGTACTCATAATGCTTCACTCAGGCCTAACTTATAGCTGTTACTGCAGATGCCTGTATACAATATCTCCAAGCGATAAGGACAACGGTAGCTCATGGGACACCACTCGACAAAGTTTAGCGTGCATCTTTTAGCAAAAAATCAGCATACGCTACTCAAGAAACTTTACCGCTACCACAACAGCCCAATGCGCATAACCCAGCAAGCAGAGGCTTGGGTGGTACGCAATCCAGCAGTTATAGCCGGAGTCTGTCTTTCACCTGCGGCGGATGGATTTTGGCTGACCAGTTTATTCACGGCGCCAGAGAATCGCCAACAGGGTGTAGCTCGCTGCTTGATTCAACAGCTGCAAAACTTTTATCCGGATCAGCCAATTTGGTTATTTTGCCATCCGCAACTGGAATCATTTTACCGCAATCTCGGCTTTAAACAGACTCAGCAATTGCCTGAGTGCCTGCGCAGTCGCTTAACCCGCTACCAGCAACACAAAACTCTAATCGCCATGTGTCACCGTAAAGTCAGCCAGTCAATACAGTAAAACCACTGCTATCCAGCGCGGTAAAAATCGCGCAACCTATTCCAATTAAGCCTATCACGCTACGGCAGCGCAGATAAAAGCAGCTGCTATCTTATACCGACAGTTTTCCTTAATATAATTGCATCGTATCTATTCTCGGGTCAGATCAATGTCAATTTCCACAGGGCTGGTCGCACTGGTTGCACTGGTATATATGGCGCTTTTATTTGCCATTGCGTTTTATGGTGACCGCAGCGGCACAACTGTCAGTCCGCGCATGCGCTCAACCGTTTACAGTTTGTCCCTGGCAGTGTACTGCAGTAGCTGGACTTTTTTTGGCTCTGTCGGACAAGCCGCTGAACAAATCTGGTCTTTTTTACCCATCTATATCGGCCCGATTTTACTGCTGACCTTTGCACCTTGGGTGCTCAAAAAAATGGTCATTATCAGCAAGCAAGAAAACATCACTTCAATTGCTGATTTTATTGCTGCTCGTTATGGCAAATCACAGCGCTTAGCGGTTGTGGTGACTTTAATTTGCTTGGTTGGGGTGCTGCCTTATATTGCCTTGCAGCTTAAAGGTATTGTGTTAGGGGTGAATTTATTAACCGGCGCCTCCGCCAATGCCACTGGCATCCATGCACAAGATACCGCGCTAATAGTCACTGTTGCTTTAGCTTTATTTACGATTTTATTTGGTACCCGCAATTTAGATGTCACCGAACACCACCGGGGTTTAATGTTTGCTATCGCTTTTGAATCGTTGGTGAAACTGATGGCCTTTATGGCGGTGGGTCTTTTTGCCATGTATGGACTATATAACGGTTTTGGTGATCTGTGGCAGCAAGCCAAAGCAGCGCCAAAACTTGAATCATACTGGAGTGAAGCCACCAACTGGCCGGCCATGATTGTGCAAACCTGCGTAGCCGTGATGGCTATCTATACCTTGCCACGCCAGTTTCACGTCTCGGTGGTAGAGAACAATGATTACGCTGACTTACGTATTGCGCGCTGGGTCTTCCCACTCTACCTATTACTAGTCGCTTTGTTTGTGATTCCCATCGCTTTAGCTGGGCAACTGCGCTTACCGAATACTGTAGTACCGGACTCATTTGTGATCAGCCTACCATTGGCAGAAGGCTACCCAGGACTGGCGATTGTAGCTTTTATTGGTGGTGCCTCTGCGGCAACGGGCATGGTTATCGTTGCTGCCGTCACCCTCGCCATTATGATTTCCAACCATATACTGCTGCCCTCAATGCTCGCTGCACGCACCTCTGAGCGACCCTTTGAAGCCTTTCGCTATTGGATGCTAACGTCGCGACGCTTGAGCATTATTATCATTTTACTCCTGTCCTATACCAGCTATCGCTTGTTGGGCGCCAACACCAGCTTGGCGACCACAGGGCAAATTGCTTTTGCCGCTCTAACCCAGCTTGCCCCAGCCATGCTGGGCGCTTTGATTTGGAAGCCAGCAAACCGACAAGGCGTATTTGCTGGCTTAATTGCCGGCTCGCTCCTCTGGGGCTATACCCTGGTTTTACCTTTAATTGCTAGTAGCATGGACTGGCCTTTAGCATCATTCCCTGGTTTGACCTGGCTTACTAGTCAACCGTTTGACTTACCTATCGACCCGATGACCCTTGGTGTTTTTCTTTCCTTAAGCGGTAACTTTTTACTTTTTGTGCTGGTCTCCTTCTTCTCAAAGACACGTGTTTCTGAACACTGGCAAGCCAGTCGCTTTATTGGCCAACATGTCGGTGGGCGGCAGACATTTAGTGTACGGGTCAGCGACTTACTCACATTAGCCGGTCGTTTTGTTGGCGAGGATCGGGCCAAACAAAGCTTTATTCGCTTTGCTTACAAGAAGCGTTTGGAGTTTAATCCGGACGAAATAGCCAGCAGTGACTGGGTTGCACACACCGAGCGCTTACTTAACGGTGTACTCGGTGCTTCATCCACCCGTGTAGTGGTTAAAGCCGCCATTGAAGGTCGCGAGATGTATGTGGAGGATGTGGTGCGTATCGTTGGTGAAGCATCGCAAGTGCTGCAGTTCAACCGCACTCTGCTGCAAGGAGCCATTGAAAATATCACCCAAGGAATTAGCGTAGTTGACCGCTCACTGCGCTTAGTGGCTTGGAACAGTCGCTATTTAAAGCTGTTCGATTATCCAGACGATCTAATTAAAGTGGGCCGCCCTGTGGCCGATATTATTCGTCATAATGCTATAAAAGGCCTGTGTGGGCCAGGTGACTTGGACGACCATGTCAATAAACGCTTGCACTGGATGCGTCAAGGTAATGCGCACACTTCTGAGCGAGTATTTCCCAACGGTCGAGTTATTGAGTTGATCGGCAACCCCATGCCTGGCGGCGGTTTTGTGATGAGCTTTACTGACATTACCGCGTTCCGTAAAGCAGAAAAAGCGCTCAAGATTGCCAATGAAAATCTGGAACAACGGGTCAGCGAACGGACCCATGAGCTCTCTCAGTTAAATATAGAGCTTAGCAAGGCAAAGCATGTGGCAGAAAGTGCTAACCAATCTAAAACGCGCTTTTTAGCTGCAGTAAGTCATGATCTGATGCAACCGCTAAATGCCGCGCGGTTATTTTCCGCTGCTCTGTCCCATCAAGAAGCTCTGCCTGAGGATGCACAAGATCTGGTTAAAAACCTTGACAGCTCACTGCGTTCTGCTGAGGACTTAATCAGTGATTTATTGGATATTTCGCGTCTGGAAAGCGGCCGTATTACGCCCAACAGTAAACCCTTCGCGCTAGGTCCTTGGCTGGAAGCATTGGGCGCAGAGTTTAGTGTACTGGCTGAACAGCAAGGTGTGGACTTTCGCTTACGTAACACATCACTCAATGTGGTCAGCGATCCTAAACTACTGCGCCGCATTGTACAAAACTTCCTGACCAACGCCTTCCGCTATGCCAATGGCAGTGTTCTGCTTGGGGTACGCCGTCAAGGTGAGAAAGTACGGATTGATGTATGGGACAAAGGGCAAGGTATCCCAGAAGATAAGTTACAATTTATCTTTGAAGAGTTTAAACGCCTTGATAGCCACCAAACTCGTGAGGAGAAAGGTTTAGGGTTGGGTCTAGCCATTGCCGATGGCCTCAGCAAAGTTCTCGGCCATCAAATTGATGTGCATTCTTGGCTCGATAAAGGCAGCGTTTTTAGTATCAGCGTGCCCTTGTATCGCGGCCAACTGCACAAACCCAAAGCGCCAACTCAGGCAGACAAGAGCATAACTCAAGCATTAGCAGGTGTGCGGGTACTCTGTATTGATAACGAACGCAGTATATTAGTCGGTATGCACAGTTTGCTGTCGCGCTGGGGTTGTGAAGTATTCACTGCAAGTAATCGCGACGAATGCGCCAGCATTATTGAAAGTGGCATAACACCTGACATTGCTCTGGTGGATTTCCATTTAGCTGATGGTGACACTGGACTAGCATTAATGTCGTGGTTACGTGAAGAGTTCGATGCGCCTATCCCTGGCATTGTGATTAGCGCTGATGCCCGCCCCGAACTGATCAGTCAAGTACACGCAGCGAGCTTAAGTTTTTTAGCCAAACCAGTTAAGCCGGCTGCTTTACGCGCACTGATTAATCACTACATCCCCAGTTAAAAAGCCATGCAAATCGCTGTTTGAGGTGTTAGTGATGGCGCCCTCAAACGGCTCTCGGAACTTAATTGAATCGATAGGCAAAAAAAAGGGCAACCTAAGTTGCCCAAATTGCCTTGCGTGCTCTGCTGTTAGAGGAGATTAGTCCGACTTGCGATCCTGCTCTACTTTTCTAACAAAATAAAATAGACCGAAGAAGAAAGCGACCATAAGGGCGACTGTTCCTATGCCGGCAAAAACCACTACATCCATAAACATGGCAATCTCCTCATGTCTGTTGATTACTTATTCTAAAGGTACAGCTCAACAGCTGATGTGGTATTGATAGAGGTCAATAAAATCCCTGTCTGTGCTGAATAGGCTTGGATAGCGCTATTTTAACTCTTTTTCTTAGGCTTACTCTTGGCTTTTGCAGTAGTTTTGCTCAGCGGTAACGCTTTGACAAAAGCTGCACGAACGCCTTGCAGACGCTTTTCGTTTAAATCATGCACCCGTCGATGACGTTCACTGCTCAGGTCAACAATATTTTCTGACGTTTTATTACTCATACAATCACCCACACATTAACGCTTTAATAGCGGTGCTGTTCCAAACCAACTGTCAGTACAAGCCTCAATACACGGCTTTAGGCCCAAATAAAGCACAGCTGAATGCTTCGACTTTAAAACATTCATTGCAGCATTAAACTATCTTATACATTTTAATACATTGCTCCTGACAAATAGTTTTACACACAAACGCAAAGATTGAAACGTGTTCTATGCGCGAGTATCCGTTATCATGACGCGCTTTTTACATTACGCGGAGACAAGCATGACGCAGCAGTATCAACCTGGACAACGCTGGATCAGTGACGGCGAAGCAGATCAGGGCCTAGGCACAGTTCTTACCTGTGATGGTCGTTTACTCACCATTTTATACCCAGCCACAGGAGAGACTCGCCAATACTCGCAACGTAATGCCCCGTTAACCCGTGTGCGCTTTGTACCTGGGGATGAGATCAGTCACTTTGACGGCTGGAGCATGACCGTTAGTCAAGTCAGTGAAGTTGATGGTCTACTGATTTATCACGGTTTTGACAGTGATAATGACGACTGCCTGCTACCAGAAACACAATTATCCAACTTTATTCAGTTTCGCATGGCCAGTGATCGTTTGGTCGCTGGCCAGGTTGACCCTTTACCTTGGTTCACCTTGCGCTTTAACTCGTTGCAGCATAATAGCGAGATGCAGCAATCCAATTTGTGGGGCTTGGCTGGCGTGCGCGCGCAACCGATCGCCCATCAACTACATATTGCCCAAGAAGTTGCGGACCGTATTGCGCCGCGCGTCTTGCTGGCGGATGAAGTTGGTTTAGGGAAAACCATTGAAGCAGGCTTGATTATTCATCGCCAGCTGCTCAGTGGCCGCGCCAGTCGTATCTTATTAATAGTCCCAGAAACCCTGCAACACCAATGGCTGGTAGAAATGCGCCGGCGCTTTAACTTGGATGTCGCGCTATTTGATGCCGAACGCTTCCTTGATAGCGAAGCGGAAAACCCTTTTGAAGAGTGCCAAATCGCTTTGGTCTCGATGAACTGGCTACTGGCAGATGAAGCTGCCCAAGAGGCTCTATCTAACTGTGATTGGGATATTATGGTGGTTGATGAAGCGCATCATCTAGTCTGGCATCCCGAGCAACCCAGTCCTGCTTATCAGCTGGTGGAGCAGTTAGCCGGCATCACCCCAGGCGTTCTACTGCTGACCGCAACCCCGGAGCAGTTAGGCCAAGACAGCCACTTTGCGCGCTTACGCTTGCTGGACCCGCACCGCTTTCATGACTTAACCGCTTTCCGCGAAGAGAGTCAGCACTATCAAGCTATCGCTGATGCTGTGCGCGAGCTACTGGATCAGCAGCAACTCAGCAGCGCTGCGCAAGACACTCTACAAAGGTTTTTAGGCGATAGTAGCCAAGCGCTGATCAGTGCCTTTCATGCCGGTGATACACAAGCTGCACCGCGTTTGATGCGTGAACTGTTAGATCGCCACGGCACGGGACGTTTATTATTTCGTAATACTCGCGCGGCTATTTCAGGTTTTCCAGAACGTAAGCTGCATGCCGCACCGCTGCCCTGCCCTGAGCAATACTTGAGCAACCCTGTTGAGTTGCATGCACAGCTTTATCCTGAGTTATATGCAGATGCTCTGGCTATGCTGTCGCTGGAAGAAACTGAGGAACCCAGTACTGCAGAGCGCTGGTGGCAGTTTGATCCCCGTGTGGACTGGTTGCTGGATACGCTGAAAAGCCTTAAACAGGAAAAAGTGCTGGTGATTTGTGCCCATGCCGAAACAGCACTGGATCTGGATGATGCGTTGCGCATTCGATCAGGCATTCCCGCCACCACCTTTCATGAAGGCATGAGCATTATTGAGCGCGATCGCGCCGCTGCTTGGTTCGCCGATGATGAATTTGGCGCGCAGGTGATGTTCTGTTCAGAAATTGGCAGTGAAGGCCGCAACTTTCAGTTCAGCCATCATTTAGTGTTGTTCGATTTACCCCAGCACCCTGATCTACTTGAGCAGCGTATTGGTCGTTTGGATCGCATTGGTCAGCAGCACACCATTGAAGTGCATGTGCCTTACTTTTCCGGCACCGCGCAACAGCGGGTATTTGAATGGTATCAACACGGCCTCAATGCCTTTTTAGCCACTTGCCCAACCGGCAATGCTTTACAGCTGCAGTTTGCTGAACAAATGGACAGCTTATTGCTGGATGCTGACAACAGCGCAGATTGGCAAGCCCTGTTAGATGAAGCCAGTACGGTTCGTGTGCAACTGGAAAGCGAAATGGAACAAGGGCGCGACCGTTTATTGGAAATTAACTCCAGTGGTGCTGGGCGCGGACAAGCATTGGTCGAAGCCATTGAGCAGCAAGACGCCAGCTTTGCGCTACCGATCTATATGGAACAATTGTTTAATGCTTTTGGCATCCACAGTGATGACCATTCAGAAAACGCCTTTATTTTACGTCCCAGTGAAAAAATGTTGGATGCTGAGTTTCCACTGGGCAGTGATGAAGCCGTGACTATTACCTACAATCGCGAACTGGCACTGAGCCGCGAAGATATGCAGTTTATTACTTGGGAGCACCCTATGGTGCAAGGCGGGATGGATTTAGTTCTGTCCGGCTCTATGGGCAATACCGCAGTGGCCTTGCTGAAAAACAAAGCGATAAAAGCCGGTACCATGCTGGTTGAGCTGCTGTTTGTCAGTGAAGCCATTGCTCCAAAGCATCTGCAGCTGGGCCGTTTTTTACCGCCAATCGCTCTGCGCTGCTTGCTCGATGATAAAGGTAATGATCTAGCTGCCCATGTCAGTTTTGAAACCTTGAATGATCAACTCAAAAGTGTACCACGCTCCAGTGCCAGCAAATTTGCCCGTGCCCAGCGTGACACCTTATTGCCGCTGGTTGCTAATGCAGAAAAAACTATGCAACCCCGTCATGCTGAACGTGTCGCACAGGCTTGTGCGGAGTTTACTGCCAGCATGGATGAGGAGATCAACCGCTTAACGGCGCTACAAGCCATTAACCCCAGCGTCCGTGACGAGGAAATCGATACTTTGCGTGCTTATCAGGAGCAAGGTATCGACATGTTTGGCAAAGCAGCTTTACGCCTTGAAGCCATACGGGTGCTGGTCGCAGGCTAAAACTATTGTTGGTGCTGTGTTGCTGCGATGTTAGCGCACAGCACCGTCAATACCTCTGGAGACAAGACCATGACCTACACTGTCAAACCCATTGGTTATGTGCGCTCATGCTTTAAAGAAAAATTTGCCATTCCACGTCAGCCCTTATTGGCACCTGCTGCCCGAGGGTGCATTGAATTGCTGCCACCTTATGATCAAGCCGATGCCATCGTTGGTTTAGAGGCCATCAGCCATATTTGGGTGATTTTTCTGTTCCATCAAGCTCTGGAAAGTACGCCGCGCTTAAAAGTGCGCCCACCACGCCTCGGTGGCAATAAAAGTATTGGTGTCTTTGCCAGTCGCGCCACCCACCGCCCCAATGGCATCGGTCAGTCAGCAGTACGGTTAGAGCGTGCAGAAACTGGGCGTTTATGGATCTCAGGCATTGATTTATTAGACGGTACGCCAGTACTGGATATTAAACCCTATGTGCCGTATGCCGACAGTTTGCCCAGCGCGCGCAATACCATTGCCGCCAGCGCACCTGAGTTAATCCAAGTGTACTGGCTCGCTGCAGCATTAACCCAAGCACAACAGCATGCACAACGCTTAGAGCAACCACTGGTAGAGTTGATTGAGCAATGTTTAGCTCAAGATCCGCGGCCAGCCTATCAACAGCCAACCCCAGAACGCATCTACGGCGTGCAGTTTTATGATGTGCAGGTGCGTTGGCGCTATCTAACCCTTGAGCAAATTGAAGTGATTGAGGTGTGTTTAGCTTAAATATGAACTATCTATAATTTATATATTGCGCATGCCGCACCGTGCAAGTGCCGTTCTTCCCTCAACACGCCATCCTGGCGTAATTCAGGCGCTACGCCATCCTTGGCTGCGCTTGCCACGGCACCTGCACGGTACTCATTGATCATTTGTATGCTTTGCTGGCCTTATAAAAGCACGGTCTTTCATCGCCCTGCTCTGGGTAATTAATTAGCTTTCAGATACATCTTTAGCTAGAGGTACCAAGCGCCCCTCTTCTAAGGTCAAAATACGATCCATTTGCTGTGCCAAAGCAGGATCATGGGTCACCACTAAAAACGCCGTACCCAATGAGATTGATAATTCTAATATCAATTCTTGAATAGTTTGTGCCGTGGTCCGGTCAAGGTTACCGGTTGGCTCATCCAGCAGTACTAACTTGGGCTGATTAACCAGCGCCCGGGCAATCGCTACCCGCTGACGCTCACCACCGGACAACTCGGAAGGTTTGTGGTGAATCCGTGAATCAAGGCCCACTCGGGTTAATAATGCTTCAGCCCGTTGTCGCGCTTCCTGCACTGGCAAACTGCCAATCAATAACGGCATGCACACGTTCTCCAGGGCATTAAACTCAGACAACAAATGGTGAAACTGGTAGACAAAACCCAATGCTCGATTACGTAATCGGCCACGTTTTTTCTCCGATAACGCCGACAGTTCCTCACCAGCCAACCAGACACTGCCGGAACTGGGCGTATCCAAACCACCCAGCATATTTAACAGGGTGGTTTTGCCAGATCCGGAGCTGCCCACAATAGCCACCCGCTCGCCGGGTTTTAACAGTAATTCAACCCCTTGCAACACCTGCACTTCAACGGGGCCTTCACTGTAGCTTTTAGCTAAATTACGGCATTCTAAAACAGCTGAATTACTCATAACGCAAAGCCTCCGCAGGTTCAGTCCGTGATGCGCGCCACGCTGGATATAGCGTAGCTAAAAAGCTCATTAACAATGCCGAACCACAGATCAGCAACACATCGCTACCCCGTAACTCAGACGGCAAGTAACTGATAAAATATACATCGGAGCTTAAAAACTGATGACCAAAGAGCTTTTCTAGACCTGCCACCCACGTGGTGACATGTAACGCGCTGACCACACCTAACACACCGCCAATCAGTGTACCGACAATGCCGATCAAAGAACCTTGCACCATAAAGATCGCCATAATTTGCCCCGGTGACGCACCCAGAGTGCGTAAAATAGCAATATCGGCTTTTTTATCGGTGACCACCATCACTAAAGTAGAAATAATATTAAACGCTGCCACCGCCACAATCAGCAATAACAACAAAGCAATCATGGTTTTTTCCATTTGAATGGCTTGGAACAGACTGCCATGGCTGCGCGTCCAATCGCGCGGATGCAAATCACTGCCCGGCAAACTGCGAGCAATCTCCCAAGACACACGCGGGGCATCAAATAAGTTACCCAGCTTTAAACGCACTCCTTCCGCTTGATGGGTCTGCCAGCGTGATAAACGCGCGGCATCTTCCAGATGAATCAGCGCCAAAGAACTGTCCAGCTCAGCTCCCACTTTAAAGATACCCACCACAGTAAAACGCTTTAAGCGCGGAAAGACACCAGCAGGGGTAATGGATGCTTCCGGCAGAACAAAGGTCAGCTTCTCGCCCACCGAAGCGTTAAAGCGCGCTGCAGTTTGCTGGCCTATGATAATGCCAAATTCTCCACCCGCCAGCGCATCTAGGCTGCCTGCCACCATATGCTCATCAATAATTGAAACATTTTTTTCAGCACTGGGTAACACGCCATTGACTAACACCGGCTGCACACTGCCGCTATGAGTGAGCATGCCTTGTAATTGTGTGAAGGGCGCAACTGCGAGCACATCAGGATGCTCCAGCACTTGTTCGCCCACTGTTTGCCAGTCATCCAGTGGCGTATAGGAACTGACCGTGGCATGGGGCACCATGCCCAAAATTCGCGTACGTAACTCGCGGTCAAAACCGTTCATCACCGACAACACTAAAATCATTACTAACACACCCAAAGCCAAACCGGCCATGGAGGTTAAAGAAATAAAAGAAATAAAGTGATTGCGACGTTTGGCACGCGTGTAGCGCATACCTATAAATAAAGCTAAAGGTCGAAACATAATGGATACATTCACAGATAATTCGATAGATTGGCTGTTAATTACGCGCCAGGTAAACCTCAGACCGCTCTGCCAGTCATAGATTCAGTCAGTGCAGCCAAGATAGCCTAGACCGCTGCGAATACTAGCGCATTGAGCCTGAAACCGCACTGCAAATTCTCTCACAGAGAGATGTCCAAGCAACAAATGTGATCGTTTGAGTTAAAATCAGTCACAATCAACATGCATTAAACACAGTTGCGCTAACAGCTCTACCCTTGTGCAGCAAGCAATCTGTACTGTTTATTCAACTCGCACTGCGGTGAACAGAATTAGCAAACCGCAATAACCGCTTAGGACAATGCCAGCATGACTTTGATTTACGGCCACCGTGGCGCACGTGGTGAAGCACCTGAAAACACCTTAGCCAGCTTTCAAGCGTGCCTCAATGCCGGGGTTGATCGCTGTGAACTGGACTTGCACTTATCTAAAGATGATCAACTGATTGTTATTCATGACCCCACGTTAAAGCGCACCACAGGTCGCCGCGGCAAGGTCAGTCAATACAGCGCTGCGCAATTGTTGCAAATGGATGCTCGCCACAACAGCGTACCTTGGCCAACACCTTGCCCCATTCCTAGCCTTGAGCAACTGTTTGCACTCTGCCCCTTTCAGCACTGGCAACTTGAAGTCAAAACCACCTCAGCCTCGCAAGCAATGCGCATTGTCCGTGCTATTGATCAACTTAGCGCCCGCTTTGCCCTACAGGATAAAATCATTATCACCAGCAGTTCTGCCACTGTTTTGCGGGCAGCACAACGCCTTGCGCCGCATTTGGCACGGGGCTTGGTAGCTGAATATGCTTGGTTTGATCCAATTAAGGCGGCACTACATTACAATTGCAGCATGCTGGTGCTTAAACGGACTTTGGCCACAGAACAGCGCTTGAACACAGCGCAACAGAAAGGATTACATGTGTCGGTTTGGACGGTGAACGAGCCAGCGCTGATGCGCCAACTCGCTACCATGGGTGCGGACAGTCTGATTACTGACTTTCCCGGTTTGGCCATTGCCACCCTTGAGAATCACTGAAGCGTTGTTCCAAATAGGCTCCGACCGAATCAGACCACTGACCGGAGCCGCTTAAAAAAGTCGGTTCATGCCATCGTAAGCAGCGACGCGATAGGCTTCGGCCATGGTTGGAAAGTTAAACGTGGTATTAATAAAATACTTTAACGTATTGGCTTCACCCGGCTGATTCATAATCGCTTGGCCAATGTGAACAATTTCCGAGGCTTGATAGCCAAAGCAATGCACACCTAAAATGGCTAAGGTTTCACGGTGGAACAGTATTTTCAACATGCCCACTGGCTCGTTCGAAATCTGCGCACGGGCCATGCTTTTAAAGAACGCCTTACCCACTTCATAAGGTATTTTAGCTTCAGTCAACTCACGCTCAGTTTTACCAATCGAGCTAATTTCTGGAATGGTATAAATACCTGTAGGAACATCATCAACAAAGTGCCAGGCATCTTCATCAATAATATTACCTGCCGCTGAACGACCTTGGTCATAGGCGGCACTGGAAAGACTTGGCCAACCAATCACATCACCTGCTGCATAAATCGTCGGCACAGCAGTGCGGTAGTACTCATCCACATCAACCTGACCTCGGCTATTAGCGGTTAAACCAATGTTTTCTAAGCCAAGCTGGTCTGTGTTACCGGTACGGCCGTTACACCATAAAAAACCATCAGCTTTAATCTTTTTACCGGACTTAAGGTGTAAAATAACACCTTTATCCACGCCTTCAATGCGCTCATACTCTTCATTGTGGCGCACTAGTACGTTGTTACTGCGCAAGTGATAACTCAACGCATCGGAAATCTCATCATCCAAGAAGCTCAACAGCTGATTACGGTTGTCAATCAAGTCAACCAATACGCCAAGACCACTAAAGATTGATGCATATTCGCAACCAATCACTCCAGCACCGTAAATAATTAAACGGCGCGGAGTATGGCTCAAGCTTAAAATCGTATCGCTGTCATAAATCCGTGGGTGATTAAAATCAACATCCGCTGGGCGATACGGACGTGAACCTGTGGCAATAATAATTTCATTGGCCACTAATTTTTCAACCCGACTTGGTCCTACCACATCAATGGTGTGCTCATCAGCAAAGCTTGCAGTGCCGAAGTACACATCAATGCGGTTGCGCGCAAAGTAACTGGTGCGCGAGGCAACTTGACGCTCAATCACACTGGCAGCGTTTTTCAGTACATCAGGAAATGAAAACCAACGTGGCTCACCAATCTGTCTAAACAGCGTGCTGGTATTAAAACGTAAAATTTGACGCACCGAGTGACGCAATGCTTTCGATGGGATTGTCCCTAAGTGCGTACTGCTGCCTCCGAGCACACCACGACTTTCTACAACAGCAACCTTACGACCTGCTTTTGCAGCATTCATGGCTGCCCCTTCTCCCGCAGGTCCTGAACCTAAAATAACTACATCGTAGTTGTAAATTGCCATTTTGACTCCTTCACAACATGCCCAGTGTGCAGCCAATCAACACTGATACGCACATCCAATAAATTGGCCTATTAAGCCTGCATAACCAACATCGAGTTATTAACGCTTAGTCGCGTCATAAGCTTGTACCGCATTCTGCGCTAAAGCCTCTTGCTGAGTACTCACCTCATCACACTTTTCACGCACGCCACCACAGATAGAGCACTCTTTCTCAATGCCTAAGTTGGCGATACCGCCACAGGATCCAGCAATTGGCGCTCGTCCAGCCAAAACACCGGCAGACATGCCGAGCACAACCAGTGCCATGACCGCAAAAACCACTAAAAATAATATAAACCCGCTCATTGGTTACCTCCTTCAGGAAAAATCCTGGAAAACTCTGAGCTCACTTGCGTTATAAAGTCATTGTCCTCTCGTAGCACAAAAAAAGCAGCAACTTTATGCTTTTCTGCAAAAGCTAAACCACGCTCAGGGCCAAGTACTAACAACAGTGTACCTAAACCATCAGCATGTAAGGTCGAACGATCAACTACAGTGACCGAAGCCAGTCGATGACTGATGGGTGCCGCCGTTTGTGGGTCAATGGTGTGAGAAAACCGCACCCCGTCTTCTTCAAAATAATTACGATAATCACCGGACGTGTTAACCCCATAGCCATCCAGCTCAAGTATGCGCTGAACAACTCGTTGTCCGTCACCTAAAGGCTGCTCTAAAGCAATTAACCAAGGTGAACCATCCGGCTTACGCCCAGCCGCAATTAATTCGCCGGTAACCTCAATCATATAGTTCTTAATGCCCAACTCAGCAAAACGCTGACTGATTCGATCAACCGTATAACCCGCCGCAATGCTATTTAGATCAACCTGAACAGCAGCATCTTTACACAGCTGATCATCCACTACCCGCACATGCTGATAGCCTGTTTGTGCTTTGGCTGCAGCAATTGCCTCAGCACTGGGTACGGTTTTCTTCCGTGATTGCGGGCCAAAGCCCCAAACATTTAATAAGGGCATAAGGGTTAGATCGAAAGCGCCTTCACTGAGCTCGGATAACTCATAACCATACTGGACCAAATCCAGCACCGGTTGCGGCATGGTCATACAAGTGTTGGCGGGGGACTGATTAAAACGGGCGAGATCTGAGTCTAAACGATAGGTCGACATTTGCCGATCGACCTCATCTAAAATACTTTGTACCGCAACACCCACAGCATCAGCTGCAGGTGTTGTTGTATTGTAAACATACTTGATGGTGTAAGTGCTGCCTTGGGCTGGGCCGGACAGCACTTCAATACGCTCAGTGCTGCTTTCGCAAGCACTGAGCGTAACAACTAACATCGAAACTAAACACGCTCCCCGTAATAGGTTGCGTAGCATATTAGCCTCCAAAGTCATCAAGCATGATATTTTCTGGCTCTACGCCTAAGTCTTCCAACAATTTGATGACCGCCTGGTTCATCATTGGTGGTCCACACATGTAGAACTCACAGTCTTCAGGTGCTGGGTGATCTTTCAAGTAGTTTTCATAAAGCACATTATGAATAAACCCTGTCGGACCTTCCCAGTTATCTTCTGGCAATGGATCAGATAACGCTAAGTGCCAAGTGAAGTTCTCATTCTCTTCTTGCAGCTTGTCGTACTCATCAACGTAAAACGCTTCACGCAATGAACGCGCACCGTACCAGAAGCTGATTTTACGCTTACTATTGAGACGCTTAAGTTGGTCAAAGATATGCGAACGCATTGGCGCCATACCAGCACCACCACCAACAAAGACCATTTCTGCATCGGTGTCTTTGGCGAAGAAATCACCAAACGGACCGTACACAGTGACTTTATCACCGGGCTTCAAGCTAAATACCCACGAGGACATAATGCCAGGTGGCAAATCATCACGGCCTGGTGGCGGCGTTGCTACACGGATATTAAACTTAACGATACCGGTTTCTTCCGGGTAGTTGGCCATAGAGTAAGCGCGAATGGTTGGCTCGGTCACCGTAGAGGTGTAACGCCAAATATCAAACTTATCCCAGTCGGCATGGAATTCCGGCTGAATGTCGAAGTCTTTGTAGTGCACCACGTGTGGCGGACACTCCAATTGCACATAACCACCAGCGCGGAAGTTCACATCATCACCGTCAGGAATACGCAAGGTCAACTCTTTAATAAAGGTTGCCACGTTCGGGTTTGACTCTACCTCACACTCCCACTTCTTAACCCCAAAAATCTCTTCTGGGACCACAATCTCCATATCCTGCTTAACTGTAACTTGACAGGTTAAGCGCCAGCCTTCTTTAGCCTCGCGTTTGGTAAAGTGTGACTCTTCAGTGGGCAGCATTTCACCGCCACCACTACTGACCACACAACCACACTGGCCACAGGTGCCCCCGCCGCCGCAAGCGGAAGGAATAAAAATACCGTTACCCGCTAAGGTTTGTAGCAATTTATCACCAGCCGGTACCGTAACGGTACGCTCGTCATTGATAACAATGGCTACATCACCGCTAGCTACCAGGCGCGCACGAGCGATAAGAATCATCACTACTAGGGCCAGTACAATGGCGGTGAACATGCCTATAGCGAGAAAAATCTCGAAGTCCATTACTCGCTACTCCTTACAGTTGAATGCCGGAAAATGACATAAAGCCTAATGACATTAAGCCAATCGTTATAAAGGTGATGCCCAAGCCCTGTAGACCGTGGGGTACATCGCTGTATTTTAGCTTCTCACGAATACCCGCCAGTAAGGCAATGGCTAACGCCCACGAGAAACCTGAACCCAGGCCGTACACAGTACTTTCAGTGAAGTTGTAGTCACGCTCCACCATAAATAAGGTACCACCCATAATGGCGCAGTTTACCGTGATCAACGGTAAGAACACGCCCAACGCGTTATATAGCGCCGGCACAAACTTATCGAGGAGCATTTCTAGAATTTGCACAATCGCGGCAATCACCCCGATATAGCTGAGCAAACCTAAGAAGCTAAGATCAACGTCAGGCAAGCCTGCCCACGCCAAAGCACCGTCTTTAAGCAAGTAGGTATAAATCAGGTTGTTGGCCGGCACAGTAATCACCTGCACTACCACAACCGCAATACCTAGACCAATTGCGGTTTCCACTTTTTTGGAGATCGCAATAAAGGTACACATACCCAAGAAGAATGCCAAAGCCATGTTTTCAACGAAAACCGCCTTAACAAATAAGCTGATGTAATGTTCCATCAGTACGCCTCCTTCTCTTGAGTGTGCGCAGCAATGCTAAAGTCAGGCTCTTCCACCTGCTCCTTTTTCCACATGCGCAATGCCCAAATAATTAAACCAATTAAGAAGAATGCCGAAGGTGGTAATAACAACATACCGTTCGGTAAGTACCAGCCGCCGTCGTTGATGGTAGGAAGAATGGTGTAACCCATTAACTTACCCGCACCAAACAGCTCACGGATAATCCCCAACACGATCAACATAACGCTATAGCCTAAGCCGTTACCCACACCGTCAAAGAATGAAATTACCGGTGGATTAGACATGGCAAATGCTTCCGCACGGCCCATCACAATACAGTTGGTAATAATCAAACCGACGAACACTGAGAGCTGCTTAGAAAGCGAGTACGCGTATGCTTTTAATACTTGGTCAACCACGATTACCAAGGAAGCAATAATCACCATCTGCACAATCATGCGGATTGAGCTTGGGATTTGCTTGCGGATCATCGAAATAAACATATTCGAGAACGCTGTAACCAAGGTCAGTGCAACTGACATCACCAACGCTGTTTCAACGTTAGTGGTAACCGCCAATGCCGAACAGATACCCAGGATCTGTAAGCCAATGGGGTTATTGTTAAACAGCGGGTCAAGTACAACTTGTTTAATTGTTGGCTGTGACATCTTTACGCCTCCCCTGCACGTAAATGCTCAATAAAGCTACCAAAGCCATTTTCACCCAGCCAGAACTGGAGCAAATAGGTCACGCCGTTACTGGTCAATGTTGCACCAGCCAAGCCATCGACTTGGTTAGCAGCTCTTGGGCTACTCTGATCCACATTACCCTTAATGACGCGAATGGCGAGCTCATCATTACTGTCATATAGGTTTTTATCGAGCCATAAGGCGCGCCAGTTCGGGTTGTCAATTTCACCGCCCAAGCCTGGTGTTTCGCCGTGCTCGTAAAAGCCGAAACCTGCGACTGTGTTGAGGTCACCTTTAAGTGCAATAAAGCCTTGCATGGTGGACCACAAACCATAACCGCGAACAGGAATGATTAAAGTATCTAACTGACCGTCATGCTCAACCACATACACCGTGCTATAACGCTCACGACGCTTAATTGAAGCAATATCGTCTTTACCAGCGAGCTCTTTAGACAGAGCTGGATCTTTCGATGAGGCCAGTGGGTCAAAGGTCACTGGATCATGGGCATCAGAAAACTTACCTGTATCCAAATTCACTAGACGCGCCTGAATGCGCTCATCAAACATTTTTTTCACTTGCTCACTGGACATACTGGAGTCACCCAGCCCAGCAATCGCTAGAATACTGCGCTGCTTATCGAGCAAACGGTTCTCAGTTTGAATGGGACGTAAAGCAACCGCTGCTCCCGCCACAAATACTGAACACACCAAGCACACCAGTAAAGCTACGACTAGCGTGCGGGTGGTTGATTCTCTTGGACTAGACATTGCGCGCCAGCCTCCGCTTAATGTTGGCCTGAACAACAAAGTGGTCAATGAGTGGTGCACAGAGGTTGGCAAACAAAATCGCCAACATCATACCTTCTGGGAAGGCTGGGTTAACCACTCGAACGAGTACCGCCATTACCCCAATCAGCGCACCAAAAATCCACTTACCGGTATTGGTCATGGATGCAGATACAGGGTCGGTCGCCATAAAGATCATACCGAAGGCAAAACCACCTAGTACCAAGTGCCAGTACCACGGCATAGCAAACAATGGGTTGGTATCTGATCCGATGATATTGAGCAGCAAGCTCAAAGCAACCATACCGAGCATCACCCCAGCGACAATGCGCCAAGCAGCGATACCCATAATCAGCAGTACAGCGCCACCAATGAAGATGGCCAAAGTACTGGTTTCACCTACCGAACCATGTACGGTGCCTAAGAAAGCATCCATCCAAGTGATGCCTGAACCCAGTATCTGCTCCATACCACCTTCAGCACCCACACTGAGTGCAGTAGCGCCAGCAAAACCGTCCACTGAGGTCCATACCGCATCACCTGAAAGCTGTGCAGGGTAAGCGAAGAACAAGAACGCACGGCCTGCCAGTGCTGGGTTTAAGAAGTTTTTACCGGTACCACCAAACACCTCTTTACCAATCACCACACCAAAGCTAATCCCCATGGCGACTTGCCACAATGGAATGCTTGGCGGAACAATCAAGGCAAACAGGATCGAGGTAACGAAGAACCCCTCGTTAACCTCATGGCGACGAATTGAAGCGAACAAAACTTCCCAGATGCCACCAACAATAAAAGTGACCATATAAATGGGTACAAACCAAGTTGCACCTTGAATTATATTGTCCCAAATACTGCCCGGGTCAAAACCAGCCAATGTGCTAGTTAGCGCCATCCGCCAGCCGTCTTGCGCGGCCAGCAACTCAGGACTACCTGCAAACACCAAGTTTGCTTGGTAACCAACGTTCCACATGCCAAAGAACATGGCGGGAAACGCACACAACCAAACGGTGATCATGATACGTTTTAAATCCACCCCATCACGCACGTGAGCGGTGGATTGAGTGACATTTTTTGGACGGTATAAAGCAGTATCAACAGCCTCATACAAGGAATACCATCTCTCGTATTTACCGCCTTTTTCGAAGTTGTGCTCGATTTTATCAAGATATGCACGTAAACCCAGCATGACTTACCCCTCCAGCTCAATACGCGTTAGATTATCCCGTAAAACCGGGCCGTATTCGTACTTACCAGGGCATGCAAAGGTGCACAACGCAAGGTCTTCTTCGTCTAACTCTAAGCAGCCAAGTTTCTGTGCTACGTCAGTGTCGCCAACCAACAGCGCGCGCAGCAACTGAGTCGGTAAAATATCCAACGGCATTACTTTTTCATAGCTGCCCACCGGAACCATAGCCCGCTCTCCACCACTTGTCGTTGTGGTTAAGGCAAATTTTCTATTCGCAAACAGCTTGGATATATAGATATTTAAGATAGAAAACTTATCCACGCCGGGTCGCAGGTAATACAGCACTTGACGATGAGTGTCTTCAGCCAAGCAACTCAATTGAGTGTGATAGCGACCTAAAAAGTCACAGCTGCCACGTGCTGTACGGCCACCCAGCACTGAGCCTGAAACCACTCGGTTAGTGCCGTCTTCCAGCTCACCTTGAACCAGATCACTTACATTGGCACCCAAACGGGTACGCACTAAACGTGGTTGTTTGACAACAGGACCCGCCAAGGAAATTACTCGTTCAACCCAGAGTTGGCCGGTGGTAAACAGCTTACCGATCGCAATCACGTCTTGATAACCAATCTGCCACACCGTACGTGTCGCATCGACCGGATCAAGGTAGTGAATATGCGTACCTGGCAGCCCTGCAGGGTGCGGACCTGAGAACGCTTCAGTTTGAACTTTATCTAAGTTCTCACCAGGCAAAGTTACACCATCCGCTTTGCATAAAAACACTTTAGCTAAGCTAGTCAGCACGGTTAAACCATGACTGAAGTCGTCTGCATACTCAGCGATAATAACCGCTGGATCGGCGGCTAAGGGGTTAGTATCCATTGCGGTGACAAAAATTGAGCGCGGTGTTGAGTCAACTGCCGGCACTTTACTGTACGGACGAGTCCGTAAAGCAGCCCAGAGACCTGATTCCTGCAGGTTTTCGCGCACCTGCTCATTGGTCAAGTCAGCTAATTTATCTGCTGCGTAACTGGCAAAAGTGATTTGCTCATCACCCTCCAGCTCAATCACTACAGACTGCAATACGCGGCGGTCACCACGATTAACTGCTTTAACAACTCCCGCACCAGGTGCCGTAAAGTGCACTCCCAGTGTTTTTTTGTCTGAAAAGAGAACTTGACCCAATTTAACTCGGTCGCCCTCTTGCACCTGCATTGTAGGCTTCATCCCGTTATAGTCGAAGCCTATGACTGCAA
>CAZEZR010000043.1:0-24356 GCA_964516465.1 uncultured Thiopseudomonas sp. | reverse complement strand
CATGGCCGTCTAGCAGTAGGAATCACCGTCTCTTTAGGGCGGTGAGGATGTCAAGCATCAGGCGCCTGTTCTCTGGCTCCTCACATTGCCCTGCGCGAAGCTGGTTTTAGCTTTGAACTGGAGAAAGTAGACCTCGCCAGTAAGCAAACCGAAAGCGGCGCAGATTTTACCAAGGTCAATCCCAAGGGCTATGTGCCGGCTCTTAAGCTCGACAACGGCGAGACTCTAACCGAGGTGGCGGTGCTGTTGCAGTATATCGCCGATGAAAAGCCAGGTTCTGGATTAGCCCCGCAGTTCGGCAGCATGGAGCGCTATCGGTTGATGGAATGGCTCAATTTCATCGCAACGGAAATCCACAAAACCTTGGGCGCATTTTTTAATCCGAACATTACCCCAGAGTGGAAGGAGTTTCAGCTTGGCACCTTTAACAAACGTTGCGTTATTTTAGCCGAGCAGCTTGATGGCAAGCAATATTTACTCGGTGACTCGTTCAGCATTGCGGATGCATATCTATTTACGATCCTAGGTTGGACTCGTTTACACAAGATTGATATGAGCAAGTGGCCGGTGCTCACGGATTATATGAGTCGAATTGCTGAGCGCCCAGCAGTCATCGAAGCCATGCAAAAAGAAGGCTTGAGAGGCTAGTTAAAGCGCAGCTTAGTCAACAAAACCAGTAGCAGTTAACCAACTGTTCGCTGCTACTTATGAATACTCCAGTTTCAATTAAAATCTGTGATTGTCGGTATTATTTTGCTGAGAATGAGTTGAGCAAAATGCGTATAAAAAACCGCCTAATATAAGGGTTTGAGTTTCGTATGGGGAAAAGCATGCTCAATTTTACTGAAGGCGCTTCCACCACCCTCTGCGTGCTTATCCTGTAGCTTGATCACCCAGACTGCGCAACTACCAGAAGGAAGCCTTAAGCATGATGAAGTGTGATCCCGTCACAGGCGTCTGCCTGCTACCCGAACAGAACAATCCAGAGGACGCTGCTGCACCTGCTGCGCGTCCCAGTTGGGCCGTGCATTATATTGGTGATCCAATGTGCTCTTGGTGTTGGGGTATCTCGCCCACAGTCAGCGCGGTAGAGGAGTTTTGTGCCGCGCAAGGCATTGAGTTTTTGATGACCATGGGTGGTTTGCGAGCAGGCGGTGGTGATCCGTGGAATCAAGCATTTAAAGAGTTTCTGCGCAACGAGTGGCGTCACATTGGCCAAACCACCGGCCAGCCTTTCGGCTTTACGCTGTTGGAGGCAGAATATTTTAATTATGACACCGAGCCTGCCTGCCGTGCAGTGGCCACCGTCAAATTGTTGCAAACTCGCAACCAATTGCCAGTCGCGACTGTGTTGAAGTTTTTCACTGCAGTTCAGCACAAGTTTTATGTGGAGGGACAGGATCCCACAGTGGCGGATTTTTACGCCAGTATTTGCGCGAAGCTGGTGCTGGATTTTGCTGAGTTCTGCGCTGTATTCAATTCGCCAGCAGCCCAGCAGGCGGTGCAGCAAGAATTCACCCGCTGTCGACAGATGGGTGTACGCTCTTTTCCAACACTGCTGTTAGAGCAGGATGGCAAAATCAAACCGTTAGCGGCGGGGTTTGTTACCAGCGAGGATCTACTGTCTCGATTGCGGCAAGAAATCGATGTTTGATTCAAATCGCGTTAAGCCTGCATACTGCCAATATGACAACTGCCGCGCAGCCATTATTTTTAATCTAGAAGGAATTATCTTATGAGCTACATACTTCAGGTGGATTTTCCCTATGGTGGCCCTTGGGGCCAAGCAATGGCTGAGGCTATGGAGGGTCTTGCACGCTCGATTGCCGAAGAACCGGGATTACTGTGGAAAATTTGGACGGAAAATGAAGCAACGGGCGAAGCCGGTGGCATCTATCTATTTGAGGATATCCCCAGTGCTGAAGCTTACCTAGCCATGCACAGCGCACGCCTGAAAGACTTCGGGGTGCCTCAGGTGAATGGCAAAATTTTTGCCGTGAATCAAGCGCTATCGCAGATAGATCGTGGCCCAGTTTAACATTCGCGTATTCTAGCCTTGATCAGGCAGTGGCCTGAGAGCTCAGTTGATCGCTACAAGGCAAGCGCGAGACGCTTAGGTTTGTACGCTAGAAATAGGGTTCAGCACTTTACTCAGGCCTAGATTGCCTAAAGCTAGGTTAAGCGTACTATGGATCAGTTGTGGGTTATCCATCTGTGAGACTTCATTTAGCAGCTCTTGAGCATGCTGCAAAGTCATCTTGCGCAGCAGCCATTTTACTTTGGGTAGATGGGTTGAGTTCATCGATAAACTGTCAAAGCCCATGGCCAGCAGCAGTACTGCTGCCACAGGATCGCCGGCCATTTCTCCGCAAATGCTGACAAGTTTACCTTCTGCATGGGCGGCATTGACCACCTCTTTAAGGGCGGTTAATACCGCAGGGTGCAGATAGTCATACAATGCGGCAACCCGTGCATTATTGCGGTCAACAGCCAATAAGTACTGGGTTAAGTCGTTCGAGCCAACGGATAAAAAGTCGGATTTACGGGCCAGCTCTCGAGCTTGATAGACTGCTGAGGGTACTTCAATCATTACGCCAACTTGCGGCATTGCGACCGCAAGGCCTTCACTGGTCAGTTCACTCCACGCACGGTGAATTAAATGCTGTGCGCCTTCCAGTTCCTGCACACCAGAAATCATCGGCAATAAAATACTGAGATTATTTAAGCCGGCGCTGGCTTTGATCATGGCGCGGACTTGCACTAAGAAAATCTCTGGATGGTCAAGAGTGATACGGATACCGCGCCAACCCAGGTAGGGATTACTTTCTTTAATGGGAAAGTAACTGAGAGGTTTATCACCGCCGATATCCAATGTGCGCATGGTCACTGGCAACGGATGGAAGGCTTGCAAGTGCTCACGGTACATTTTGACTTGCTCACTTTCGCTGGGAAAGCGTGAAGTGCCCATAAAAGCGACTTCAGAGCGGTACAATCCAACCCCTTCCGCACCACGCTGTTGCGCGCGTTTCACATCAGCGAGCAAACCGGTATTAACCCATAATGGTAGTTGATGACCGTCTAAAGTGACGCAAGGTAAGCTGCGCAGATTATCCAGATCTCGGTTGATCAGGCGATCTTCAGCAACGACCTCGGCGTATTGTTGACGTAATAAAGCGCTGGGATTGGTAAACACATCGCCATGATAGCCATCGAGAATCAGCTCAATGCCATCGAGGCGTGTGTAAGGTAAGTCAACAGCGGCAACCACGGTTGGAATACCCATGGCGCGCGCTAAAATTGCCACATGGGAGTTGCGTGAACCCAGTACTGAGATCAAACCCACTAGTTTGTCTGGAGGGACTTCGCCGAGCATCGCTGGGGAGAGTTCTTCACTGACTAAAATAGTGTTGTCTGGATAGATTAAGGTTTGTTGCTGAGCTTGCTGTAGGTATGAGAGTAAGCGCCGACCAAGATCTTTTACATCGGAGGCGCGCTCGCGTAAATAGTCATCATCCATATGCTCAAAACGCTGCACATGCTCGTTCACCACTTGCCGCAAAGCGCCTTGCGCCCATTGTCCTTTGCGAATCACACGGCTCACATCACCAGCCAAGGCAGAGGGTTCGAGCATCATAAGGTAGACATCAAATAACGCGCGCTCCTGTGGGCGTAGCTGGTCAGATAAGCGTGCGGATAGCTTACGGATGTCACTGCGGACAGACTCTAGCGCAGAGTTAAACAACTTAAGCTGTTTAGCAATATTGGCGACTGTTTTATCGGGAACAACATCCAGGTCAGCCACTGGCAATACCACAACAGCAGTGCCTAAGGCGGCCCCGGGTGCACCTGGGACGCCAATAAAGCGTGCTTCTTGAATACCTTTGCCGCGTTTGCCCAGACCGCGAATCGAGCCGGTTGCTTCAGCGTGGGCAATCACTCCAGAGAGCTGAGCGCTCATGGTGACTAAAAACGCTTCATCACCTTCATCAAATTGACGGCGTTCTTTTTGCTGCACTACCAAAACACCGAGCACTTGTCGGTGGTGGATAATAGGCGTGCCTAAAAAAGAGGCATAACGCTCTTCACCGGTCTCGGGGAAATATAAAAACCGCGGGTGGCTCATGGCGTCTTCGAGGATGATGGTTTCTTTGCGACTGCCCACTAAACCGACTAAACCTTGGTGGGGCGCCATGCTGACCTTGTCCACTGCACGCTTTTTCAGACCGTCAGTGGCCCTTAAAACATAACGGTCACGCTCAGCCTCATACAGGTACACCGAGCAAACATGGCTATTCATAGCCACTCGCACTTGCTTAACAATGATGGTCAACGCTGCTGGTAAATCCTTAGCAACGTTCACTTCTTGTGAGATCACTCGCAGCATATTAAGCATGCTGCTGTCGGTGCGAGTTGAGTCTGACAACTTAGGGTTAGTCTCGAGTAGGGAGTTGATAAACCAGCTCTTTTAAAGCCCGTCGATAGACGTCACGTTTAAAGGCAACGACTTGTCCTAAAGGGTACCAGTAACTGACCCAACGCCACCCATCAAACTCAGGTTTATCGGTCAGATCCATACGTACATGTTCATCACTGCTGCGTAAGCGCAGTAAAAACCATTTTTGTTTTTGCCCAATACAGATGGGCTGGCTGTGCGTGCGCACTAAACGTTGTGGTAAGCGATAACGTAACCAGCCACGGGTACAAGCAAGTATGTCTACATCCTGTTGTTGTAAACCAATTTCTTCATGCAGCTCACGATAGAGTGCTTGTTCAGCACTTTCATGGGGATTAATACCACCTTGTGGAAACTGCCATGCATTTTGGTTGACGCGTCGTGCCCACAGCACTTGTCCGTAATCGTTGGTCAGGATGATGCCGACGTTCGGACGAAACCCATCAGAGTCAATCATGTCCGCATCCTTTATTAAAATTCTTATCTCTATTGTTCCACAAAGCACGTCAGGGCGGCAACGCGCTTTAGCGCTGGAATGGGCAGCTGCCAATAAAATCGTTATGCTGAGCACTCTTTTTATCATTGATTAAGGTAACTGCCGTGCGTTTGGCCATTTTTGATTTGGATAACACCTTATTAGCCGGTGACAGTGATCACCAATGGGGCGAGTATTTGTGCGCTCAAGGTTTAGTTGATGCTGAAGCGTATCGGGCCAAGAATGATCAATTCTATGCCGACTACTTAGCCGGCAAGTTAGATGTGATTGCCTATCAGAACTTCTGCCAAGAAGTGCTAGGGCGCACCGATAAAGCGCAGTTGGATCAGTGGCATGCTGGGTTTATGCGCGACTGTATTGAACCGATTATTTTAGCCAAAGGTGAAGCATTGTTGGCGAAGCACCGTGCTGCTGGTGATTTAGTGATGATTATTACCGCCACCAACCGCTTTATTACTGAACCTATTGCGCAACGTTTAGGCGTGGAACATTTAATTGCCACAGAGTGCGGCATGCAAGATGGTCAGTACACCGGCAAGCTGGTCAATGTGCCAAGTTTCCAAGAGGGTAAAATCACCCGTTTAAATGCTTGGCTGGCTGAACACCAAGCGACTTTAGCAGGCAGTTATTTTTACAGTGATTCGCACAATGATTTGCCCTTATTAGAGCAGGTGACCTACCCAGTTGCGGTTGATCCCGATGCTACTTTGCGAGCATTGGCAGAACAGCGAGGCTGGAAGGTAATGAGTTTTCGGGATTGATAGCTGCTGCTATGGCAGCAGTTGCTTGCTAAAAATTAATCTATAATAGTATATTGTATATAGGTTCATTTAATTAAGAGGCAGCTTATGACTCGTATACAAAATTTAATCAGTGGTGTAGTGCTATCCCTTGCCGTGTTTTCTGTACAGGCAGTGGAGTTAGCCATCAGCGCTGAAGATGCTTACGCTAAAACACAGCAAACTGAGCAGCCTGTATTGTTAGTGGACGTGCGTGATCCGGTAGAAATTATGTTTGTTGGTTTTACTGACGCAGTGGATGTGAATATTCCATTTTTGTTGGTTGACCGTACCCAGTGGGATGCGGAGCGCAATATTTATCCAATCACGCGTAACCCGGACTTTGTTAAGCAGATTAAAGCTGAGTTGGCTAAACGTGGCTGGGATGAAAACACCGAAGTAATCACCATGTGCCGTTCCGGTAGTGAGCGTGGTGAGCCTAGCGCAAAAGTATTGCGTGAAGCGGGTTTAGTTAATGCACGCTTTGTGGTGAATGGCTTCCAAGGTGATGCTTTAAGCGAAGGCCCACAAGCAGGTATGCGCTTGAAAAATGGTTGGCAGAACTCTGGCTTACCGTGGAGTCGCAGCTTAAATAGCGATAAAATGTACCGCTTGGATCGTTAAGTTTGCTTGCACTCGTTATGCGCATGCAGTATGTTAATTGCATTGTTTGGAGATTATGATGTTGAATCGCGCACTTAAATTGGTTTCAGTTGTCCAGCGTCTAGCTGTGGCGAAGAGCCGTGCGTGTTCACTGAATAACTCCGTAGCGTATTATTTTTATGGGTATTGGTTTAGCCAAAGGCGCGCCTGATACCTATACAGGCGAGCCTCTTTTGCAGGGTCGCCTACCACAGACTTAGATAAACCCCGGTTGGCTTCCCACCCGGGGTTTTTTTGTGTTTAGTTTTAAAATTTACAGATTATAGAGGACATAAAAAATGGCAATGTATGCAGTTTATCCAGAGCGTTTTGATGATTTGAGCTGGCGATTTAGTAACCACAAGCTGGCACTCCCGCATTTTTTAAGACGACTTTCTCGATAAAATGTATAGCGGTACAGCCGCTTACGTAAGGACTACAGATGAATTCTTTAAATACCGCCATAGTATTAGACCACAATGCTGGCGCAACGCTTAAACCAGCCACTATTACCGCGTTGTCACGCACGGGGCGTAAAACTCGTGCTCTTGCCAGCCCGCAAGAGTTACGTCAGCAATTACCACTGAGTGCGCAGTTGGCGCAGCGCGTGCAGCAGCAGCGCGAGCAAGTGCGTAATATCATCAGCGGTGAAGATTCCCGTTTATTGGTGGTCATAGGGCCTTGTTCCATTCACAGTATTGATGAAGCAATTGAATATGCTGAGCGTTTAGCGGCGCTATCTGATCAAGTTTCTGAGCATATGCTCTTGGCGATGCGGGTTTACATTGAAAAACCGCGTACGACAGTGGGCTGGAAGGGTTTGTTATATGACCCGCATTTAGATGGCAGCGCTGATATGGCAATGGGCTTACAGTTGTCGCGACAGTTGATGTTGCGCATGTTGGAGCTGAATCTGCCGGTGACCACTGAATTGTTGCAACCATTGGCTGCCAGTTATTTCGATGATCTATTAAGCTGGGCGGCGGTGGGTGCGCGCACCAGTGAGTCACAAATTCACCGGGAAATGGTCAGTGGTCTACAGCTGCCGGTAGGCTTTAAAAACGGTACCGATGGCAGCGTGGCAATTGCCTTGGATGCGATGCGCTCTGCGGCCCATGCTCACCAGCATTTTGGTTTAGATGCGCAAGGCCGCGCAGCTTTAGTTGAAAGCAATGGCAATCCAGATACCCACTTAGTATTGCGTGGTGGCCACCAGGGGCCTAATTATGACAATCACAGTATTGCGCAAGCCTGTGCTGCCATGACTAAGGCGGGTTTAGACCCATCAATTATGGTCGATTGCAGTCATGCTAACAGCGGTAAAAATCCACAATTACAGCCGCAGGTTTTACACTCGGTATTGGCTCAGCGCGCCGCTGGAAATCGCAGTTTACGCGCCGTTATGTTGGAAAGTAACTTAATGGATGGTCAGCAAGCACTGTGCGATAACTTGCAGTATGGCGTCTCCATTACTGATGGCTGCTTAGGCTGGGACAACACTGAAAAAATGCTATTAAATGCTGTGCAACAGCTACAGCTACAGCTACAGCAATAGCTTTGCGGCAAGCTGCGCTGCTGCATAAGCGGCCGAGTTTTACTTTGAGTTATATTGCTCGAGTAAGTCCTCACTTATGCGCTGACAGGAAATCTCAAATAATCTCTTGCAATTAGTAATACGAATCAATATTATTTGTACAAGTTATTTATTCGCTCGGGCCTGTCTATGTATATCTGCTTATGCAAAGGTGTCACCGACCATAAAATACGTCAGGTTGTCGCAGAGGGTGCACGCAGTTGGCGTGAAGTTCGTAAGGTGACAGGCTGTGCTACACAGTGTGGTAAATGCGCATGCTCGGCGAAAGCCATCGCCCAGCATGCAATTAAAGATACCTTAGCCGCTTCTGCTGACGATTTAGCTTACGCTATTTAAACCATTGTCTGCTTTGCTTTCTATCGGTCTAGCCTCAGCATGCTTAATGACACTGCTATGTTGTGTTCAGTCTTAAAATTGATGAGGAGCGCGACCATGCAAGGCGATAGTAAAGTAATTGAGCATCTCAACCGTATTCTTGGGAATGAACTGGTGGCCATTAACCAGTATTTTTTACATGCACGCATGTACAAAGACTGGGGCTTAAAGGTACTGGCGAAGTGGGAATACCAAGAGTCCATCGAAGAAATGCGCCATGCTGATAGGCTAATTGAGCGTATTTTATTCCTTGAAGGTCTGCCTAATCTACAGGATCTTGGTAAATTGCAGATTGGTGAGAACACCCAAGAAATGCTTGTCAGTGACTTGGCGTTGGAGCATCTTGCTCGAGCTGATTTAATCGCGGCTATTGCTTATTGTGAGTCGGTACAGGATTACGTCAGTCGCGATATGCTGAAGACCATTCTGGATGATGAAGAAGAGCATATTGACCAGTTAGAAACAGAGCTTGGCTTGATTGAAAAAGTGGGTCTACAGAATTACTTGCAGACGCAAATGGGTGAGCCTGAGTAACTAATCTTGACCACGCGCAACAGTGTTAAAGTGCCTTTTAAGGCTGTTGCGCGTTTGTGTGCGACTTGATCAAGCTGGCGGCAAGGCTTTCAATGGCGCTGGTGCGTTCATGATCTTGGCGCGGTTTATGGCCATTTAAACTCGACCAAGCGGGATAGGCGCGGGCGGTAATTAACGGTTGCAGTAACTCACCTTCACGCCAGTATTGCTCTTGTGGAGTGTCCATATGAATACGCTGTTGTGCTGCATGGCCGCGTAACTCTAAGGCGTTAAGGAGGCGCTGCTGGCGGATGGCCAGTAAGCGTAAAGTGCTGTCATTGACGGTGAGCTCGCGCTCACCACGCCATTTGCCTTTTAAACGATCGCCATAGTTACGGAAGGTTTGGGTTAAGCCGCCAACCGCAGCGCCCAGCACCGTGGCCATGCCGAGGCTTAAACCACCGGTCATCAGATCAATACCCGCACCTGTTGCAGCGCCGGCAGCCAGCCCGCCGCCAACTTTCACCCCCAGTTGTTTCATCGTGGCAGGGTTAAATAAGTCATCACCCCAGCGCCCTTCTTCAAGGGGTAGATCAGCAGCTTGAGCATCATCTTTACGAAAGGCATACAGCTTTAGCAAGGCTTCAACACAGCGCTGTTCACGCTGGCGCACAGCATCATGCAACTCTTGAATGGCTTGCTTGAGTAAATCTGGATGGACGCTATGGCGACAAGCACTGACATCAATCAGTAGCTCAGCAATTAAACGGTAGGCAGCTTTACGGCGCACCAATATTTGCGCTTGGTTGTGCTCAATTAAACGCTGTAAACGTGGTCGTTGGCTGTCGAGTACTAGACTGAGATTCTCATACAAGCGTCGTTCACCATCTTGTGGCGGTGCCACGCTATCAAAGCGCACTACCGCATGCAGCCCTAAGCGGGCCAGTACCTCACGCCATGCTGACTCACGCTGCTCGGTTGCATTGACAAAATTCAGGACCGGCAATAAAGGTTTACCGCACATGGCTAAAATCGCCAACTCATCGCGGTATTTGGCTAAGACCGGTTCACGGGCATCGATTACGTACAAGCCAGCGTCAGACTTTAACAGTTGGCGCAGCACCTTGGCTTCTTGCTCAAATCGCTGCCGAGCTTCGCTGCTATCGAGAAAACGTTGTACGTGTTCGGGACCGTCTAAGCGTTCGCTGCTCTGTGACAACTGCTCAATGTACTCATACAAAGCGATGGCATCTTCAAAACCAGGGGTGTCATACAGCTCAATTAGCGCTTCACCATCAACCGATAATCGTGCGCCTTCAACATGTTGGGTGGTGCTGGGATGATGGGAGATAGCGCCAAAGCCCACATCACGGGTGAGGGTGCGCAGTAATGAGGTTTTGCCGACATTGGTATGGCCGACTACCGCCAAGGTTAGCGGCACAGTGGGTTTATTCATCGCCTTTCTCCAGCCAAGCCCAAGGGGCAGTGCGACTATGGGGCAATTTTAATTCATCCAGCTGTTCTTGCCAGCTGTCTAAACGCTCTGCACTGTCAGTGCTGGGCAGCAACCAGATGCGCGTTTGTGCAGCAGTGCGGGACAGTTCGGCAATTAAGTGCAAGGTGCCACGGTCAGCTGAGCGTTGTGGATTGCAGACAATCAGCAGGCGTGCAGGTGGGTTGGCGCTCAGTTGCTCAAGAATATGCCGGCGCTGCTCGCGGGTATCGATAATGCCTGCATCGACAACCTGAGCTGGATGTTCAGGCGGCCAGCTTATACTGTCATCCAGCTCAATGGCGAGAAATACGGCAGAGTGGCCAGAAAGTTGCGAGCCAGCGCTACTGTTCGGTAGGCTGGATGGTGCCGCATCCACTATGCCTAAACGCTCACTGCTGGGTTGCACCCGCTCGTGCAGTGGCTGCCAAACCGGGTCGTCAGCATTCAGTTGCAAGCGTTGTAGACCGCGGCGCCAACGCCATGTGCAAAATAAGCTGCAGATTAAGCGCGGCACAATGCCGTAAATTAACAGCATACCCAGTAACCAGCTGGCCCAAGTATGGCGTGCTTGTTCATCGGCTAATGCTTGTATGCCGCTGTGTTGAATCAGCTCGCTACTGGGGAGCGCAAAGCCCAGCCAGGAAGCAGGCTGGCCCAGGTAATGCACCAACATAACAAAAGAATCGCTGGCAACAATGGTGGACTCCCAGACAAAGCCATAACGGCGGGTGGCTAATAACGCGATTAAGGTAAGCAAAGCTGCGCATAGCGTAATTAACCACCAGCCGTGTAATAAACGTCCGAGTCCCCAGCGCAGCATATTGTGCCGTTGCAGTAAGACCAGTAAGGCCGGCGCTAATTGCGCAGCTTTGGCATCGCGGGCCAGCTTATTACTTAACCACAGCCACGCTTGGCTCAGTGGCGAACTGGTTTGCCTAGAAAACAGCAAACTAAAACACCAAGCCACTAAACTCAGAAGGTTTAAGCCGATCAGACCAGCCAATGCCCAAAAAATATTAATGGCTGAGGGTGGGCCGCTGAGCGCTGTTTTGGCCAGAATAAAACCCGATATCAGCGCGCTTAAAATCAACAACCACAGGGCGATTTTGGCACCTTGCAGCCAATGTTGTAGGGCGGTCACTAAGCCATCACGGTGGGCCAAAAAGAGTCCGCGCACCTGTAAGCGTTCAGCCAGTGAACCTTGGCTGCTACGGGCTTTGCGGCAGGCTTCAGTGTCTTCCAGTAAGCCAGTCTGCTCTTCGCGCAAGCGTACGGATTCACATAGCCAAAGTTTTTTTAAAGATGAGAGTGAGTCGGTCACAAGCATTCCATTTGAATCACGGTAATAACACTATTGTGCCTGATAATGCTGCCTGAATAACGCTAATGCAGCGCAAATCCTTTAAGATAGACCGATAAGCTTAACTATTTTTGAGGTGTAGCCCTATGTCAGATGTCTTGCCGGTGAGTTTGATTGTTGCGGCAACGCGCAATCAGGTGATTGGTCGCGATAATCAAATGCCATGGCATTTGCCTGAAGATTTACGCTATTTCAAGCAACGGACTTTGGGTAAGCCGATCATTATGGGGCGTAAAACCTGGGAATCACTGGGGCGACCTTTGCCAGGACGGTTAAATATTGTGATTAGCCGCCAAGCTGGTTTAGAACTTGAAGGTGCTGAAGTTTTTACTGATCTTGATGCAGCCTTACAGCGTGGATATCAGTGGGCAGCGCAGAAAGACGCTGATGAAGTAATGGTAATAGGGGGCGGGCAACTCTATCAAGAAGCGCTACAGCTCGCGCAACGGGTGTATTTAACCCGGATTGATCTTGAGTTAGAGGGGGATACGTTTTTCCCAGTGCTGGATGCACAGCACTGGCAGCAAATAGAGGCAGAAACGCATCCAGCCCAAGAGCAAGAGCCCGCTTATACTTTTGAAGTCTGGCAGCGTACGCAGTAAAGCGTCCGACTTAGCAAACGGCCTGATAACCAGCGGCATCTAACAACTGTTGCAACTCATCAGGGTTGCTCGGTTGTAAGCGATAAAACCAGCTTTGGTAAGGATGGCTATTAACGTCCTCAGGTGCGTCAGTTAAATCTTCATTGACTGCTATCACGGTGCCGCTGATGGGGGCATGGATATCCGATGCGGCTTTAACTGACTCAACCACACCTATGGGTTGGGCAGCGGTTAACTGTGCATCCAATGCTGGCAGCTCTAAATAGACAATATCGCCTAAAGCTTCTTGCGCGTGATCGGTTATACCGACCGAAACAGTGCCATCAGCTTCCAAGCGGGCCCATTCGTGGGTGCTGGCGTAGTGTAAGTCGGCAGGGATGGTGCTCATATTATTAATATCCTTAACAGGTGCGATGCGTTTTTATATGTTTATGGGCTTATTATGGGTCAGTTAGATAAGAACCTTACATTGTCAGGGTTTCTTAAAGCTGTACCGCACTGAGTAATTTATAGGCTATTGCTCTACTGCAGACAAGACTAAATAAGAACTTTTCCGTTACGCACAAAACGTGGTTTAACCACTCGTACAGGGAACCATTTGTGACGAATTTCCACTTCGCCACGCTCACCGGTGTCCACAGGCACTCGGGCTAAAGCAATTGCTTTACCCAGTGTGGGCGAAAAGCTGCCACTGGTGATCATGCCAGAGATTTGGCTATTAATACGTACCGGCTGTCCGGCACGTAAGACGCCACGCTCTTCAAGTACTAAGCCCACCAGTTTCTCTGTAATGCCCCGTTCGAGCTGAGCTTGCAAGGCTTGGCGGCCGATAAAATCTCGTGATTCAGGTTGCCAGCAAATCAGGTGATCCATATTGGCAGTCAATGGTGACACATGCTCATTGGTATCATAACCGTATAGGTTGAAGCCGGCTTCTAAGCGTAAAGTGTCGCGCGCACCGATACCAATTGGAGCAATACCTGCGCCCACCAGTTCGTTGATAAAATCCACTGCTTGAGTGGCAGGCAGCATAATTTCGAGACCATCCTCACCGGTATAGCCGGTGCAGGAGATAAACCAATCACCATCTTGCGCAGTTTGATGATGTTGTAAATTTTGAATCAGAGTCACCCGCGATGCGCTTAAAATTGAAGATAAACGTTCACGAGCTAACGGGCCTTGAATAGAAAACAGGCATAAATCATTACGCCATTGCACCGAGCAGGCAAAAGTTGCCGCATGCTGTTCAAACCAGGTTTGCACTCGGCTACGGGTCACCGCATTACTGACTAAGCGATAGCCAGTTTCAGTACGAGACACCATTAAATCATCAATTATACCGCCTTGCTCGTTGAGCAGAAGGCTGTGTTGTGCGTCACCCACGGTGGTTAAAAGGGCGACATCATTGCTCAGAAGCAATTGCAAAAATGCTTGGGCTTGTGCGCCATGGATATCAAAAATGCTCATATGAGAAATATCAAACACACCACACTCATTGCGCACATGGTGGTGTTCGTCCACTTGCGAGCCATAATGTAATGGCATATCCCAGCCATTAAAATCAACCATTTTTGCACCGAGGGCCAAGTGCATATCATACAAGGGGGTACGCAATCCCATGGGGTCTCCTAACCGGTCAAACGCAATGTTTGTCCCTGTGAGTAATTCAATCAGCGCATAGCGTTTTACGGCCTACGCGGAAGATTATAAGTATAGCCTGTGTTGGCAAAAACTGTAGCTAGTGCCCAGGACGATGGGCGGAGCGGCGTATTAATAAAATCACCGGCAGCAGGCCTACAGCCACTAAAGTCAGTGCAGGCAGTGAGGCTCGAGCCCATTCACCCTCACTGGTCATTTCAAAAATCCGTACCGCTAAGGTGTCCCAGCCAAATGGACGCATTAATAATGTGGCTGGCATTTCTTTCAGTACATCAACAAAAACCAGTAGCGCTGCAGATAAAGTTCCGGGTAGCAGTAAGGGTAAATACACCCGGCGAAATAGGCCAATACCACTGACCCCTAAGCTGCGTGATGCCTCAGGTAGCGAGGGTTTGATCCGGGCTAAAGCACCTTCCAGCGGGCCGTGGGCAACGGCCATAAAGCGAATCACATAAGTGAGCAGCAGCGCGCTTAAACTGCCCAGTAAGATAGGCCGTCCAGCTCCGCCTAGCCAAGTGGACAAAGGGATAACAGCGTGTTCATCTAGATAGCTGAAGGCGAGCATAATGGCCACCGCTAAAACTGAGCCAGGCAGGGCATAACCGAGGTTGGCAAAACCCACTAAAGCACGCATCCGCCGTGTTGCGGTTAGACGTTTCGCAAAAGCCAGCAATAAAGCAGCTGTTACAGTAAGGGCTGCAGCCATTAGACCTAAATAAAGCGTATGGGTAATCAGCGCGGTGTAACGTTCATCCAGATCGAAGCGGCCGCGTTGCCAGAACCATGCCAGCAGCTGTAAAACTGGAATCACAAAGCCGCAGAGAAAGACTAGACCACACCAAGAAGATGCCAGTACCGCTTTCCAGCCCCGTAAAGTATAGAGTGCCTTGCCCCGAGGACGCTCATTGCTAGGGCGTATAGCACCCCGTGCACGGTGTTCAGAGAAAATCAAAATCGCGACAAACAATAGCAATAAACTGGCTAACTGGGTGGCGCTAGAGAGGCTAAAAAAGCCGTACCAAGTTTTATAAATTGCGGTGGTAAAGGTATCAAAGTTAAATACGGATACCGCACCAAAGTCAGCCAAAGACTCCATCAAGGCGAGGGCTACACCGGCGCCAATGGCCGGCCGAGCAACCGGTAAAGCTACACGCCAAAACGCTTGCCATGGGCTTAAGCCTAAGACCCGCGCTGCTTCCATAAAACCTTTGCCTTGGGCTAAAAAGGCGGTACGGGCTAACAGGTAGACGTAGGGGTAGAAGACCAGAGTGAAAACAATAATCACCCCACCGGTGGAACGTACTCGAGGGAACGCAATGCCGCTACCAAGCCATTCGCGCAGCAAGCTTTGCACTGGACCGGCATAGTCTAATAAGCCAACAAATACAAAGGCCAAGACATAAGCAGGAATGGCAAAGGGCAGCATCAAGGCCCAGTCCAACCAGCGCCGTCCAGGAAACTCACAGAGACTGGTGAGCCAAGCTAAACTGACGCCCAATACACTGACCCCCACGCCAACACCAGCAATCAGAACCAAGGTATTGGAAATCAAGCGCAGCATCTGCGTTTCCCACAGATGGCTCCAAATTTGCGTATCAACCGAGTGCCAACTCAGTAATAAAACACTGATCGGTAAACAAACCAGTGCAGCAAAAAATAGAGCAATTGGATACCAGCGACGTTGTGCAGGGAGGGCCACAAAAAACCTCATTTAGTCAGTGATGCTGTCAACAATACTGCGCAGTATAACCGCCTGATTAAATTTTGGCGTTTTATCCTTCTATGTAATGCGGTTGCTTAAGGTTGCACACGGTGGCTGGGTGATCTGTTAGACACACACAGTCCTATGGGCTTTGCAGCAGCTATAGAGTAGATAAACACGCTGAGAATTGTGCAGCTAAATTCTTTAGCAGCTGTTCATAGCCGTCCTTGGTCACTGCAATTTCTGCACCGAGAGCGTCCAGCTCAGCCAGTTTGACCGGCAGTCCTGCGGCCAGAGTATGGGCTAAACGGGGTGGCATGGGCGGCTCACTGAACACGCAGCTGGGGCCGGCGGCCTGTAAACGGGTACGCATTTGACTGACATGCTTGGCCCCAGGTTGCAGCTCACTGGATAAAGCAAACACTCCTGCATGTTCTAAACCATAGGCGTGTTCAAAATAATTGAATGCTTCATGGAAGACGAAAAATGATTTGCCCTGCAAGGGTTCTAGCTCAGCTTTAAGCTGCTGATCCAATGCATCTAAGCGCTGCGTGAAATTGTGCAGATTCGTCGCATACAGGCTGCTGTTGCTTGGATCAAGTTGACTCAGATCAGCACTGATTCGTTGCGCAATAACCCGAGCGTTATCAGATGATAGCCACAGATGTGCATCCACTGCGCCAGGTTGGTGGGCGTGATCATGCTCAACCAACTGCTGAGTGTGCTGCTGACCATGGTCATGTGCATCATTATCAGAAAAGTGCAGCAGTTGGATATCGGGCAAGTCTTGTACCGCTACGCTTAGCTGGCTGCGTTGTTTAAGGATGCGCGGTAGAAAATTCTCCAGATCAGGGCCGATCCAGTAGAATAAATCAGCGGCGTTTAACCGCTTAGCATCGGAGGGGCGTAACACAAAGTAATGCGGTGATGCGCCGGGCGGTAGCAATACTTGCGGCTCACCTTGGTCATCTTGAATGGCGGCAGCAATCAGCTGTAATGACTTAATACTGGTTAGTATTTGCACTTGCGCCTGTGCGCTGATGCTCCAAAAAAATAAACAACTGATCAACAAGAAACGCAACACTGCAGTACACTCCGTTGGTAAAGGGTAATATAATAACGTCTCTTTAAGAAGGATGCTGCAGTTATGTTGAAAAAATCAACGCTGTGCGAGTCAGAGCACCATCAGCACTGTATTAATAAAGCGTTAGAGTCTGCAGAGGAGCTGTGTGCGCAACGTGGCGTACGCTTAACCCCTTTGCGCAAACGGGTTTTGGAACTGGTGTGGCAAAGCCATAAGCCTTTGGGTGCTTACGATATTTTAGATATGTTGAGTCGTGAAGATGGCCGCCGTGCTGCGCCACCTACGGTGTACCGTGGTTTAGACTTTTTATTAGACAATGGCTTGATTCATCGGCTGGCTTCACTCAATGCTTATATTGGTTGCCGTCATCCTGAAGTGTCCCATGTTGGTTATTTTATGATTTGTAAACAATGCAGTAATGCTTATGAGCTGGCCGAGCATACGGCGATCGATACAGCCATTGCTGCTGAAGCAGAATTAATGGGGTTTGCGGTGGAAACGCAAATGGTTGAGATATTTGGTACCTGTGCTGCTTGTCGAGAATCTGCATGAGTTCTTCATTATTGCTAAGTGCTGAGCATTTAAACTTATCCTTATCTGAGCAGAATGTTTTAGTTGATGTCAGTTTAGAATTGGCAGCCGGTGAAATTGTTACTTTAGTTGGCCCCAATGGCTCAGGTAAAACCTCGCTGGTGCGGGTCTTGCTCGGTTTATTAAAGCCCGATAGCGGCAGTGTTTGGCGTGCGCCGAATTTGCGCATTGGTTATATGCCACAAAAACTAGAAGTGCATGCCACCTTACCTCTCTCAGTATTGCGTTTTTTACGCTTAGTGCCGGGGGTCAGTCGTGATCAGGTGATCGCTGCGCTGACTGAAGTGGGTGCAGTTAAAGTGTTAAACAGCCCTTTGCAGCGTATTTCCGGTGGCGAGTTACAACGGGTTTTGTTGGCGCGAGCTTTGTTGCGCAAACCGCAGTTGCTGGTGTTGGATGAGCCGGTGCAAGGTGTCGATGTCAATGGACAACTTGAGTTGTACCATTTGATCGGCAAATTACGCGATCGCTACAATTGTGGTGTGTTGATGATTTCCCACGATTTACATTTAGTGATGCGGGCTACCGATCGGGTGATTTGTTTAAATCGTCATGTGTGCTGCTCTGGGCATCCAGAACAAGTCAGCGGTGATCCTGCCTTTATTGAGCTTTTTGGCTCGCGGGCGGCCAGTGATTTAGCGGTGTATTACCATGATCATGATCATCAACATGATTTACACGGCTGCGTGTTAACCTCGAATACTCACCAACATGGGCCAGATTGTACTCATGCCTGATTTTCTTTTATATGCATTATGCGCAGGCTTATTGCTCGCTCTAGTTGCCGGTCCATTAGGGGCTTTTGTGGTATGGCGACGGATGGCCTATTTTGGCGATACTTTAGCCCACTCTGCGCTGTTTGGCGTTGCCTTGGGTTTGCTGCTGGATATTAATTTGGCCTTGGCAGTGATCGTGGGTTGTTTGCTATTGGCCTTTGTTTTGGTGGCATTACAGCGTCGCCAACCCTTAGCCTCAGATACTATTTTAGGTATTTTAGCGCACAGTACCTTGTCCCTGGGTTTAGTTACTTTAAGCTTTATGGACTCGGTACGAGTCGATCTAATGGGGTACTTATTTGGTGATTTACTAGCAGTCGGTGCCATGGATTTGATCTGGATCGGTGCCGGCAGTGCAGTGGTTTTAGTCTGTATTATTGCCTTATGGCGACCTTTACTGGCGATGACAGTGCATGAAGAGTTGGCGCAAGTAGAAGGCTTACCTGTGGCTAAATTGCGCTTGGTGTTGATGGTGCTGATGGCACTGGTGATTGGCGTGGCAATGAAAATTGTTGGTGTGCTATTAATCACCTCTTTATTGATTATTCCTGCCGCCGCAGCCCAGCGCCATGCGCGCAGTCCTGAGCAGATGGCGGTGGGGGCAACCTTGATTGGGATGCTGTCTGTTTGCGCAGGTTTGGCCATGTCGTGGCATTATGATACGCCAGCCGGCCCTTCCATTGTGGTCTGTGCCGCCGCAGTGTTTTTAATAGGCTTTATGGTGCCACGCCGTCGTTAGTGGCAAACTGCGCTTGAACTGCCGTGCATCGCTACGGTTATAACGAGTAGATAATCTAAGGAACACTGAGGATGAACAAAGCTCTTAGCTTGACGCTGATTAGCGCATTGGCAGTTGCAACTGCAGCTTGTGCTGCGGGTCCCAATAATCAAATCGCTGTAACACCGAGTTTAGAGGATGTTGCACCCTTTCCTGCGGCGCAAGAAGGCCAGGCACGGCATGTGATTTGGCTAGCTGAAAAAGCTAATGAAGACTTGTTTAAAGTTGAATTAGTGCCGGGGCAGGTGATGCTCACAGACTGCAATACGCGCAGTTTAATGGCTTCGCTAACTGCTAATGAGTTATCCGGCTGGGGTTATACCTACTATGAGGTGAGTGATGTAAAAGGACCTATTACCACCATGATGGCGTGCCCTGAAGGAACTGAGAAACACGCTTTTGTCGCAGCCCACGGTGATTCTTTTACTGTGCGCTACAATAGCAAGTTGCCGATTGTGGTCTACGCACCCGAAAACATTGAAGTGCGTTACCGCATTTGGACAGGTAACAAAAAGTTGCAATCGGCTGTCCAACAGTAATCTAAAATCGCTCTGCTCAACATGGCTACCTCATTATTTAACTTAGGCTGTGTTGAGCGGTATCTTCTGCATTATTGCAGAGCAGTGTAGACTGCCAGCTGTTTTATTGGTTGGGGATACATTGCATGTCACGATTTATACGGCGTTGTTTAGTCGCCTGTAGTTTTCTGCTGATCTTAACTGCTTGTCAGAATACAGCACAATTATCCAGTGAAACTGCGCGAGCAGAATTTGCTCTGGCTGAAGCCGTCTTTGCTCACCATTTAGCGGAGCAAGAGTTGGACCTGGCCGGCCAGCAATTGCAAGGGTTGCGCGACAGTCATCCAGATGAGCAGCGTGTTGATCTTCTGCAGCAGCAACTTGCCACTGCTTGGCTGGAAGCAGGTGAGCAAGCACTGCAAAATTCAGATGTCGAAGCTGCCAGTGCTGCCTTGATTCAAGCCAAACGTTTATTGCCGCAAGCACCAGCATTAATTGAAGGCCTCAGCGCCGCTATAGCCGCAGCACAAGCGCCAGTGGTTGAGCCTGTGGCGCCAGTGCAACCGCCTCCACCACGCAAAAAACCAGCGACAAAAAAACTGCCAGTTACTAAAGAAAAAGCAGAACCCGAGCCTGTGCTGCAACAACCCGAGCCTGAGCCAGAAGCGCCCCCAGCAGAAACAGTAGAGCCGCCAGTAGAGCCACCGCGCAGTAAGGCCAAGTCCCGTCTGATTGATGTTAATGCAGCGCAAACCATTGTCCCCATGCCAATGTTAAGTAAGCGTAATGATCATCAATTAGGGCGCTTATTGGATGCGGTGGCTGCTGATGTGGTGAAGTTTCGTGCCGCTGTAACCATTGAGGTGGCGGATACCCGTGATTTCAACTGGGTTGCTGCGCTGCTGTTAGCGCGGGTTAAAAAACTGGATGCGAATTTTAAGCCACGCTTAAAGGAAGTCACCCGCAGCGAGCAGCCAGCACAGTTGATAATTATTCCCAATCAAAACTTATAAAAGCGCTAAGTATAGAGCTTTAAAGAATTTAAAATATTACGCGATGCTGGGCAAACTAGCTTTTAGCATCGCCCTAACAAGGTTAAACCGTGATTGAATTCCACGCTGTGCATAAAGCCTATGCCGTAAATGGGCAAAGTATTGTTGCCTTACAACCCACCAGCTTCGAGGTGCAGCCCGGTGAGATTTTTGGTTTGATTGGCCATTCTGGAGCAGGGAAAAGTACTTTATTGCGTTTGATTAACCGTTTAGAAGAACCCAGCGGTGGGCGTATTATCGTTGATGGCGTGGATGTCACTGGGTTAGATGCTCAGGGGCTGCGTGGGTTTCGTCAGCGGGTGGGAATGATCTTCCAGCACTTTAATTTACTTGCCGCAAAAACCGTAGCAAATAATGTAGCCATGCCGTTAAAATTGGCCGGTAAATTGAGTCGAGCGCAGATTAAACAACGGGTGACTGAGTTGCTGGCGCGGGTGGGTTTAAGCGATCACGCCAATAAATACCCTGCTCAACTGTCCGGTGGACAAAAGCAGCGGGTGGGCATTGCGCGTGCCTTAGCCACAGATCCAAAAATACTGCTGTGTGATGAGGCGACCAGCGCGCTGGATCCACAAACCACCGCACAGGTGCTGCAGTTGTTGGCTGAAATCAACCGTGAGCTGGGTCTAACCATTGTGCTGATTACCCATGAAATGGATGTGATCCGCCGTGTCTGTGATCGGGTTGGGGTGATGGATGCTGGAGTTATTGTGGAAAGTGGCTTGGTCAGTGAGGTATTTCTGCATCCACAACATCCCACCACTCAGCGTTTTGTGCAGGAATCTGAGGACGATAGTGATCTAGCACCGAGTGAACTTTACCAACAGGTTAGCGGGCGTATTGTGCGCTTAACCTTTTTAGGTGAAACCACCTATGCACCCTTGTTAGGCCAAGTGGCCCGGGATACTGGGGTTGATTACAGTATTTTGGCTGGACGTATTGGCCGGATTAAAGATCAAGCCTGTGGGCAGCTGACTTTGGCTTTAACCGGAGGTAAAGAAATGTTAGCCGAACAGCAACTGCGTGCCGCTGGTGTGCATGTGGAGGTATTACGCCCATGAATGAATTGCTGATAAATATTGATTGGTATGAGATCTGGCAGGCCAGCGTCGATACCTTGCTGATGCTCGGTGGCTCATTATTATTTACCGTGATTTTAGGTTTACCAGTGGGGATTTTGCTATTCCTTATTGGGCCACGACAAATGTTTGAGCACCGTACTTTTTACGCTTTGCTGTCATTTGTGGTCAACGTGTTGCGCTCGTTACCTTTTATTATTCTGCTGATTGTGATGATTCCAATCACTGTGGTGATGACCGGCACATCCTTGGGTGTGGCTGGCGCGATTCCACCCTTAGTGGTGGGCACTACGCCGTTTTTTGCGCGTCTGGTAGAAACCTCGTTACGTGAGGTGGATCGTGGCATTATTGAGGCGACTCAGGCCATGGGCGCCACCACTCGACAAATTATTTTTAATGCATTATTACCGGAAGCGCGGCCTGGCATTATTGCCGCGACCACAGTTACGGCAATTACTCTGGTGTCGTATACCGCCATGGCCGGTGTGGTTGGTGCTGGCGGTCTAGGTGACTTAGCCATACGCTTTGGTTATCAGCGCTTTCAAACCGATGTCATGGTGGTCACTGTGGTTTTATTGCTCTTGCTAGTACAGGTTTTACAAAGTGTTGGTGATCGCCTTGTGTTGCGGTTTTCAAGAAAGTAACCCTAACAACAGCCGGAATACGGCACATAATTCAATTTTGGAGTATTTATGAAAAAAATATTGTTAGCTTTAGCAGCCTTAAGCGTGTTTGCGGTTCAGGCTGAGCCATTAAAAGTTGCAGCAACTCCGGTACCGCATGCAGAAATATTAGAGTTTCTAAAGCCTGCTTTAGCTGAGCAGGGTGTGGAACTGGATGTTAAGGTTTTTACTGACTATGTACAGCCTAACGTGCAGGTTGCGGAAAAGCGTCTAGATGCTAACTTTTTTCAGCACCAGCCGTATTTGGATGAGTTTAATAAGACCAAAGGCACGACCTTGGTCAGTGTTGCTGGTGTGCACATTGAGCCATTTGGTGCTTATTCCAGCACAATTAAACAGTTGGATGATTTAAAACAAGGGGCCAATGTGGTGATTCCGAACGATGCCACCAATGGCGGTCGTGCATTATTATTGCTGCAAACTGCAGGCGTGATTACGCTTAAAGACGGTGCTGGAATTACCGCAACGCCACGTGATATTGCGGACAACCCGAAAAAAATCAAAGTGCGCGAGTTGGAAGCTGCCACCTTACCGCGAGTTTTGGATCAAGTGGATTTAGCTTTGATTAATACTAACTATGCATTAGAAGCGGGCTTAAATCCGAATAAAGATGCCTTAGTTATTGAAGGTGCTGATTCACCCTATGTGAATATTTTGGTAACCCGTGAAGACAATCAAGACAACGCAGCAGTGCAAAAATTGGTTGAGGCCTTACACAGTGATGCCACCAAGGATTTTATCAATAACAAGTATAAAGGTGCTGTAGTTCCAGTCTTCTAATTCTGTGCTCTATCATGCAGTCAAGCCCGCTCCTATCCTGGCTTGGCTGCCTGATGCTCTTCGATTGATCGCTTGTGCTGTACCCAGTTAATCCAGATTGACCTGCCCACTGGCCTCGACTCTGTTGATTCGAGTGCGCTTCTTTGTCTGACTTTATAGTCACATATCTGTTTGAATTATAACTATTTTTCTGTAAGGTCAAGTTACACGTCCTGGTGAATACTTGATTGCTATCAAGAGGGTTTGTTACCAACTGTTTCTATGATGGGCGTGCATAACTCATTAGGAGGCGTCATGTCTGAAACATTCACTAAAGGTATGGCGAGAAATATCTACTATGGAGGAAGTCTGTTCTTCATCTTGGTGTTTCTTGCACTCACTTACCATACAGAAAGAACTATTCCCGAGCGGACCAACAGCGAATTACTCACTGATGCAGTGATTCGTGGCAAGCATGTTTGGGAAGAAAATAACTGCATTGGCTGTCACAGCTTGCTGGGTGAGGGTGCGTACTTTGCGCCTGAACTGGGTAATGTATTTTATCGTCGTGGTGGTGAGGAAGGTTTTAAATTCTTCTTACCGGCGTGGATGAATGCACAACCCACCAACGTGCCAGGCCGTCGACAAATGCCGAATTTCAATTTAACTGAACAGCAGTTGGATGATTTAACCGAGTTCCTCGAGTGGACTGCGAAAATCGACACCCATAACTGGCCACCAAACAAGGAGGGTTGATATGCCTGCTACATTCATTTCGAGCATTTATGCACTGTCAGCTCAAGGAGTTGGCAGTCTAAGGGGAACAGATTATGTCGAATAATCCGTATATAAAATTCACCTCGCAGAAGGTGGCTATGCCGTACTTGGTCTTTGCTCTGATGCTGTTTGCCGGGCAAATTCTGTTTGGTTTAGTGATGGGGGTGCAATATATCTTCGGTGACTTTTTGTTCCCGCTGATTCCTTTCAATATTGCACGCATGGTGCACACTAACTTACTGATAGTTTGGTTGTTGTTTGGCTTTATGGGAGCTGCATACTATCTGGTGCCTGAAGAGGCTGATCGCGAGCTACACAGCCCAAAATTAGCCATAATTTTATTTTGGGTATTCGCTGTTGCTGGCGTTTTGACCATCCTAGGTTACTTATTTGTACCCTATGCTGGACTGGCTCAAATGACCGGTAACAATCTGTTACCCACCATGGGACGTGAGTTCCTTGAGCAGCCGTTAATCACTAAGATCGGCATCGTTGTGGTGTGCTTGGGCTTTTTATACAACATCGGCATGACCATACTGAAAGGCCGCAAAACCGCGATTAACGTGGTGATGATGACCGGTTTAATCGG
>CAZEZR010000042.1:0-25154 GCA_964516465.1 uncultured Thiopseudomonas sp. | reverse complement strand
CTGCGACCTATCCCTTAGGAGGGGATTGCTCTATCCAGCTGAGCTAAGGGCGGTGAGGGGAAGCGGCGCAGAAAGCCGGTTAAAAGCTGCAGTCTGGCGACTGCTTTTAACGCGGAGAATGATACCTAGCCCGATTAAAGTTGTCATGCATAAATGAGTAAATTTTAAGGCGTTAATTATGTGGGTCGCAGGCGGGGTCTGCTCATACAGGGGTTGGGGGGTTGGTGATGGTTTTGTCGATCTTAAAAAGATCGACCTACAAAAAAAGTGTGTATGAGCCAGCGTGGATTGGGGCATTTGCAATGCCCTTGTCGGCCTAAAGGCGCGACCTACAAAACAACAGAACATATCAGTGGTGCGCATGAATTAGGGCGTTTGCAACGCCCATGTCGGCCTGAAGACGCGACCTACATGCGACCTACATGGGCCATATTACTGCTGAGCTTGGTATTTCTTGTTCGGCTTTTGTGCTGGCATGATATAAAGCGTCTTCTTACTCATTTAACTGCTGCTCTGTGCTGCGGCACGGTGTGGCTGAAGGTTTTTATGTCGTTGTCTTTGAGCTTGGCGGCTGAGCCGCATATTTTATTGATTTTGGTGGCAGTGGCTTTTATTGCTGGTTTTATTGATGCCATTGCTGGGGGTGGCGGTTTATTGACTATCCCTGCGCTGCTGATGGCCGGTTTGCCGCCACATTTAGTCTTGGGTACCAATAAGCTGTGTGCCACTTTTGGTTCGGCGACCGCCAGTTTGGCGTTTTATCGTAAAGGGTTATTTAAGCCCAAGCAGTGGCAGCGCTGTTTATGGGCCACGGGAATTGGAGCGATACTGGGGGCGATTTTGGCCCAACAGCTGCCGTCACAATGGCTCAATCAAATGCTACCGGTGGTGGTGTTTGCCTGTGCCCTGTATTTGCTGTTTGGCCGTATGCCGGAAGAGCATAAAGAGGCTCAGCCAATGATTAAAACCACTCGGCAATGGCCGCAAGGCTTAACTCTGGGTTTTTACGATGGTGTGGCAGGCCCAGGCACTGGGGCATTTTGGACGGTCAGCACCATGCTGCTCTACCCTTTGGATTTACTGCGCGCCAGCGGTGTGGCGCGCTCAATGAATTTTGTCAGTAATGGCGCGGCGCTGAGTATGTTTATTATCAGCGGCAATGTCGCTTGGGCCATTGGTTTGGGCATGGGCGTGGCGTTGATGCTCGGTGCTACAGTGGGCGCGCGGGTGGCCATCGGCGGCGGGAATAAGTTAATTCGCCCGGTGTTTATCCTAGTGGTGATGGCCTTGGCCGCACGTTTAGCTTGGCAGCACTGGTTCGGTGTGACCGGGGCCTAAACGCTCGCACACATACAAATCTATCAAATAGCGAGCAATGGAATTCTTTGGTGGCAGGAGCGGTAAATCACGCACATTAAACCACTGGGCATCTTCGATTTCTTCTGGCTCTAGGACAATCTCGCCGCTGTCATATTCAGCATGAAAACCAAACATCATGGAATGCGGGTACGGCCAATTTTGACTGCCGATATAACGGATGTTTTTAACTTTCAGTCGCACTTCTTCGTACACTTCACGCTCAACACAGCCTTCAATGGTTTCATTGGGTTCGGCATAGCCGGCCAAGGCACTGTACATGCCCGGCACAAAGCGCGGTGAGCGGCCAAGTAAGATCTCATCGCCACGGGTAATCACTACAATCATGCACGGCGATAAGCGTGGGTATTGTTGCACCCGACAGGGCTCACAATAACGCATGCGGTGGCGCAGTGATTGCCGCATTGGCTGTCCACAACTGCCGCAAAAACGGTGCTCGCGCACCCAAGTGCCCACTTGGCTGGCAAAGGCTAATAAGCGAAATAAGGTGTACTCTTTATCCATCATAAACAGGCGCATGCTGTACCACTGCATATGGGGTACTTCGATGCGCTGATCGATTTCAAACACATACACTGGGACGCCATTTAAGTGGCCCACCCCTTGTTCGGCAATAATGTGCGCCGACAATAGCTCGCGCAGCCACTCGCGAGGAAATAATAAGTCTTTCTGGTTGCCTAGGAAATGCATGCGGTTATGGGCTACGGCTAGACCACCTTTTTCGCTCAAGCTGGGCATGCCATGCTGCCAGTTCATCGGTTTTGCTTCGTGCTTACTCATAAAATTCTGCACTCGGAGGTTTATTTGCGTTGCCTACAGCTGGGTTTGATCTGCGCTTAGCGCAACAGTTCAGCTGTGCATGGGTTGTTTTTAACGCCAGCATGCACAGGCGCTCAGTGCGCGCAAACCTGCTGCGATCTGCCAGATGTATCGACGTTTTAATCTTTAAACTCAGGGGTTTGCTTACTCATATGCGCTGCCATAGCCACGCGTAAATCTTCTGACTGCAGCATGGCCGCATTCCAAGTGGCGATATAGTTCAAGCCATCAGCAACTGTATGGTCACGCATATAGCGAATCATTTCTTTACTGCCCTGCACTGCAATCGGTGATTTCTGTGCAATGCTACGAGCGATGTCAAACACGCCGGCCATTAAGGCCTCTTGATCAGCATACAGGCTATTAACTAAACCGATGAGCTGGGCTTCTTCACCATGCACGGTGCGGCCGGTATAGGCCATTTCCCGCATGATGCCATCACCAACAATATGTGGCAGGCGCTGCAAGGTACCCACATCAGCGGCCATGCCCACGTCAATTTCTTTAATGGCAAACTGGGCATCAGTGGTGCTGTAACGCATATCGCAGGCGCTAATTAAATCAATGGCGCCACCTAAGCAGTAGCCTTGAATGGCCGCTAACACCGGCTTGGAACACTGATCAACCGCATTAAACGAGGACTGCAACTCTTCAATTTTGCGTTTTAAAGTGCGCGCATTACGACCCACTTCTTTGGTTAACTGGTTGCCCACTTGGGCCAAGTACATCAGATCGATGCCCGATGAGAAATGTTTGCCAGCACCCGAGAGCACCACTACTCGCACTTCTGCAGTGTCTTCGATCCAGGCAAAGATCTCGCGGATCTCGGTCCAGAACTCTGCGCCCATGGCGTTGATTTTTTCCGGACGATTGATTTGCACATGGGCAATACCGTCGTTTAACTCAAGATTAAATGCGCTGTAACCAGCCACCGGGTGCTTCCTTCATCAAATTTTATTGAATACGTCATGATTTTAATTCTGCAGGGCACACTATAACAAGCTGGGCTATTTAATCATCCCAAGCCAGCTCAATTCCGCTGGTCTGTTTAATTCTTGCTAAAAACTGTTGATGGGCCTCAAGTTCTTGCGCATTGGCCATCAGCACCTTTAAAGCTTCACGCTCTGCGGCAATTCTTTTAATCGGGCTGGGACGAATATAGCCCGAGCCATCATCACCACTGTCGCCGGCCAAGGATAAATGGGTTTGGCCGCCGGTCATGGCTAAATAGACTTCAGCCAGAATCTCCGCATCCAATAAGGCGCCGTGCAAGACTCGGTTGGAGTTATCCACCCCATAACGCTTACATAAGGCATCCAAACTGTTGCGTTGGCCGGGGTGACGCTCGCGGGCCAGTACTAGGGTATCAAGAACGGTGCAATGCTCGCTTAAATCCGCCCGTTCCGATTGGCCCAGTAAGGCAAACTCGTTTTCAATAAAGCCAATATCAAAGGGCGCATTATGAATAACGAGTTCTGAGCCTTGAATAAACTCAAAAAACTCATCGGCAATATCTTTAAAACGCGGTTTGTCTTTGAGGAATTCATCGGTAATCCCGTGTACCGCAATGGCGCCTTCATCACTTTCACGATCCGGTTGGATATACACATGGTAATGCCGTCCAGTGGGATTACGACCGTCCAGTTCAACGCAACCAATTTCAATAATGCGGTGGCCATCGGTGACCGGCATACCGGTGGTTTCGGTATCTAACACCACGTACCTCATGCCATCACCTCTTCGACACCGCGGTTGGCCAACTGATCAGCCCGCTCATTCCCCGGATGGCCGGTATGCCCACGCACCCACTGCCACTCCACATCGTGTCGGGTAACTTGCTCATCCAGCTGCTGCCATAAATCAACATTACGTACGGGTTTCTTCGCCGCTGTTTTCCAGCCGCGTTTTTTCCAATTCGGCATCCACTCTTGGATACCCTGCATCACATATTTGGAGTCAGTGACTAAGCGTACTGGGCACGGCTTTTTTAATTCGGCCAAACCGCGAATAGCGGCAGTCAGCTCCATGCGGTTGTTGGTGGTATCGGCCTCGCCACCCCAGAGTTCTAATTCTTTACCTTTGTACACCAACAGTGCGCCCCAGCCGCCAGGGCCAGGATTACCTTTGCAGGCACCGTCGGTAAAAATATCCACTTTATCGGTCATGTTCTTCGCTATGTTTAAGTTCTTTCTGATGAGGTGTGTGTGCAGTGACCACTCTTTGGCCTAATTTTCGCACGTTCAATGCCTTTGATTCTATCTCTGGATGCATGCCATGTACCATCTTACGGGCAACCAGCATATAACAGCCACCCAAGGGCGCTTTTCCAGTCACCGCATACCCCTCTAATCTACTCAGCTTAGCCTGGAGCTTTTTAGACTTGAACAAGGGCACATAAGCAGCAAAACAGCGCTTCTCTAAGTTAAAGCCCAACACCCCCAGCCAGTCGGTGATCCGAGCCGGTGCTAAGCAATGGGCGTGTTTCCACACCCCACGGGTGAACAGGCGCTGCAGGCCAAAGCAACTCCACGCATGGGCACCAACAATAATTAAATGCCCACCGGGACGTAAGCACAGGGCCGCTTCACGCAAGACATCATGGGGCGAGGCAGCAAAATCAAGACTGTGCTGCAGGACTACTGTATCCACCGAATCTGCAGCAATCGGCCATTTATTTTCCGTACACTGCAGCTCAACCGCCAGCTGCTGATCACCTAACATAACTTGATGACGAAAGCTGGGCGCAGCGGCGATGCTCACCGGTGGGTTGTAATACACAATATAGCTGCCAAACTGCCGCAACAGTTGTGGTTCAAGCAGCTCACGCTCCATCTGGGCCAGATGCTGGCCTTTGCCGGTGAGAAACCATTGCGCTAAAGGCTGAGCGATATCTGTGCGCGGGCGTGATAGAAAACCTGTAAATCGCCGTAACTTCATAAGCCGATACCTGCTTGATTGACTGCAATGTTAAAACACTTAATCACAACATGTTAAGCTTGCCTTATTTTTCACCAAGGAGCATGTCATGCTTATTTTTACCGCCCTGCCTGCTTTTAATGATAACTATATTTGGCTGCTGCAAGACACTGAGCGCCAACTCTGCGCTGCGGTTGATCCTGGTGATGCACAACCTGTTTTAACTTGGCTGGCTGAGCACCCGCAGTGGCAACTCACTGACATTGTGATTACCCATTACCACCACGATCATATTGGCGGTGTCACTGCGCTAAAAGAGGCCACTCAGGCCCGTGTGATTGGCCCAGCACGGGAGACGATTCCCAGCTTAGACGTGCCAGTGGATGAAGGCGCGAGTATTGAACTGCTTGGCCATACGGTACAGGTTTTTGCTGTACCCGGACACACCTTAGGTCATGTGGTGTATTTTTGCCAAGATCAGGTTGATCCACCTTGGTTACTTAGCGGTGATACGTTATTTGCTGGCGGTTGTGGCCGTGTGTTTGAAGGCACTGCTGAACAAATGCATGCGTCACTTAGCCGCCTTGCCTCGTTACCCGATACGACCTTAGTGTATTGCACACATGAGTACACTTTGAGTAACTTACTCTTTGCCGCAGCGGTCGAGCCCAACAATGCTGACCTGCAACAGCGCCTTGAACAGGTACGCCAGTTACGCGCGGCAGAGAAAATCACTTTACCCAGTGATCTTGCTTTAGAAAAACGCACTAACCCTTTTTTACGCTGTGCGCAGCCTGAAGTTATCCAGGCAGCAGAGCACCGAGCTGACATGCCTCTTGAACAAAGTCATGCTGTTTTTGCGACTATACGGTCATGGAAAGATACATTTTAATCACGCCCTTTGACCAAGGGACTTGACCTTGCGGCGGTTCAATTCATAGAATCGCGCACACTTTATGAGAACCACTTTTTAATGACTATTTTCAATCATCATTTTCCATCTATTTTTACCCCTGTGCGTCGTGTTATTTGCCTCGGTGCTGTTGTGCTTACCGCCTTGGTTGCGACCGGTTGTCAATCCACCCATAACACTGACAAGCACGCCCAAATCAACAAGCCCAGAAAATATTCTTTCACCTTGAATTTAGAAAACTCACCCAGTTGGACCAGCGATATTGATGCCCGCCATGGCAATGATATTTGGCTGCGTATTCGTGACGGCTTTCAGCTGCAGTCCTTAACTATTGATAACCCGCGCATTGAGCATTACCGCTTATGGTTTGCCAGCCGCGGGCGCTCCATTGAAGTTATGTCTGAGCGCAGCAGCCCCTATATGTTCTATATTGTCGAGAGCTTAGAAGAGCGCAAGATGCCCCTTGAGCTGGCATTGCTGCCGATGATTGAAAGCGCCTATGATCCTTTGGCCTATTCGCGTTCACATGCCTCAGGCTTATGGCAGTTTATTCCATCCACAGGCCGTCACTTTAAGCTCAAGCAATCCCATTGGTACGATGCCCGCCGCGATATTCAAGCGTCCACCCAAGCCGCCTTGGACTACTTGCAGTACCTCAACAATATGTTTGATGGCGACTGGATGCTTGCTCTGGCTGCCTATAACGCCGGTGAAGGCACCGTCGGTCGCGCGATTAAACGCAATATTGCCCGGGGCTTGCCCACGGATTACTGGAACTTAAACCTTCCGGAAGAAACCCAAGGCTATGTGCCTAAGTTATTGGCTGTGTCGCAACTGATCAACGCCCCTGATGCCTATAAAATTGCCCTCAGCCCCATTGCCAATGAGCCCTACTTCACCCAGATTCCGCTGAAACAACAAATGGATCTGAGCCGCCTAGCACAGCTGGCGAAAATCAATAAAGCTGAACTGCTTAAACTCAACCCTGCTTACAATCAAGGCATTACCTTGGACGGTCCTGAGCATTTGTTAGTGCCCAAAGATCACGCGAAACTGCTCACGGCGCAATTAGCTACTATGCAGCCCAGCGATGCTGTGCAGTGGCATAAGTACACTGTGCGCAAAGGTGACAACCTGTTGCGCATCGCCAATCAGCACAATGTGTCGATGTCTTTGCTCAAAGATAGCAACAACCTCCAAGACCATCATTTAAGCGTTGGCCAAGTCTTAAATGTTCCACAAAGCCGCGGCGCTGCAACCAGCACTCTGGCCCGTAACACCCATAGCCCAGCACAACGCAGCAGCTATAAAGTGCGTGCTGGTGATAACTTGTCGAAAATAGCGGCGCAACATAAAGTCTCTGTGGCCAATCTTAAACGCTGGAATAACCTCTCATCCAACACAGTCAAAATTGGGCAAAACCTCACCTTAGTGGCGAACACAACAGCAACTAAAGGCTCTGCAGCCTCCTTTTATAAGGTGCGCCCAGGAGATTCCTTATATGCTATTGCTAAGCGCCATAAAGTGACGCTAAAACAATTACAAAATTGGAACCCAAAAGCCAGTAACAGTCTAAAGCCTGGGCAAACCCTAGCTCTATACTTGTAATACTGCTGATATAAGACAACAGGTTGTCGCAGCCGCGACTGAACCTAAGTGTACTGCTTAGAGTCTCACCCTTGGCTGACTTATCGAGTAAGCTAACGGATTGTTGCCTACCTGTTGGTTAATTAAGGATTGATGGTTTTATGCGCGTTTTTTGGTTTTTTGTTAGCGTGCTATTGTTCAGCCATCAGGCTTTCGCCAGTGTAGTGACCAGTCACGGCTATGCGCAATTTGAGACGCTGAAATACGACGCTGATTTTACCCACTTTGCTTGGGTGAATCCCGCTGCCCCGAAAGGCGGAACCGTCCGCTTAATGGGCTATGGCTCTTTTGATACGCTTAACCCCTACACCTTAAAGGGCGTCAGCCCCATCGCTACCGCTGACTTTGCCAGTTACGGGATCAGCGAACTGAACGAGCCTTTAATGGTGGGCAGTGGCTTATATGATCCCTCCGGTGACGAGCCGGCCAGTGCCTATGGTTTGATCGCCGAAAGCGTGCAGTACAACGACAGCCGCAGCTGGGTGGTATTTAATCTGCGGAAAGAAGCGCGCTTCCATGACGGCACCCCCATTACCGCCAAGGATGTGGCCTTTTCTTACCGCACCTTATTAATGCAAGGCCATCCGCAATACCGCACTTATCTACAAGAAGTGGCCCGGGTGGATATTCTCAACAGCCACCGCATCCGCTTTGTGTTTAAGCGTGCTGACAATCCCTTGCTGATTTTACGCATTGGCGATTTGCCAGTGTTACCTGAGCATTACTGGCGTGATAAGGATTTTAGCCAAACCACTTTTGTCCCCCCTTTGGGCAGTGGTCCTTATAAAATCACTTCCGTGAAGCCCGGACGCAGCTTGGTTTTCGAGCGGGTGAAGGACTGGTGGGGAGCAGACTTAGCGGTGAATCGCGGCAAGTACAATTTTGATAAAGTGCTGGTGGACTTTTATCGCGACAAAGATGTGTCCTTTGAAGCGTTTAAAGTGGGCAGCTTTGACTTTTATATTGAGCATCAAGCAAAAAACTGGGCGACCAACTACCGTTTTCCGGCCATTGCTAAAGGTCAGGTGATTCGCGCTGAAATTGCCCATGAAATTCCGACACAAACCCAAGCCTTATTTATTAATACCCGCCGAACTAAGTTTAAAAACAGTGCTACCCGAGAAGCATTAACCCTGTTATTTGATTTTGAATGGGCCAATCGCACGTTATTTTATAATGCTTACCAAAGAGCCGAAAGTTATTACCCCAACAGTGACTTCTCTGCCCGCAGTATCCCTAAAGGCAAAGAGTGGCTGCTGCTGTCGAAGTGGCGGGAAAAATTGCCGCTGGAGTTGTTTTTACAGCCCTTTAGCTTGCAATCCACTGAAGGTCGCGGCATTCCCCGGGAAACTCTACGCAAGGCTTTAGGCTTGTTAACCCAGGACGGCTGGAAAAACACCGCTAAGGGGCTCGTCAATCAGCGTGGTGAGCAATTTAAGCTGGAGATATTGCTGGTTAATCCGCGCTTAGAGCGTATTTTGCAATCCTATGTCAACACCCTTAATCGAGTGGGGATTGCCGCAAGCATGCGCACTGTGGATCGCGCTCAATATAAGCAACGTTTAGATAATTTTGACTTTGACCTGACCCTGCTCACCTTGCCACAAACCCTAAGCCCGGGGCTGGAGCAATGGCAGTATTTCCACTCTTCACAAGCCACAGTTAAAGGCAGTAAAAACTATGCCGGCATTAACAGCCCGGTGATTGATGATTTACTTGAGCAGTTACTCAGTGCTAAAACCTATAGGGAACAGCGCACTGCTGCTCGCGCACTGGACCGCGCCTTATTGTGGAACTACTACAGCATCCCAAACTGGTATATTAATCATCACCGTATTGCTTACCAAAACCGTTTTGATTTTGTAAACGTTCCGCCATACACCTTAGGCTTACGCTCTTGGTGGTTAAAACCTTCGGAGATTAACTAATGCTCACTGTGCTGCGCCGCGGTTGTTTATCACTTGCTGTCTTAGTCTGTAGCGCCAGCGCCTTTGCTCTGCCGCAACATGCCATGACGTTGTACGATGAGGCGCCCAAATACCCCAGCGACTTCAGCCATTTTGACTACACCAACCCTGATGCACCCAAGGGTGGCACCTTGCGCCTGGCTGGGCTTAATGGCTTTGACAGCCTCAACCCCTTTATTCCTAAGGGCAATGCCGCTGATCAGATTGGCTTAATCTATGACACCCTCACCTATCACTCAGCCGATGAGCCCTTTACTGAATATGGCCTACTGGCTGAGCGCATCGAAAAAGCCGATGACCATAGTTTTGTGCGTTTTTATTTAAATCCCCAAGCGCGCTTTAACGATGGCCAACCAGTTACTGCAGACGATGTGCTTTTTACCTTTAACACTCTGGTGGAAAAAGGCCATCCGCTGTACCGCCATTATTACGCCGATGTGGCTGAGGTGGTGGTGGAGACTCCGTTGCAAGTGCGTTTTGATTTTAAGCACACCGACAACCGTGAGTTGCCGCTGATTCTCGGGCAACTGCAAATTCTACCCAAGCACTGGTGGGCAGAGCGTGACTTTACTAAGACCAGTTTAGAGCCGCCGCTGGGCAGTGGCCCCTACCGCCTTGCTCGCGTTGATGCCGGCCGCAGCCTGCGCTATGAGCGGGTGGATGACTGGTGGGCAAAAGATTTACCGGTGTCTAAGGGTTTATACAACTTTGATACCATTCAGATTGATTACTACCGCGATATGTCGGTGGCGTTAGAAGCCTTTAAAGCCGGCCAATTTGATTTTAACCTGGAATACTCGGCCAAAGATTGGGCCACGGGCTACAATTCGCCAGCCTTGCGCAGTGGTCAAATCATTAAAAAAGAGATTAAAAACCATAATCCAGTGGGTATGCAGGGCTATACCTTTAATCTGCGTAACCCGAAGTTTCAAGACCCACGGGTGCGCAAAGCCATTAGCTTATTATTTGACTTTGAATGGACCAATAAACAATTGTTTTACGGCTCCTATCTCCGTACGCAAAGTTTTTTTGAAAACTCTGAGTTAGCCGCCCGCGGTTTGCCTTCAGCAGCAGAGCTGGAGATTTTAGAGCCATTGCGCGGTTCAATTCCTGACGAAGTGTTCACTGAGGTGTATCAAAACCCAGTCAGTGACGGCAGCGGGATTATTCGTGAGCGGCGCTTAGAAGCATGGCGCTTATTACAAGAAGCCGGTTACCGCATTGAAAATGACCGTATGGTTAATGCCGACGGTGAACCATTAGAGTTTGAATTTATCATTGCCCAAGCCAACTTAGAGCGGGTGCTGCTGCCGTTTAAACGCAATCTGGCCGAATTGGGCATTGAAATGACCATTCGCCGTGCCGATGTCTCGCAATATATTAACCGCATGCGTTCACGGGATTTTGAAATGACCTCCAGCATTTGGTCACAATCCAACTCACCGGGTAATGAACAGCGGGATTTCTGGCACTCCAGCAGTTTGGACAACCCCGGCAGCCGTAACTTTATTGGCCTGAACGACCCCGCCATTGACACCTTGGTCGAGGGTTTAATCAATGCGCCAAGCCGCGAAAGTTTAATCAATCATGCCCGTGCTTTGGACCGTGTTTTACTCTGGGGCCATTACGTGATTCCGAACTATTTTATTGATACCTGGCGCATTGCCAACTGGGAGCATTTAGCTCAGCCCGAGGTCGCTCCTTTATATGATTATGGCTTAATGACCTGGTGGCGTAAGCCCGATGTTGCACCGCCCTCGGTTGAGGCGGAGCAATAAGCATGCTGGCCTATATTCTTCGACGTTTGCTGCTGATTATTCCCACCTTGCTGGGTATTTTAGTGGTGAATTTTATTATTATTCAGGCCGCCCCGGGCGGACCTGTGGAGCAAATGATTGCCAAGCTGGAAGGCTTTGATGCCGCCGCCGGTGGCGCCACTGGACGCATTTCTGGCGGTGGTTCGGAAGTCTCCAGCAGCTCTTCGGCGAACTACCGTGGTGCTCAAGGGCTGGACCCAGAGCTGGTGTTAGAAATCGAGCGCATGTACGGCTTTGATAAACCGCCGGTTGAGCGTTTTTGGATTATGCTGAAAAACTATGCCCGTTTTGATTTTGGTAACAGCTTCTTTCGTGATGCCAAAGTAACGGATTTAATTATTGAAAAGATGCCGGTGTCTATTTCCATTGGGCTGTGGAGTACATTATTGATGTACTTGGTGTCGATTCCCTTAGGGATCAGCAAAGCGGTACGCCATGGCAGTGCCTTTGATGTATGGACCAGTTCGGCCATTATTTTAGGCTACGCTATTCCGGCATTCTTATTTGCCATTCTCTTGGTGGTGGTGTTTGCCGGTGGCAGTTATTTAAGCTGGTTTCCCTTGCGCGGTTTAACCTCAAATAACTTTGAAGAGCTCAGCCTGCTGGGTAAAATTGGCGACTATTTTTGGCACTTGGCGCTACCAGTAACCGCATTAGTCATAGGCAACTTTGCCACCCTAACCCTGCTGACGAAAAACAGCTTTCTGGATGAAATCAATAAGCAATATGTCACCACCGCGCGGGCCAAAGGCTTACCGGAAAATAAAGTGCTCTACGGTCATGTGTTTCGCAATGCCATGTTGATTATTATTGCTGGCTTCCCGGCAGCCTTTATTGGCATGTTCTTTACCGGCTCATTACTGATTGAGGTGATTTTTTCCTTGGATGGTTTAGGTTTGCTCAGTTTTGAAGCAGCGATTAACCGCGATTACCCGGTGGTGTTTGGTACGTTATTTTTATTCACTCTACTGGGTTTGCTGGTTAAGTTAATCGGCGATATCACCTACACCTTAGTCGATCCGCGCATCGACTTTAGCAGTCGGGGGAATTGATATGGCACTTTCTCCGATTAACCAACGGCGCTTTGCTCTGTTCAAAGAACATAAGCGTGGCTGGTACTCATTATGGCTCTTTGTGCTGTTATTTGTCGTATCACTGGGTGCAGAGTTTATTGCCAACGATAAACCCTTAGTGGTGCACTATGACGGGGCACTGTACTTTCCGGTGCTTAAGCGTTACCCAGAAACCACCTTTGGCGGCGAATTTCCGCTGCAGGCCAACTATAAAAGCCCCTATATTGAAGAGCTGATTGCGGAAAAAGGCGGTTGGATGCTCTGGCCAATTATTCCTTTTAGCTATTCCAGTATTAACTACGACCTGCAAGTGCCAGCACCTGCACCGCCATCGGCGCAGAACTGGCTGGGTACCGATGATCAAGGCCGCGATGTGCTGGCCCGAGTGATTTACGGCTTTCGTATCTCGGTGCTGTTTGCCCTTACCCTGACCTTGGTCAGCTCGGTATTTGGTGTCTTGGTCGGCGCTTTGCAGGGTTTTTATGGTGGCTGGGTCGACTTAATTGGCCAGCGCTTTCTCGAGGTGTGGTCGGGGCTGCCGGTGCTGTATTTGCTGATTATTATGGCCAGCTTTATTCAACCCAACTTCTGGTGGTTATTGGGCATTATGCTGCTGTTTTCTTGGATGAGCTTAGTGGACCTAGTACGCGCCGAATTCTTACGCGGTCGTAATTTGGAATATGTCCGTGCCGCCCGGGCGTTAGGTATGCAGAACAGCCTAATTATGTTCCGCCATATTCTGCCCAATGCCATGGTCTCCACCATTACCTTTTTACCATTTATTTTAACTGGCGCCATTGGTACTTTAACTGCCTTGGATTTTCTCGGCTTTGGTTTACCGCCCGGCTCACCGTCCTTAGGTGAGTTGGTGGCACAAGGTAAATCCAACTTACAAGCCCCTTGGTTGGGTATCAGTGCCTTTACTGTCTTAGCCTTGATGCTGAGTTTATTAGTCTTTATTGGTGAGGCTGCCCGTGATGCATTCGATCCAAGAAAATAAAACAGACACCCTGCTGAGCATTGAGGACTTATCCGTTGAATTTATCAGCGGTGACAAGGTGCAACGGGCGGTGAATCACATCAGCTTTACCATTAACAAAGGTGAAACCCTGGCCTTGGTGGGCGAGAGTGGTTCAGGTAAATCTGTTACTGCGCATTCTATTTTGCGCTTACTGCCCTACCCCTTGGCCCGTCATCCCAGCGGCAAGATTATCTATCAAGAGCAAGATCTACTCAGTGCCAGCCCTGATTACTTGCGCAAAGTGCGCGGTAATCGGATTGCCATGATTTTCCAAGAACCGATGAGTTCGTTAAACCCCTTGCACAGCATTGAAAAACAGATCAATGAAATCCTGATGTTGCACAAGGGTATGAATGCTAAGCAAGCGTCCGCTCGCACTCTGGAGTTACTGACTCTGGTGGAAATTAAAAATCCAGCCCAGCGCATGAGCTCCTACCCTCACGAGTTGTCTGGCGGGCAACGCCAACGGGTGATGATTGCCATGGCGCTGGCCAATGAACCCGAGCTGTTAATTGCCGATGAACCCACCACCGCGCTGGATGTAACAGTGCAGCAGACCATTTTAAAACTGCTGAAAGACTTACAACAGCGTTTGGGTATGTCGATTCTACTGATCAGCCATGACCTCAACTTAGTCCGGCGGGTGGCTCATCGCGTCTGTGTCATGCGTAATGGCGAAATTGTCGAACAAGCCCCCTGTGAGCAGATTTTTACCGCTCCGCAACACCCCTACACCCAAGAACTCCTGGGTGCTGAGCCCAGTGGCCAGCCAGTACCGCACAGTCCCAGCGAGATCTTGCTGGAAACTGCAGATTTACGGGTATGGTTTCCGATTAAAAAAGGTATGCTGCAGCGCACTGTGGATTATGTCAAAGCGGTGGATGGCATCAGTTTTAGCCTGCAGCGTGGCCAAACCCTTGGTGTGGTGGGCGAAAGTGGATCGGGTAAATCCACGTTAGGTCTAGCGATTTTGCGTTTAATTCACAGCAAAGGCGGGATCTTTTATGCTGGCGAAGCCATTAACGGCCTCTCGCAAAAGCAAATACGGCCGCTGCGGCGGGATATTCAAGTGGTGTTTCAGGACCCATTTGGTAGCCTGAGCCCAAGAATGAGCGTCTCAGATATTATTGGCGAAGGTTTACGCATCCACAAGATGGGCAATGCTGAGGAACAAGAGCGAGCAATTATCGCTGTACTGCAAGAAGTGGGGCTTGACCCAGAGACACGGCACCGCTATCCCCACGAGTTTTCTGGGGGGCAACGCCAGCGGATTTCCATTGCTCGCGCCTTAGTGTTGAAACCTAAGCTGATGATACTGGATGAGCCCACTTCAGCGCTGGACCGCACCGTACAACGGCAAGTGGTCGAGCTGCTGCGTGATTTACAGCTCAAGTACAACTTAACCTATATATTTATTAGCCACGATTTGGCCGTGGTCAAAGCACTCAGTCATCAATTATTGGTGATGCGCCAAGGCCAAGTGGTTGAACAAGGTGCTGCTGAAGAGATTTTTTCCGCACCACAACAGGATTACACACAGCAGTTGTTAGCAGCGGCGTTTATCAACAGCCCAGCACAACTGTAATAATTACACTTGACTCAAAAAGGAAATACCATGGGTTTTATGACCGGTAAACGCGTTTTAATCGTTGGCGTGGCCAGCAAACTGTCAATCGCTTCAGGGATCGCCGCGGCCATGCACCGTGAAGGAGCCGAGCTGGCTTTTACCTACCAAAATGAAAGACTCCAAGGCCGCGTGGAAGGCTTTGCTGAAACTTGGGGCTCATCGGCTGATTTGTGTTTCCCGTGCGATGTGGCCAGTGATGAAGAAATCGCCAATGTTTTTGCTGAGCTGTCGAAAAAATGGGACGGTTTGGATTGCATCGTGCATGCGGTTGGCTTTGCTCCGGGTGACCAGTTAGACGGTGATTTCACTGACGTGACCACCCGTGAAGGCTTTAACATTGCCCACGACATCAGCTCGTACAGCTTTATTGCATTAGCTAAAGCCGGCCGTGAAATGATGCAAGGCCGCAACGGTAGCCTGTTGACCCTCACCTACCTTGGCGCCGAGCGCACCATGCCCAACTACAACGTGATGGGTATGGCTAAAGCCAGTCTCGAAGCCGGTGTGCGCTACTTAGCCGGCAGTTTAGGTGCAGAAGGCACACGGGTGAACGCAATTTCTGCAGGCCCAATCCGCACTTTAGCGGCATCCGGTATTAAGAACTTCCGTAAAATGCTCGCCGCCAATGAAAAGCAAACGCCACTGCGCCGCAATGTCACCATTGATGAAGTGGGCAATGCCGGTGCCTTCTTATGCTCCGACTTAGCCTCGGGTATCAGCGGTGAAATTATGTATGTTGACGGTGGTTTCAATACCACCGCCATGGGCAATATCGAAGAAGACTGATTCAGTCGTATAATGACCCCAGATGAGCTTGATGAGAACGGCAAAGAAGTTGTGGAGCGTGAACGACGTAAATACTTCCGCGCTGAAGTGCACTTGCTCGAAGGCGGCCAAGATTACGATATTATGGGCTGGTTACGTGAGGAAGTGATTGGGGATATTCTTGATCAGCACGAACAGCATATGCATTTCTTGCACGTTATCCGTTAATCTCAGCGCGCCACAAGCGCTTTAACAACACGCCCGCAGTTGTTGCATGGCAGCTCTGCGGGCTTTTTTATGCCTCCTGTACAGCTTTAAGATTAAGCCTTAGTGCCTGAGCCTTAGCGTCTGCAACTAGCACTTATGGTGTTGTGTCGCCTTCGCACTTCAGAGGGCATTTTAGGGGTATAAGTCAATTAAGCGCAGCCACAGCAATGCTGACTAATAGCACTGGAGTTTATGCTGTGATCCTAGCGCCAGCAGGCACAGGCGCAAGACGCAAGACGCAAGACAGCAGGCAAAGCCATTGGCTCAGTGTTTGCTAAAGCATTGGGGCATTACAGAAGCGCAATAAAACTAGAAGGGAGTGACTCAGCAGCTGATTCCGATAAGCGCGCGGAATCAGCCTAGAGTCGCCGCTGGACAAGGTGCTAAACAAATAGACAGGCCTTGCACAGCGGCTGTGTTGCTAGCTCTGCATCAGAAGCGCTGAACTTTTGCATCCATTTCAGACTGCAGCAGCATTGCTTCAAAATCAAGCTGACCAATTCTTGCACCCAAGGCCTGTTGGTATTGAGCCAATTCGGCAGCGTTTAACGGCGCTGCGGCATCATTGACACCGGTTAGGCGCAGTAAGACATAATCACCATTGCTCAGGCTCACCCCAGCCATCTGTACTTCGCCCGTGGCCGGTTGCGGCATCTTAAACACAGTGTCGAGCACTTGTGGATCAAACTGATCTTGATCGCGGGTCGCGGCTTCCACTGTTTGCCAGTCCGTCAGATCAATAGCGGCATCATCGGCTTTCAATTTGGCTAATAAAGCCTCACCTTCGCTTTGTGCTTGTTCTAGCGCACGCTGCTCAATCAGGTATTGGCGAATCACTTCGCTGACTTCAGCCAAGGCAATAGGCTCTGGTCGGAAGTGCTCTTTAACCCGCAGCACAATGGTCGTCTCTGGATCAAGCTCAATAGCCATACTGTTGGCACCTTCTTCTAGCACTTCAGTGCTAAAGGCTGCTTCAAGTATTTTTCGGTTAGCAAACAAACCTGCTGCGCCATCGCGATCAAAAGGCTCACTCACTTTAATGGGTAGATTTAACTCAGCCGCTGGCTGCTGCAAATCTGCAGACTCATAGGCCAAGCCTTCGAGGTCTTTTACCGTTTCGACAAAGTGCTGCTCAACTTGGCGCGCTTTTAAGTTCTGCGTCAGCTTACTTTTTAGGCTGGCAAAACTTGGAATATCGGCCTCTTGAACGTCTAACAACTTGATCACATGCCAACCGAAATCAGTGCGCACTGGAGCCGAAAGCTGCTCAGGTTGCAGTGCATAGAGTGCATCTTCAAACTCTGGGTCATAAATACCTGGCGCGGCAAAACCAAGATCACCGCCCTGCTGAGCAGAGCCCATATCATCGGACAACTCTTGCGCCACCAGAGCAAAGTCTTCACCGGCATTGACCCGCGCAATAGCCTGTTCTGCCAGCTCTCGCGCTTGCTCATCAGTGACCTCACCAGTAACTTCTATCAGAATATGCGCAGCGCGGCGCTGCTCTGACAAGTTGGCAATTTCTGCTTGATACAACTCTTCAAGTTCAGTCTCATCAACCAGCACATCATCAAAAAATGCTGATTTTTCTAATTCAATATATTCAACCACAACTTTTTCAGGGGTCATAAACTGCCGGCTGTTTTCGTTGTAATAGGCTTCTATATCATCCTGTGCCACTGAAATTTGCGCCGCATCCGGTGCAATGGTGAGCATGGTAAAATCACGGGTTTGACGTTCGAGCTGAGCAAAATTCTGCGCTTCCTGCTCAGTTACAAAGCCACTTCCGGCAATTCCAGCACGTAACTGGCTGGTACGCATTTCTTGTTCAATCATTTGTCTAAACTGCAAACGACTGTAGCCCATCTGACGAATCACTTGGTCAAAACGATCAGCATTAAACTGACCATCAACCTGAAACTCAGGGGCGGTTAAAATAAACTGGTCAAGCGCAGCGCTTGGGAAAACAAAACCAGATTCATCCGCTGCCTGCAGCAAGAGCTGGCGAGCAATCAGGCCTTGTAAGGCGGATTCGGTTAATAACTTATCGTCTATTTGGTTGGCATCAAAATCATCACCAAATTGCTGCAGAAGTTGTCTGCGCTGAAGATTTTTTGCCTCAGCTAAAGCATCAAGGGTAATTTCTTCGCCATTTACTTTGGCGGCATTATTGCTGTTACTGGTTGAGCCTAAAATTGCGTCAAAGCCAGTAAAAGCAAAAAGCACCACAATCAAACCAATAATTGATTTAGAGATCCACCCCGTAGAGTTATCTCGAATATTCTGCAGCATGCATCCCCCGACGTCGCTATTGAAAACAGCTGTGCATTATGGGTGGTTCGAACAAAATAAAGGCGCACCGATGGATGCGCCTTTGCATTTCTTGATACGTATTAGAGCTCTACTTTTAATGGTTGCTAAGCTCTAATTAAAACGTACAGCACTTATCAGCGGATCCGCTGATATATCGTCAGCGCTTACTTGTTAACAGCGTCTTTCAGTGCTTTACCCGCTTTAAAGCCGGGGATTTTCGCTGCAGCAATTTGAATTGGATTACCCGTTTGTGGGTTACGACCGGTACGTGCAGCACGATCTTTTACAGAGAATGTACCGAAACCAACCAATACGACTGAGTCTCCCTCTTCAAGTGCACCGGTGATGCTAGCAATTACTGCATCCAAAGCGCGTCCAGCCACTGCTTTAGGAATATCTGCCGAAGCAGCAACTTTATCAATCAACTCTGACTTGTTCACTCGTAAGCCCCTTAATTTTTCTGTAATAAATTATAACCGCAATTGTAATGCAAACAATAACAGCTTTGTAATGCAAGCAAATGACAAAGACACCGAGCTTTAACGCGAGGTGTCAAAAAACATGTCAACTCAAACCGCATGATTAATGTGTACTGAGACCATCATTCCCCTCAGTCACGCGTTTGTCATCCTTTATCAGTAACTCAGGTGAGATATCAGACAAAGGCTCTGGCATGTATTGCAACGCAATTAGCAGTACTTCGTCAATCCATTTTACTGGTTTGATCTCTAAATCAGCCTTTATATTATCTGGTATTTCCTTCAAGTCACGCACATTTTCTTCGGGGATGATAACAGTTTTGATTCCACCACGGCGCGCGGCAAGTAATTTTTCTTTTAAACCGCCAATAGCCAGCACTTGGCCACGCAAGGTGATTTCACCGGTCATAGCGACATCGGCACGCACTGGAATCTTGGTTAGCGCTGAAATCAGCGCCGTACACATGCCTATGCCGGCGCTAGGACCGTCTTTGGGGGTAGCCCCTTCAGGCATATGCAGGTGCACGTCATTCTTCTCGTAGAAGTCCGTAGGGATCCCTAGGATTTGAGCACGACTGCGTACCACGGTTAGAGCTGCGGTCATGGACTCCACCATTACATCGCCCAGCGAACCGGTTTTAATCAGATTGCCTTTACCTGGAATCACTGCTGACTCAATGGTCAACAACACACCGCCCACTTGGGTCCAAGCTAAACCTGTTACTTGACCCACTTGGTTTTCTGTTTCTGCTAGACCATAGGTGTACTTTTGTACGCCTAAATAATGCTCTAAGTTTTCTGCAGTAATGGTGATATTGACCTTTTTCTCTGCAGCTTGCTCTTTAACCACCTTGCGGCACACTTTAGCAATCTGTCGTTCTAAATCACGCACCCCTGCTTCGCTAGTGTACAAACGAGCAATATTAAGCAGCGCTTCAGACTCAAACACCAACTCTTTTTCTTTTAAACCGTTGGCTTTGAGCTGCTTGCTGACCAAGTACTTAGTCGCAATATTGAGCTTTTCGTCTTCGGTGTAACCGGGCAAACGAATCACTTCCATGCGGTCAAGTAGCGGCGCAGGAATATTCATCGAGTTGGCGGTACAGACAAACATCACATCAGATAAGTCGTAATCAACTTCTAAATAGTGATCGTTAAAGCTGTGGTTTTGCTCGGGGTCCAACACTTCAAGCAAAGCCGACGCTGGGTCGCCACGCATATCCATACCCATTTTGTCGATTTCATCGAGCAAGAATAATGGGTTACGCACGCCCACTTTACTCATGCGCTGAATCACTCGACCTGGCATCGCACCAATATAGGTCCGGCGATGACCACGAATTTCTGCTTCATCACGCACACCACCCAAGGCCATGCGGATGTACTTGCGGTTCACGGAACGGGCAATGGATTCAGCCAAGGAGGTTTTACCCACACCCGGTGGCCCCACCAAGCATAGAATCGGCCCTTTCAGCTTTTTCACCCGCTTTTGTACCGCTAAGTACTCAAGAATGCGCTCTTTAACTTCTTCCAAGCCAAAGTGATCGGCTTCAAGAATTTCTTCAGCACGGGCTAAATCGGAACGCACTCTGCTTTTGGTTTTCCACGGGGTATTAATCAACCAGTCCAGATAGGTTCGGATCACCGAGGCTTCCGCTGACATGGGTGCCATTTGCTGCAGCTTCTTCAACTCAGCATGGGCCTTTTCCAAAGCTTCTTTGGACATACCGGCGTCATCGATGCGCTTTTTCAGCTGATCAATTTCATTGTTACCGTCTTCATCTTCGCCCAACTCTTTTTGAATGGCTTTCATTTGCTCATTCAAAAAGTATTCACGCTGGCTGCGTTCCATTTGCTTTTTAACGCGGCTGCGGATGCGTTTTTCCACCGTCAGCAGCTCAAGCTCGGTATCCAACACACCGAGCAGGAACTCAACGCGCTTAGCAATATCCCAATGGTTGAGTACAGCTTGCTTCTGCTCTAATTTCAGCGTCATTTGCGCAGCAATGGAGTCAGATAGGTGGCCTGCTTCCTCGATCTCGCTTAATGCGGCCAAGGCTTCAGCAGGAACTTTTTTGCCTTGCTGCACAAAGCGCTCAAACTGTTCTAGCAAGGCGCGCTGGAGCACGTCATTTTCAACCGTGCTAATTTCTTCAGTGTCGCGGATTTCTACTTTTGCGGTTAGATATTCAGCATCAGAGGCTGATAACTGCTTGACCACATCAGCACGTTGCTCACCTTCAGCCAGTACTTTTACCGTACCGTCAGGTAGCTTTAACAGCTGTAAAATAGTCGCCACAGTGCCCACTTTATATAAAGCGTCAACATCTGGATCATTGTCTGCAGGGCTGCGTTGCGCAATCAGCAAGATTTTTTTGTCGCCTTGCATAGCAGCTTCAAGGGCTGCAATGGATTTTTCGCGCCCTACAAATAGGGGAATAACCATATGCGGGTAAACCACAACATCACGCAATGGCAATAACGGCAATTCGATGATTGTCTTCATTCTTCTCTCTCACATTCGGCACGCAGGCCGTAAAAAATGGCTAAGCCTGTGATTAAAGATGGGGATGCATAACAACAATTACAAGGTGGCCGCTATAAAATACAAAAGGGCCCGCAGGCCCCGTTGTAAACATAGACAGATAGTTAGGACTTAGGTGCCGCTTTTTTTTCTGCCTTGTCTTGTGGTGCATAAATCAATAGCGGCTTAGAGTCACCACTGATTACGCTTTCATCAATCACAACTTTTGTGACATCTGTTTCTGAAGGTATATCGTACATGGTATCGAGCAATACACCTTCCAAAATTGAACGTAAGCCTCGCGCACCAGTTTTACGCAACAGGGCATTCTTAGCCACTGCTTTAAGCGCGTCAGTGCGGAACTCCAGTTCAACCCCTTCCATTTCGAACAATTTGCTGTATTGCTTGGTCAGCGCATTCTTCGGTTCGGTAAGGATTTGTACCAATGCATCTTCATCCAGCTCTTCCAAAGTTGCAATCACCGGTAAGCGACCAACAAACTCAGGAATCAAGCCAAATTTAACTAGATCGTCTGGCTCCACGTCACGTAACGCTTCACCAATGTTTTTCTCTTGTTCTTTGCTGCGCACCTCAGCTGAGAAACCAATGCCGCTTTTCGATGAGCGGTTTTGGATCACTTTCTCTAAACCAGCAAATGCACCGCCGACAATAAACAAGATGTTCTTAGTATCCACTTGCAAGAATTCTTGCTGGGGATGCTTACGCCCACCTTGCGGTGGAATTGAAGCAACAGTCCCTTCGATCAGCTTAAGTAACGCTTGCTGTACACCTTCGCCGGACACATCACGGGTAATCGACGGGTTATCCGATTTACGAGTAATCTTGTCGATTTCGTCAATGTAGACAATGCCCATTTCTGCTTTTTCGACATCATAGTCGCACTTCTGCAACAGTTTCTGGATGATATTTTCCACATCCTCACCCACATAACCGGCTTCGGTTAAAGTGGTTGCGTCAGCAATGGTGAATGGCACGTTCAGTAAGCGAGCGAGGGTTTCTGCCAGTAAAGTTTTACCTGACCCAGTCGGACCAATCAGCAAAATATTACTTTTGCCCAGCTCAATATCATCTTTTTTGTCACGATTATTTAAGCGCTTGTAGTGGTTGTATACCGCTACTGCGAGTACTTTTTTAGCACGCTCTTGGCCAATAACATACTGGTCAAGAATGCCGCTGATTTCCTTAGGTGAAGGCAGTTTGTGGACAGCATCGTCTGCTTCTATGTCTTCCATCTCCTCACGGATAATGTCATTACATAGATCAACGCACTCATCACAAATAAAAACCGAGGGGCCGGCAATCAGCTTGCGCACTTCATGTTGGCTTTTGCCACAGAAGGAGCAATAGAGCAATTTGCCTTTGTCCTCGCCACTATGCGTATCAGTCATTCGTTTTTTCCAGTTTGGTAGGCTATGAGTATAAGATGGAGGCTGCAGCCGTCTTTTTCAACCCATGAGCCTACAAAAAACATATACAGCATTCCCAACATGAATTAAGCAGGCAGCTCTCGCTTGGTTGCCACCTGATCAATCAAGCCGTATTTAACTGCTTCTTCACCGCTCATAAAGTTATCGCGATCGGTATCTTTAGCGATGATATCTATGGGCTGACCGGTATGGTCGGCTAAAATTTTATTTAGACGATCACGAATCGTCAGTATTTCACGGGCATGGATTTCAAAATCCGATGCTTGCCCCTGAAAGCCACCTAAGGGTTGGTGAATCATCATGCGTGAATGGGGCAAGCAAAAACGTTTGCCTTCTGCACCCCCAGCCAACAATAACGCACCCATGCTGGCCGCTTGGCCGATACACATGGTGGATACATCAGGCTTAATAAACTGCATGGTGTCGTAAATTGACATACCTGCGGTCACCGAACCGCCCGGTGAGTTAATGTACAGATGAATATCTTTATCAGGATTCTCTGCTTCTAAAAATAGTAACTGCGCCACTACCAGGTTCGCCATATAGTCTTCAACTGGGCCAACCAAGAAAATAATGCGCTCTTTCAGCAAGCGCGAATAAATATCATAGGCGCGCTCACCCCGTGATGATTGCTCAACAACCATCGGTACTAAACCGCCAGCTGCTTGCACATCAAGCGGGTTTTGCATAAACATAGTGTCTGACATATCTGCCGTAGCTCCCGGGTTATTGGTCATCGTCATAAAGACACACAAGCCAGCACTATGGCTGGCTTGTGAATTAACAGGCTATTGGCCTACTAACGTTTAGCTGTCAGCAGAGTGAAATCACTCAGCGCTCGCTTCTTCTGCTTCTTCAGCAATTTCAGGGGCAGCTGCAGGTTTCACTGCTTCTTCATAGGCTACAGTAACATCAGTTACTTTCGCTTGAGCTAAAACAGTATCTACAACTTGCTCTTCAAGCACAACCGCACGCACATCTTCTAATTGCTGCTCGTTGTTGTAGTACCACTCAATCACTTGCTCTGGCTCTTGATAAGCAGCAGCCATTTCTTCGATGGTGCTACGCACACGGGCATCGTCAGCTTTAATATCAAACTGCTTAACCATTTGTGCAACGATCAGGCCCAGTGCCACACGACGCTGTGCTTGATCAGTAAACAACTCTGCAGGCAACTGGCTCGGCTCAACATTACCACCAAACTGCTGCACTGCTTGCACACGTAAACGATCAACTTCGTTAGCAATTAGGGCGCTTGGCACCTCAACTTCATTGGCCGCCAATAAACCATCCATCACTTGGCTTTTTACTTTGCCCTTGATGGCTTGGTTCAGCTCACGCTCCATATTCTTAGTCACTTCAGCGCGGAAACCTTCTAAACCACCCTCAGTGTTACCGAACATAGCGAAGAATTCTTCGTCCAGCTCTGGCAGCTCAGGTGCTTCAACCTTATTCACAATAACGGTGAACTCGGCAGTTTTACCAGCTAAATCAAGGTTCTGATAATCTTCTGGGAAGGTTGGCGTAATCACTTTAGTTTCGCCTGCAGTGCAGCCAACTAAAGCATCTTCAAAGCCTGGAATCATCCGGCCTGAACCCAGCACTAAAGGAACATTGTCCGCGCTGCCACCAGCGAATGCTTCGCCATCAATGGTGCCCACAAAGTTGATGGTGACTTGGTCTTCCAACTCAGCGGCACGCTCAACTTCAACAAAACGGGTGTTTTGCTTGCGCAAAATATCCAGCATATTGTCAACATCAGCTTCTGTCACTTCAGCACTCTGACGCTCAACTTCAATACCGTCTAAGCCTTGCACTTCAAATTCTGGAAACACTTCAAAAGTCGCAGTGTATTCAAGCGCTTTATCTTTTTCGAATACTTTTGGCTCAATTGCCGGCTGACCCACTGGGTTGAGCTTTTCAGCTACAACCGCTTCATAAAAAGTGCTTTGAATCACATCGCCTAATACTTCTTGGCGCGCATCAGCTTCATAACGCTGACGAATAATACTCATTGGTACTTTACCTGGACGGAAGCCAGATACTTTCGCGCGCTTAGCAGTTTGCTGCAGGCGTTTGGTCACTTCACTTTCAATACGCTCAGCAGGAACGCTGATGTTCATTTTGCGCTCAAGGGCGGAAGTGTTTTCTACGGAAACTTGCATGGTTATTCCTCGTTGA
>CAZEZR010000041.1:0-25337 GCA_964516465.1 uncultured Thiopseudomonas sp. | reverse complement strand
AAAAGAGACCGGATTTATTTTACAAGAACGTTATTAATCATGCAGGACCTGACAGGTAATGGCTAATCCAGAAAGTACAGCGCCCAGCGTTGTAGACGGTCAAACTCAAGATGCCTATCAACAAGGCCAAGTTCCTGGCGTTACCAATGATCGAACTCAAGATGCTACTGATGATAGTTCAATCAATGACCAAGTAAAATCAGCTTTCTCCAGCAACAATGATTTTCGTGATCTGGATATTGATGTAAAAACTGAGAATGGCGAAGTTACATTATCAGGTGAAGTGTCTTCACAAGAGCAACGCAATATGGCCATAAGTATAGCTAAAGAAATAAAAGGCGTTAAAAACGTGAATGCTGACGATCTTGAAGTCAATGATTAATTTATCTACATAGTAGGATAAATTATGAATACCGATATTTTCGAAGGTAAATGGAAACAACTTAAAGGCAAGGTCAAAACCCGTTGGGGCAAGCTCACCGATGATGACCTTGATGTAGCTGAAGGCAATAGCACATATCTCTCGGGCAAGATCCAAGAGCGTTATGGCTTAACCAAAGAAAAGGCAGAAGAAGAAATTACTAAGTTCCATCGCGAACTGTAATTTCATTAATCTATAATAAGCGGTTTAATTATTTTGGCTTCAGAGGCGTGTTAAACCGCTTTTTTAGCAATATACTTAGAGGAATTAAAATCGAACAAAGGCGTCTTTGTAAAAAACACTCATACCAATGGTATTAATTAATAATTTACAGCCTATTAAATGACCTTCTATTAACTCATTATTTTTAGCGAGGGCAGCATGAAAATAGAAAACAAATAAAACCAACTTGTCTACATGTAACATATTTTATAGAGCGTACTAAGCTATGTTTGAATTTGATTTTGACATAAATTTAATGGTGTTCCATTTTTCCCAGTTAGGAATTGCTTTCATCTTGTCACTGCCAATTGCCCTCAATCGCGAGCTGAAAGACAATGGTGCAGGACTTAGAACCTTTCCGTTAGTGACCATTGCATCCTGTGCATTTATGTTGGTCGGGATGGATGTTTATGAAGGTTCTGTGGCTGAGTCCCGAGTTATGTACGCCATCATTACCGGTATGGGTTTTATAGGTGGTGGGGCAATTTTTAAAAACGAAAATGGCGCGAAAGGTACAGCCACTGCAGCAGCTTTATGGATTACGGCTGCAATCGGTATTTCAGTTGCGTACAGTCATTATGAAATTGCCATTCTATTATCGACAGTCAGCTTTTTAATACTGCAGTTTTCCGAAGCATTCAAAAAAAAAGATAAAATGTAATCTATAAATGCTTAATTATTGATTCTTATCGCCTTCTAAGACGTCAGTCAGCTTAAAGCAATCACGAGCTGCACAGCAGAACATGTAAATACGCTTAAGAATATGCTGGTGGGTGAATTGAGGGACTCAACGTGATTGTTGCTGAGTGCATACGGCCTAAATATAACTGCCGCTGCTGTGAGCAAAACGCTTAGATTAAAATCGCAACGCTAGCTGCCAGCATTTCCTCTAGGAGCAGCGCCACAACAAGGTTACTCAGTGTCTTTATCACGACTCATCTGTCGCCAGTACCGCTTGGTTATTTCTGAACTCAGCAATGGATACCATCGCCCCTTCAACCTGTTGCTCAGGCTTGAGGCTGCTGATATTTTGGATGCTCCAAAAAGTACCATTGGCAAATACTGAAACTGCCCCCTCACTACTGATATGCAAGCGCCCCTGGGTAGCTGAGAAGGTGTGCATGGTTTCAGGCTGGGCATTGCGCGGTGTTATGTAACGCCGGCGCAGGGCAAACATCAGTACGCCACCGATCAGGGCGGATAACAACGCTTGCAACCCCACATTAAGGTCGGGTAGCAACAAGGTCAGCAGTCCAGTGAGAACGGCGCCGATGCCGAACCACATGATGACAAACGCCCCGATAAATAACTCAGCAATCACCAGAGCGACGCCCAGAGTGACCAGCACCCACCAGATTAAAGATTGATCCAGCATGTTTTTTTCCCCAGTCGACTGAATTGCAGGTCCAGTCGACTACCTGTTAATTATGCGTCTTTTGGCGGACTGACCATCTCTTTCAGCAGAGTCAGGCTGCCAATCAAGTGGGCTGCTTCATAAGGAACAATGATTTTATTTTGGCTATCGCTGGCAGCAATGCCTTCCCACGCAGCAATACGTTCTCTAGCAAGAATAAACTCACCTGTTTGCGGATTATCACGCAGGCCTTCAGTGATTAACTCTAAGGCTTGTTTTTGACCAGAAGCCAGTAAGACCTCTTCTTGTTGCGCTGCTTCGGCTAAGAGTACTGCTTCTTTTTTCTTGGCTTCAGCCATCCGCTCCATGGCTTCCGCTTGCATAAAGGCTTGAGCACGATCACCTTCAGCTTTATAGATGGTTGCGTTTTTATCGGCTTCGGCTTTCGTTTCTATGGCTCTACGTTCGCGAGTGGCTTGCAGTTGCAGTTCCATCGCCTGTTGCACATTGGCTGATACTGAAATATCACTGATTTCAACCCGCGTCACTTTAGCGCCCCAACCACCCGACGCCGCATCCAAAGCACTGAGCAACGCTTGGTTCATTTCATCACGGCTGGATAAGGTACTGTCGAGTTCCATTTTGCCGATTTCTGAACGTAAGGTGGTTTGCGCTAACTGTGAAATCGACAGATGCAGATCTTTAATTTCATAAGTGGCTTTTTGCGCGTCATTAATACGCAAGAACACCACACCATCGATGGTGATTTGTACGTTATCCGAGGTGATCACTTGCTGGGATGGGATATCAATCAATTGTTCTTGGGTGTTATAGCGGGTTCTGACCTGATCGATAAAAGGTACCAAAATATTAAGGCCACCACTGAGCACCCGATGAAAGCGGCCCAGGCGCTCTATCACCTGAACCTCAGCCTGAGGGACGATGCGAACGGTTTTTATCAGCGTAACAATCACCAGGACCGCTACAATCCCAGCAATAATCAAAGTACTTTCCATGCGGTGTTCTACCTATGTTTATCTGTGTAAAAAAAAGAATAAGCGCGACAGCTAAAAAATGCACCAGACTAACCACGCGCTTATGCCGACATTGCGCAGAGTGTAGACGGCTTGCTTAGCGGTTGCACTGTACAAATCAGCAGTTCAATAGTTGTTACTCAATTTTCACCCCAAAACCGTCGCAGCTGCGAACCAATAACCATGAAGAACGGCATAGCATTTTCCCTAGAGCAACTTGAATTTTATCCACGAAATCTGAACAAATCAGCATCTGTTTTAAGTTAATCACTGCATTTTAAATGCAGTGATTAAAGCAGATGAACTGGGGTTGAAGGTTTGCCGGAAAGTATGTTGAGGACAAAATATCCCTATCGCTCAATACATCATAAATATCATTGCTAGCGCCGTTGTATTATAAATCAGCGCAATAATCCGTTTCGGCCACAGCGGGCGTATACCAAACAAAATCTGCACTACCTGCCTCGATATCCTGATCCGCTTCGGCAAAAATCAACACCCGTTGCTGGTCAGCAAGGTCATTTTGCAAATCCCTAATATGCAAGGGTACGCCCAAGTCATAGCGCACATGATAGGCACCCGCTATGAGTAAGGTTGGCTGTGGCGCAGCTAACAGCACCTTGGCCATACTGCGATCCCGTTGTTGTTGCACCGCGAGCATTGCCGGCAATTGTGCCTCGGGTAATTTATAACAGTGGGCCTCACGAATCTGCTCAGACAAACGCTGGGTTACACCCGCTCCTGTTGATGCAACACCGCTCAACTCTGGCGGGTTACGATAAATAGCCATTAATGCATCACGGTTCACATTACTGGCTAATAACGGATAGGGCTGTTGCACAAGATGGGTGACTAACTCGCCATACTGCCGCCAGTCCCAGCCTTTATGCCAATCCAAAGCAGCAGGCAAATCTGTCGGCACGCCAGCGTTGCGCACCTGCTGTTGTACTTGATTAACCCTCTCTTGCTGATTGACGGTGAGCATCTCCAACACAACACTGCCCTGCCTACGCCGTGCTTCTAAGGTTTGCAGTAACCATAACTGTAAAGCGTGGTGATCAGGGTTATCATGCTTTTCACCCAACAGCAGCAGTGGTGCATCAGCTAACTCAGCCAGTAATTCAGTCAGCGTTACCCGCGTGCCAGTGCGCATGTCAACAATATGACCAACCCGTGGATTATCACGCTCCCGTGGGCTTTGCCATTCTGGCAAAACCAACTCGGCTGCGTCCTCAATTAAAACAATCTCTTGTTGCTGCATAGAAGCAGCCTGACAGCCACTCAGTAACACTACTAGCGCAAATACCAACGTGGACCCATTCAGCACCGCTACGGTTTTCGGCAGCTTCTGTACTTGGGTTTGCCCCTTGGCATGTTTAATGGTTAAAAATTCTTGCGCTTGGAGGGGTGCAACTCGGCAGAGCAGTAAGCTCAGTAATACTAGCGGTCGAAACGTTGAAACATATTTTGCGCACATACAGAAGCTCCTTAACACAATCAGTCAAATGGATAACAACGGCCGAGTAGTATAACTGCCACACATCGCATTCTACTGATTCCCACTTGCAAGTGGTTTTTAAAACTCAACAACCCAACAGCTTAGATCTTGCAGAAATGTGCGCAGCATTGGATACTGTATATAAATACAGCGCAATCACCTTAGAGGAGCTCATCATGCCTGTCGCCTTGATAGCTAGAAGCCATGACACTGTTTATATAAGCCAGCGGCAATTAGTGATTCCACTGTTCTCAAATCGCATTTCGGCTGGCTTCCCCTCGCCTGCGCAGGACTACATTGAGCAGACACTGGATCTCAATGAACTGTGCATTAAACACCCCGCCGCCACCTATTTTGTTCGGGTTGAGGGCGACTCCATGCGTGATGCCGGTATGTATCCAAATGATATTTTGGTGGTAGACCGCTCAATTGAAGCAGAGCACGGTGACATTGTGATTGCTGGCATCTATGGCGAGCTGACGGTCAAAGAGCTGCAGCTTAAACCCAGCGTACGTTTAATCCCGCGCAATAAAAACTATCCAGCAATCGATATAGAAGACGGCTGCGAACTGGATATTTTTGGTGTAGTGACCAGTGTCATCCGCACTCTGCGCCGCAAGCCATCTACACCAGCATGAGTGAGATATTTGCCTTAGTCGACTGCAACAACTTTTATGCCAGCTGTGAAAAGCTGTTTCGTTATGATCTGAAAAACACCCCAATTGTGGTGTTATCCAATAACGATGGCTGCGTGGTGGCTCGCTCCAAAGAGGCCAAAGCGCTGGGCATTAAAATGGGCGTGCCAGTGTTTCAGATCCAAGACGTTATCCAGCAGCACAATATCCAAGTATTTTCTTCCAACTATGCGCTCTATGCTGACCTTAGCAACCGCGTTATGCGCACTTTAGAAAGCTTTGCGCCACGGGTGGAAGTGTATTCCATTGATGAAGCGTTTTTAGATCTGACCGGTCTCGATGCGCTAACGCCCCTGCTGGATTTAGGTCAGAACATAAAACACAGCGTTGATCAGTGGATTGGCATCCAAGTGTGCATTGGCATCGCGCCGACTAAAACGCTAGCGAAACTGGCTAATCATGCAGCCAAGAAATACCCAGCCACAGGGGGCGTGGTGGATCTAACCAATGCTAAACGCCAGCAAAGACTGATGGCTATTACACCAGTCAGCGACATCTGGGGCGTGGGTCGAAAACTGACAAAACAACTGGAACATAGCGGGATTTACACGGCATTGGATTTAGCCAATTGCCCCACAGCACTGATCCGCAAACAGTACTCTATTGTTCTCGAGCGTACAGTACGCGAGCTCAATGGCGAGTCCTGTTTAGCCTTAGAGGAAGTGCCGGCCAGCAAACAGCAAATTATGTGCAGCCGCTCATTCGGTAGCAAAATCACTCGATTTGAACAGATGTGCCAAGCCGTCACCCAATACACCGAACGTGCGGCAGAAAAATTACGCGAGGAACAGCAGCACGCCAAAGTATTGACTGTCTTTGTGCAAACCAGTCCTTTTAATGCCGAACAACATACCTATAGCAACTCAGCCAGCGGCGAACTTATCACTCCCAGCAGTGATTCAAGGGACTTAAACCAGCTGGCCCTACAACTTCTCAAGCGGCTATGGCGCGATGGCTACCACTACAATAAAGCGGGGGTGATGTTGTCTGATTTTTATAGCCAAAACACATACCAAGCTGATCTATTTAGTGCGGCAAACAAGCGACCGCAAAGCGACAAGCTGATGCAGGTGGTGGATGAGATTAATCAGCGCGGCCTGGGCCGAATCTTTTTAGCTCGACAAGGTATCAACAACGACTGGCGCATGAAACGCGATTACTTGTCACCCGCTTATACAACCCGCTGGGAGGATATCCCGCGGGTGAAGTGAAATTTTGCCGAGCAGTCTAGCTGCATTAAAGCATCCGCCGATCGCGTAAATCTTTAATCGCCATAGCTAAGGCCAAGACAATAATCAGGGTAATCGCCAACAAGCCAAGGCTTACGGCAATGCCCCACGAGGTATAAGGGCGCACGGCAAAAACAAGAGCAGTGATCACGGCGATACCCACCGAGGTACCGATGCGTTGCCCAGTTTGCATAATAGCCCCAGAGCTTCCTGCGTACGCCAACGGTACTTCAGCCAGCGTCAGAGTTTGGTTGGGACTGACCACCGAGCCTAGACCGAGACCAAAGAAAGCCAAGGACAACAGCAACCACCAAATACTTAAGCCGGCATAGGTGTGCAGCAGCACTACTACGATACTGCTGAGCATGCCGAAGATCGCAAAGAGCAAACCACCGATGACGACTTTGCGGCCATAGCGATTGACTCGCTTACCGGCCCAGTTAGCCGAATACGCCGAAAGCAGCGCCGAAGGAATCCCCACCATACCAGCTTCAAAAGCTGAAAAGCCAAGACCTTGCTGGACATATAATGGAATCAGCACCCAGACACTGGTCATGCCCAAAAAAAACAGCGTCATAATAATGCTGCCGTTGAGATAACTAGAAGTGGCGAAAATCTTTAGATCCACCATGGGGCTATAGCCGCGCTTGGTGTACCAACTCTCCCAACGGGCCCAGAGATAAAATAGCAGCAGCCCCCCAGGGAATAACAACCAGGTCAAACCAGACGGATGTGCTTCTACAAAGGGATAAAGCACCGCCAAAACACCTAAGCCCAGCAACAGAGCACCGACGGGATCCAGAGAACTCAACCCCTGATGTTGCTCAGATTTAGGCTTATGGATTAAGGGCCGTGGAAACCACAACAACGCCAATGCTATGGTCAACAGTCCCACTGGCACGTTAATCAGAAACGTCAGTCGCCAGCCCAGCTCTAAGCCGCCCATTTGAATCAGCAGCCCACCGATAATAGGGCCAATCGCCACAGAAACACCCACCGTGGTACCAAAAAAACCAAAGGCGCGCCCGCGTTCTGGACCGCTAAAATACTGCTGAATCATGCCCACAGCCTGAGGGTTCATCAGCCCAGAACCGACCCCCTGAACAAAGCGCGCACCATTGAGCCATTGCGCATCCGGCGCCAACCCAGCAGCAACGGAAGCTAGGGTAAATAATGCAGTACCCAGAATAAAAATCCCGCCACGGCCCATCAAATCCCCGGCCCGCCCCGCACTGACCAGCACCACACCAAACGTCAGCGCATAACCGGACAACACCCACTGAATATCCGACTGCGTGGCATCCAACGCATCTTGGATTGAAGCCAGCGCCACATTCACCACACTGACACTCATCAGCGACATAAAAATCGCCATTAATAACACTGCAAGGATTTTCCAGCGGACAGGATCACTGCTGAGGTCAGCGTCAATGTGTTGCGGTGCTGTCAATTCAGTCATTTAAAAACCATAGAAACCAATAATATCTGCACCAGTGTAAATTAAGCTGAGGTGTTTTGCTGTAGCTAAACCAGCCTTCAACAGTAGCAAAATAATGGCGCCATAAAATGCCTGTACCTACAGCAGTGCGCTCTATAACCAGCAGACAAACAACTCTGCAATCACCAGAGCGTCACCCAGTGTCACCAGTAGCCACCAGATTAAAGATTGATCCAGCATGTTGTTCTCCTCTGTCGACTGCACAGCCCATGCAGTCGATGACCTCACTCACTTATGCGTTTTTATCTGTAGCTTGACTGATCATATCTTTCAATAAAAAACCGAAAAAAGCTTCGCACTTGCCCCTCTGCTTTACACAATGCTAACCTCAACACATCGCTTCTAATCCAATCTCGCCTAGATCAAGGCACAGAGCTCGCGTATGAATCTCATCACTCGCCAAAAAAATGTTAAAGCCAGCACTCAGGCCGACTTATCCAGCGAAGAACTGTTCAACAAGGCATGGCAAAGAGTGGCTAAGCAACAAAAGAAAAACGATCGCTTGCGCGAGCAGATAAAATCCTTCGCCGAGCAGATTACTGAAACGCTTGAGCCGCAAGAAAAAGCCTACATTACGACCCTGTATCAAAGTTGCGAGCACCTACTGGTTTTTTATGGCCGTAAATCTTTAGCTGCGTGGCAGCGCGAAGTGCTAATGCAATGGATACTTGACTACGTAGAGACTATTTCCAGTAATCCCTTTGCCAATAATATTGAGCTGGTTTCTTTCTATCGGACGATGGAAACCATTATGAAAGAAATGCATCCAGAAGCGTTTGATCTCTGCCAAGATGATGCACTGCACAGCGAGCAAAACTTCTTCGATGAGATGACTGATGGTGCTGACAGCGAAAGCATGTTTGAGGAGCTGCTCTCTGAATTTGAGCACGGCTCTGATGAGTTTTTCCGCCAGCAAGAATCATTTGAGCAGCAAAGGAAGAAAGACCAGCGGGCGCTGAATAAACTGATGAAGAGTGCCTCAATCAATAAGTTATTCCGCCGCGTAGCCCGCATTCTTCACCCGGACCTTGAACAAGATGAACAGGCTCGCATAGAGAAAAACCGCCTGATGAGCGAGCTTATTGAAGCGCGAGACAATAACGATATCAGTACCCTGTTTGCTTTCTATGCCAAGTATATCGGCCAGTCGCCTTTGGAAGAGCTGGGCAGTGATCTCGCTGACGCGACGCAATTACTCAACCGTCAATATGCACAGCTACGTTCGCAGTATTCAGATATTCTGCATGAAGACCCTAAAGCGGGCCTTCTGTATCAACGTTTCTACAAAAAATCCATGAAAGCATCGCTACAAGAGATTAACGCTCACTTAACAGACTTAGAGCAGGATATTAATAACCTCAAGTTATTCTGCAAAGAGGTGACCAGCTTAAATAAGCTCAGACCGTACCTGCAGATGCGCCGGGAACAAAGCAATGCAGAGCGCTGGTGAGTCATCCTCTAGCTCTGTGCACAATCAATAACAAACACAACGAGCAAAGCTCTAAAGCCTGCCAAGCTATATTTGCATCAGGACTCCCCAGCGGTCATTCGCAGACAGTAATCGAGTTTATATACTCCTATGCTTACGGCGTTAATCGCCGCAAAAAAGTCAGATGACAAACCTAGTTTGACAGAACCTTCAAGAAACTGAGTGACTCCACTCGCAGCAGGTCAACTGAAACCGGACACTTTGCTTAAAATGCATAATGCCAAATCAAACAAACTCTTACCGTTACAGGCATTTACTATAGAGTTTATTTGCTAGCTAAACCTGCAAGAACCTCTCTAAAACTATTAAGCCCTGCTTCTAGATTTTCGATTATTTCTTCCGCCAAATCATCAGGTTCTGGCAGGTTGTCTAAGTCAGTTAGGCTTTTATCTTTCAGCCAGAAGATATCGAGACTGGTCTTGTCACGCGCCACCAGTTCTTCATAACTATACTTGCGCCAGCGTCCATCCGGGTTATTTTCTGCGTGCCAGGTTTCCGTGCGCGTATTGATATTTTCAGGCTGGTAGCACTTAATAAAGTCGGTTAAATCTTCAAACCGCATCGCTTTTCTTTTTAGCGTATGGTGAATGTTAGTGCGGTAATCATAAAACCAAACTTCTTTCGTCCAAGGCTCAGGGCTGGCGGGCTGATTATCAAAAAACAGCACGTTCGCCTTTACGCCTTGGGCATAAAAAATGCCCGTTGGTAAGCGTAAAATCGTATGCAAAGTGGTATTTTCTAGCAGTTTTTTACGAGTCGTTTCCCCTGCACCACCTTCAAACAACACGTTATCTGGCACAACAATAGCGGCCTTACCCGTGGTTTTTAGCATACTGCGAATATGCTGCACAAAGTTAAGTTGTTTGTTCGAGGTGGTCGCCCAGAAGTCTTGGCGGTTATAGGTGAGATCTTCAGTTTCTTGCTCACCTTCGTCGTTGGTAAAACTCATCGAGCTTTTCTTGCCAAACGGCGGGTTAGCCAGCACATAGTCCACACTGACTGGACTCGGTGCAATCAAGGCATCGTTAGGTGACACTAGGCTTTCACCGTCTATCTCACCGATGTTATGCAAAAACATATTCATCAAGCACAGGCGGCGTGTATTGGCGACAATCTCATTACCCGAAAATGTGCTGTGCTTTAAAAAGTACTTCTGGTCCCTATCTAAGCGGTAGTTTTCTGGATTGTTCAAAAAATCATAGGCAGCAAGAAAGAACCCACCTGTACCACAAGATGGATCAGCGATGGTTTTATTGGGTTCAGGCCGTATACATTCGACCATCGCGCGGATTAATGAGCGCGGCGTAAAATACTGCCCAGCACCGGACTTGGTATCTTCTGCGTTGCGCTCCAGTATTCCTTCGTAAATATCACCTTTAACGTCTGCGCCCATCACCAGCCAACTGGTGCTATCAATCATGTCGATTAAACGAAACAGCTTGGCTGGATCCTGAATTTTGTTTTGCGCTTTGGTAAAAATCTGCCCTAACATGCCTTTGTGCTTGCCCAGCTCACGCAAGGTTTCCACGTACAGCACTTCAAGCTCTGCGCCTTTTTTGCTGGTCAGCGACTGCCAATTGTACTTTTCAGGAATACCCACATCACGACTATAAGGTGGCTTAGAGTACTCATCGGCCATTTTCAAAAAAATCAGATACGTCAGCTGCTCTAGGTAATCGCCATAACCCACACCGTCATCACGCAAGGTGGTGCAAAAACTCCAGACTCTGGAAACGATTGAAGCGGTGCTCATAGTTTGATTTCCCTTACTTTTAGAGCCTCACAGCGCTCTTATTCAGTTAAAAACTGATTACATTAAAAAAGTATCAGCTTGCGACTTGTTAGATAGGTAGCGTTCTACTTGCTTAATCAGGCTTGGAATTTCATTACACAAATAATTCCAGAACTGTTCATTATTAATAGTGCTCTCTACTATTTTCACGGGCAAAAACCGTTGCATTTCATGGCGAAAATCTTTTTTTACTTGAGCATCTGTAGTTAATAAATCAGCTCGCTCATGTGCCAAGGTTAAAAACTCATCCTTGGTACGCTGATGATCGCTCAACTTGTTTTCTAAAAGCTCAAAAGCAGGTTTTATACCTTGCTGCTTAAGCCATAACAAATCCCATAAATCACGATTTTTAATCCGCCCGCGTCTTAGTGCAAAAGCTAGCACTTTATCCACGTAAATTTCTTCTAAGGATTGCGCCATTAAAATTAACCCTTGCGTACCCATATCCACACCATAAGGGTTTAGCAGTGTTCGTGCCTGGGGCTGATAACTTGGAATGGCGCAAATATCAATGTTAATACGCTGTGCAGGTAGGTCTTTGCACTCTGGCCTTGTTTGAATGCGTAGCTTCCACGTATCCACATTGCTCGTTTCTTTTTGTGGCTCACTAACGTCTACACTCAAACCATATTTTACCTGCAAACGCTGAGTTAAAAGGGTTTTTAGTTCTGCCAAGGTTTCACGCTTAAAATCCGTGCCACCCGTGAAGTCTAAATCTTCACTTAATCGATTAGAGCCATAGCACGCACGTAAACAAGTGCCACCGATAAAGCAGAGTTGTTGCAGTAAACCGCCATCACTCATAGCCAGCAAAATATCATGATGAAGCAGCTCTTTTTCGACAACAATACGCAACTGAGTGAATTCGGCATTATGACTCAGTGCTTGGTTAACCAATTGATCAAACAGACTCATCGACTAGACTCCAATCAATCAAATCAAGGTTACGCTGATGTCTGCGCATATCGCGCACCGCTTGTGCAACAGATGCACGCCATAAACGGCACTCTACATCGTAATTTAAATGCGTTGCCAAATTGGCAGCCGTTTGACGGGTATGGATAAACTCAATCGTTCCCCAGCGTCCACAATCAACATTATGCGTGCGCCCAGAGGACAAAATCGTTACCCAGTTCATCGGAATCTGCGAAATAACACCGCTATCACTTAAGGCCGTTTCTAAACTGATGTAATTAAATTCGTGCGCCCGTAAACGCGCTGCCGCATGAAACAACACTTGGCCTAATACTGGCTTTGCTGGGTGATATAAATACAAACCACGGCAAACACGCTCCAGTTTCCCACCTTTGGCAGCACGGCTTAACAGTGCACGGTAAGCCGCCTCGCTAATGTCCCCCACCAATACACGCATATCTGCAGGCGTAAACAAATAACGTTCAGGCGTGGCGAGCTTATTTAAGCCTTGATAAAGGCGCTCTAAGGGCTGCAAAGAAACGGGCTGGCTAGTCATGAAATCACTGAAACTACACATTAAGTGACTAATACTGTAACTTAATGTGCAATTAAGCTCAATTCAAACCAAAATTATTTATTCTTTTTGACTGCAAGTGCTTGCTTGCCGAGTGCGGTTAAACGGTACTTTTGTAAGCGGCTGCGTGGCGTGTCATCCTGCCTTTAATCACGTTCAAAAGCGCTACCAATTCACCTTTGACTTCCGCTGCGACTTCCACGGTGACTTCTGGAATAGCTTGCTCAAGCTCCGCCACTTTCTCGTGTACAGGTAAACGCACTAAGAAATAACTGCGGCCTTCATCGGTTTCAAAAATCGCTTTCACTGTGCTGGTATGCTTGCGTACAGAATAAGCCCAATCAGACTTTTTGTTACTTAGGCTTACTTTTGCCTTGTATGGCCGTATTTCACCACCAAACGCCCACAACACCAAAATGGTTTTACCTTGAATGTCATACGTAGCTGTTAATGGATGGTAAGACGGTTGAATAGCCGAATTGCCTAAGTTCAGCAACTCTTTTTGAATGGCATCAATTTGCTCTGGTAGTAAACCTACAGGCGGCAACACAGGTCGGCCATTTTCTTCAGCCACACCAATGACCACATAACCACCACCCAAGTTATGAAAGTCATTAGCAAAGGCTGAAAGTGTATGGATAACACTTTAAGAATTCCAACCGGCTTTGTATTCCACACGCTCGCTTTCGATAGTGCGCTGGCGCAGCAGGTTGTCGATGTTGATGGGGAGTTTAGCCGCCATTATTAATTACCAACGCGTTAAGTGATGGTCAGGTATCTAACAGAATAGGCACAATGAGTTGGTTCGCTATTGGTGTATATAAATCAATATCCACTTCTGGTGCTTTAATTGAAACAATTAGTGAGTAACGAACAGCTCGGTCATATTGTTTGAGTGCCCGTCGACTTTTCCACCACCCTGAGGATGGATAGATGGCAATCTCACCCCGACTTGCCAATTCCGCAGCACTGCCTTTCCATATATCCGAATGGAGTGAGCCCTTATGTCGATTTGAAGTGCCAACTACCCAAGCAGGATCGCTATCGCCGCTAGGCGTATAGCCCACTTCGTCTCGGGCTTTTGCATTAATTCGCGCTCTAAAATCTTGTGTGCTTTCCAGCGGTCGCTTTACCTCAAAGCGCAAACCATGTGATTCATAGCGGTAGCGAGAAGTAACACCGCGAGCAGACGGGTTAGGCTCAATAAAGTAAGAGAGTGTTACCCGCATCTCTACCTCTGTATTACCTAACGACTCCAGCTCATCTAGCGGCCAAGGCAAACTGTGCAGGTTCATGTCCTTATATTTTGGCTCGGCACTACCCTCACGCATAAAGGGATGCAAATAATCCTCACACACTAAGGTTAAAGAATTACTTGCACTCCATAACGCGCGCTCGAGGCTTGGCTCGCCAAAGCCACAGTGGCGTATTAAATTAGCGATATTTGTTTTATTTGGCTGTCCCTTAGCGGGTAAAAATGTGTTTTTCATCGCTGAAGTCCATTCAGCAGAATGCACCATTAAGCCACGGATTGTTTCTGGCCAAAGCTCAGGATAATGACTCATTAGCCGAGCAGCCATCCGCGCCGCTGCTGCCGAAGCAGCACTTGTTGCGTTTGTTGTGGTAAAAAGACGATCACTCACATCTGAGTTAGTCGTTAATAAACTAAGACTAGGCATCCAAACTGCACCCAACCCGTCTTTAGCAACATTACCTCCCTCAAAAACCACATCAGGCTTTAAAGGCCAATGAGACTCCCAAGTTTGCGAAGTAGTACTAAAAGGACTTAAACCACCGCTTGGTGCAACAGGTTGGTAATGCTGTGTACCTGATTCAGTAATATTTACTAAATGTGTCATTGCACCTACAGTAAGCGCATTCCAAGCTTGTGCTGGGTCATGTATACAGTCTGTTGTATTGCTATCTGGATATTCAATCCAAGCATTCGGGTCTTCAATATTGCCAGCCGAAATAATAAATAATTTTGGCTCTGCACCTTGCTCATCGGCATCAGACGTTAGCCGATCAATACTTGCCGACCAAGCTGAAGGTCGCCCTCTATCTCGATTATCTTTAGCTGTAACAGCCATACTAAAAAGACGCTTACGATTGGGGGCAGTTACCACAGGCCTTGAGACAGCCTCTTGCGTTAGATAGCCATGGTGCTGCGCATCACTACCATTAGCACCATCACTAGGAACCAGCTTTACTGATTCTAGGCGATGCCCAATACTAATTGGATGCATCGTTGCTAAGGCATCAGTTAAATTACCATACAAAGCAACACCAGCCATTTCAGTGCCGTGTCCGTGTTGATCATTCACTCCCCATCCTGGCTCAACAGTATGTAGATCTGTGCTTGCTAAGGCTTGCTGTAACAATGGGTGGCCATTATTAACACCTGTATCTAATAGACAGATGTAGGGGACGACTGCATCTATAGGAGTTATTGTTAACCGTGAATTTAACTCAGCAACCCACTCTGGTTGTTCACTAGGTGCAAGAGAGTCAAAAAAGTCTGCAGTCTCTTTAGCACGGCGTAACTCAGCAATGCTATTTAGCGTCATCATTGAGCGTTTCATTTGCCCAACGGAACCATAAACGAGAAGTACTGTTCGCTCAGGAAATACCAACTCTCCAGCGGCTAAATCAAACCCTAAGCTTTCTGCCATTTCGCGGAACTGCGAAGTAACAGCCTGCCTATCATTTTTAACTGGCAACCAAACTTCCCACCAAAGCGTTTCATTATCTGACACTGGCATTGATTCAGCTGTATCTGTCCATAATGACTGTAAGGTCGCGGCACGTATCTCGGCTATGGCATTCAATAACTTACGATTTTTAGGGCCTTTTTCAGTATCTTTGCCCTCATCCAGATAGGCAAGAATTAACCCTTCAAAAAAAGTTAGCTTTCCTTCAGGCACAAACACTGTGGCAAAAACTTTATTTTCACAATAGCGAACATTTCGCAGCTCAATACCAGAGTTCTCTCTTGATAACGATTCAAAAGCCAATTCAATATCTGGAAAGCTTTCAAACTCAACCTGCAGCCCAAAGCCTTCATCCATGCCAGCATCACGTTGTACTTGGGCAGCTTGAGTAAGTGTTGTTTCTAGCTGCTGCACTTTATTTAATAACGCACCACCATGCATCTGGCGATCACGTTCAGGAATTGCGGAACCACCACCGCCACGGGTAGGAAATACATAGTCTTCCCTACTCCCGTTATTTTGCAAAACAATATGCGGGTGTTTTTTCTGCTTACTATCAGCCATCAGACATCCTTATCCTTAAATATCCTTGTAGTTTAAACGCGCTGAAAGCTTGCGCCTTTCCTCTAAAGCCACACCAATATCTTTTTCTGTAACCGTATTTCTGCGCTCTATCAAAGCGGTTTTTAACACTTCATCTGCTGCTCTGGTTAGTTCTGCGTAACTTAGCCCTAAGGATTTCTTGGCTAGGCGTTTCCAAGATGTATTTTTCACAGCCACGTGGCAAAGTCGGCTTTTTAAGGCACTGGCAATATGCTCTTCATCTGGCAGCTCATAATGCAAGAGGTCGTCAAAGCGACGGAAAAGTGCATTGTCTAGAATCTCAGGGTGGTTGGTTGCGCCAATAATTAGGCTGTGCGAATCGTCCTGCTCAATCATTTGCAAAAAACTATTCAGAATACGCCTGACTTCGCCCACATCATTGGTTAGACCACGCTGCGAGCCAATGGCATCAAACTCATCGAAGAAATACACTCCACGAGTTTGCTGGGTCGAATCAAAGACCTGACGAAGTTTGGCTGCTGTTTCACCCATAAATTTGGTAATGAGCCCATCAAGACGCACTTCAAACAGAGGCAAGCCTAACTCACCAGCCAATACCGCTGCCGTCATAGTTTTGCCAGTACCTGGTGGGCCAACCAGTAATAGCTTTCGGCGAGGTTGCAAACCTTGAGATAGGATTTCTGCAGCATGGCGCTGCTCAAGAATAATTCGTTCAAGCTGCTGTTCTAATTCAGTGTGTAGCACCATGTCAGCAAGACGTGACTTGGGATAGCTAACGGTTAACAAGTTCGCTAACTCACCACGTGGCTTGCTTATAGACACCGTATTACTTGCTTGCGTGGTTATTCGACGCGCTTTAGCTTGATCAATTAAATCACGCAGTTCTTCAGCAAGTTTGCCATGCCCGAGCTTGGCTTCATGGGCAGCAACCTGCATAGCCACAGAATAAAAGCGTGCATCGTCGCCTTCCAAGTGTGACTGAAGTAGTGCTTTAAGTTGATTTGCGCTAGCCATTAGATGGTCCTCCCAGCTGAAGCCTGATTATAGCTGAGAAACTTCAGCAGCCCTATGTGTAGCATTAGGCGGGTTCTTTGGCTGTTGTTTTACGGCCATTTTTTACAGCAGATTTCTTTTTAATGCTGTTTGCTTTTTCTGCCTGAATACGCGCAAGCAATTCGCTGGCAGGTTCGTCGTTTGGATCTTGAGGTACGAGTTGGCCGGAGAAGGCTTTTTTTAGGATAGATTGGCGCAGGGTTTCGGCTTTAAGTAATTGTCTTTCTATTTCTAATTCTGTGACATTGATAGACGGCGTGCTTGTATCTAGGTGTTTTAATAGCTCGTGCTGCTCTTGAATTGTTGGAATTGGAATAATTAAATTCTGTAACTCACCTGAATTAATATTATTCACACCACTAGTTGATTTAGCAGCTGTTTCAATCTGTCGCCTCAGTAAATGGCTTGTTAAAACTGCTAGTAAAAAAGATGGATGTATTGAACTTTGATTTGGCCTTAGCCTAATCAAATAACCAGCAAAAATATGTCTTGTGTCTTTCTCTTTGATTAAGGCGCATGTTCCTACTAAAGAAATGCTGCCGTTAGACCTAATAGTTAGTAAGTCACCTTCTTCAAGCGCAAAATGTTTGATTTCTCCCTCATCAAAAGATGCAAATTTTAAATCACCATCATCTATAGCGTTATTTTTTATATTTGGGATACGTAGAACACCAGTATTGCCTGAATCGTATTCACATTTAGCAGATGTACCGTAAGTTGGCTCGTCAATTAAATTTCCAAGGCGTACATAAGACCAGCCAACTGGAAGCGAAGCAAGCTCACTTAATTCGCTTTTGCTAATATCTTTTAAGACTGCAAGTTTTTTAGGCTTGCTTGGCCTTTTCCCTTCTTTACCCTGCACTTCCCAGTCTTTTACGGCCAGCTTCCAGTCGTTTAGTTGTTGCTGGTAGCGGGTTTCGCGTTCCTGTTGGATGCGGGTCAGTAGTTGTTCTGGGGTTTCGAGTTTGTCGGGGTTGTCTTTGCGCCATTGGGCGGTGAGTTTGCCTTCAAAGGCGTGTTTGAGTACGGCTTGGCGGTAGACTTTTAGTTGTTCGCGGGCGGTTTTTAGGGAGGCGATGCCGCTGTCGAGCTCTGAAAATAGTTCTTCGATTTTGGCAACAATACGTTCCTGCTCATTTATAGGCGGGAAAGAAACTACAAAATCAAGAATGTGCTCCCTTTTAAGGTTGTTAATATTAGAGCCTTTAGAAACTTGATTGATAAGCTGTCTAAATTTTCTTTCCTGAAAAGCATAAAATAAGAAAGGTTTACAAATTTTATCGGAAGGACGAACTAAACCACAAAACGCACCATAGCTGCCATTAAAATTAGTAACAGCACGCGCCGATTTACCAACAAGATGCTTACTACCGCTGGACATAGCAAAAACTATATCGTCTTTACGAATATATTGTTTTTCATTAATAAGCTCTTCTGGAACGTAAACAAGAGATTCAAAATTTAACACACCATTTATATTATTTGCTCGAAGAATAGGTTTATACCCCTGTTCAAAAGTAGACCTAGCTTGTTCTTTTTTATACGTTATTCCACGTATTAAATCCGCTAGCTCTTCTACTCTAGCTTGACTCCAACCACTCGGCAGATCCTTTTCCATCACGCCACCATCTCTTTATTCATTTCTGCCATTACCCAATCCATCTTGTCTCCAAATAATTGGTACATATAACCTAACCCGCCTTTTGAATCGAAAGGTGCCATTTCTAGGTCTTCGCGCTCAACATGAAAAGAGCTGGCAATGTGGTCGCGGATGGCGTGCAGCCATGCCATTTGTTCTTCATTAAATTTATCACTGTCGCCAGCGTGGTATTGCATAATCCAGCGCTGAAAGTTTTTGCGTACGGTGGCGTTAAACGTGCTGATACTGCTGTCGATGCCGCAAACACGACGAATCAGTGCCACCAGTGCGGTCAGCTCATTTAAAGGGTTGTCACCTTTGTAGCTATCGAGGTGGGCATAGGCTTGCCAAATACGCAGCGGCGCAAGCTTGGGGCGTTCTTGTATAATCACGTCCAGTAAGGCTTTTATTTGTGAATAAGTGACCTCACTGCGCCGTGCCGGGGTATGGAAATAAATACTCAGGGCATCGATTTTGTCTTTTTGCTCGACGAGATAATCAGCAAACTCACTGGTTAAAACCTTGGCATTTTCAGTGGTGTCGCCTGCCCATTCGGCTTTGATCAGTTCGTCCAAGTCGTCATGTACCACGGTTTGTTCTTTATCACGGCGAATGCTGTCTATCAGCTCAATCAGTTCGCCATTAAACACCTTGGCTACTTCGCTGACTAAGGCTTGCTGTGCTTTATCACGGTTATCATCGCCTGGGTCTGCACCTTCTGGCAGACCAGCTATTTCTAGGGCTTTTTGCTCGACGCGGTCACCGTCTATGGCGTTAAACAGCTCGCCGACAATGGCCAATAAAGGTACGCCACCAGCTTGTTTGGCAATGCGAGCGCGTTCTTTATCATCCAGTTGTTTATCTAACCGCGCTAAACGCCCTGCCAATGAAGACACCGTATCGCTATCGCTGGCTCCCATCATGACGCCCATGGCAAGGTCTTTAAGCGCAACGCTGGGTTTAGTGATTAACGGGCGGCTGGCGGTTTTCATCGATTTAGTCACGCCTATGGCATCGACAATTACATAATGCGTTTTGGCGCTGGTAGCGGACGGAGTCACTTTTTGTAAGCTGTCTTTATCCAGCGTGCGCGTGCCACGGCCTTTCATTTGCTCAAAGTAGTTTTTGCTTTTTACATCGCGCATAAACAGCAGGCACTCGAGGGCTTTAACATCGGTGCCGGTGGCGATCATATCAACGGTAACGGCAATGCGTGGATAGTAGTCGTTGCGCAGCTGCGAGAGAATTTCGGTAGGGTCTTCGCCCTTTTGCAGCACCTGCCCGTCGGCATCTAGCTTGTCGTTCGCCGCGCGGTAAGTGACTTTTTTGCAGAAGTCGTTACGCTCGGCAAACTCTTCGCGCACGATTTGAATAATATCGTCGGCGTGGCTGTCGGTTTTGGCAAAAACCAAGGTTTTCGGCACTTCTTTTCGCCCAGGAAATATCGTTGGCAAACTGTCTTTAAACGCTTTAATAACGGTGCGAATTTGATCCGGGTTTACAATGTCGCGATCCAGTTGTTTGCCGCTGTAGGCTTGGTCTTCGTCTTGCAGCTCCCAGCGTTTACGGCGGGTGGTGCGCTCACGTTTTTCAACCTGTTGTTTCGCGATAATTTTACCGCCTTGGGTGGTTTTTTCGGTTTCAATGACAAAAACCTCATTGCCCACGTTCACGCCATCGGCCACGGCCTTTTCATGACTGTACTCACTGACCACATTTTTACGGAAAAAACCATACGTGCGTTCATCAGGGGTTGCGGTTAAACCCACTAAATAGGCATCAAAATATTCAATAACTTGCCGCCACAGGTTGTAAATAGAACGGTGGCATTCGTCGATAATAATGACATCAAAAAACTCAGGCGGGATTTTTGCGTTATACACTACAGGCAGCGGTTCTTTAGGCTTGGTCAGTTGCTCGGCTGGGTTTTGTTCTTCTAAGGATTCATCGAGCGGCTCATCTTTTAGCATAGAGTACATGCGCTGAATGGTGCTGATGTATACCTGTGAATCGGTGCTGATGTGTGAGCTTTTTAAGCGTTGAACGCTGTAAAGCTCAGTGAATTTGCGGTTATCGTCATTGGGCACAAACGTCATAAACTCTTGCTCGGCCTGCTCGCCTAAGTTTTTGGTATCGACTAAAAACAAAATACGTTTAGCGCTAACAGGTTCTTTTAATAAACGATAGCTGGCGGTGATGGCGGTAAAGGTTTTACCTGCGCCGGTGGCCATCTGAATCAGCGCCCGCGGCCGATCTTCCTTAAGCGATACTTCAAGATTGCTAATCGCGCTAATTTGGCAGTCGCGCAATCCGTCTGTCGGCAGTGGCGGCATTTCTTGCAAGCGCCCACGCAGACTTTTTGATTCTCGCAACCAGCCTGCTAGAGTTTCTGGACGATGAAAATTAAATATTTCTCGCGAACGCGAGTTCGGATCAAAATTATCAGTAAAGCGTGTGATAACGCCGGTGCTTTCATAAACAAAACGCAGGGCTTCTTTGCTTTTAACCCACTTTAAAGTTGCATTGGCATAACCTTGAGACTGGTCTTCGACTGTGGTGATTTTTTCGCCCCAGGTTTCTGGTTTGGCTTCAATCACACCCACCGCTTTGTTACCTAAAAAAAGTACATAATCAGCGGGGCCTACATCGGTTTGATACTCACGAACAGCCACGCCTTGCGAAACAGCAAAGTTGATTTTATTTTTGTCTTGTACGACCCAACCAGCTTGAGCTAGGAGAACATCAATATTATCGCGGGCTTTTTGTTCGGGAGTTTGGTTAACCATGGCCAGATCCTTGGTACGAAGTAGTTAAATAACCTTGGTAGTCTATCAAGTATTGGCAAACCTAACTGTCAAGGTACGATATTTAATGCATGGAGGCGTTTTTATATAGTGTAAGTTCGTAACACTAACCAAAAAGCCCTAGCATGGCATGTACCAAGCTGGGGCTTTATCCTCTTATAACATTGCTTAAGCACAAGACTGTACTATCCCTAACCGTTTGAGCTTACGACCGCGCGGAGCGTTGGCATACAACTTAGTGCTGGGTGTCCCTCTAAATGCGGCTTGCAGTTCGTTCTTATGTGCAGAAATGCGGTCAACTGCACGAACGATAGCCTCCTCAATATATTCGTAATGCTTTTTTGTGGCTGACCTGTGCCGACAAGGTGGCGGATACCACTTCAAACAGCACTTTATCAGCGGCTTTGAGCTGTTTAAGGTGTTAAGCCAGCACCATAAAACTGAATGCTTCATGTTGGCCATTAACGCCCTGTTCTTTGTCTTTCCCTGTGTTGTAGAACAGCAGTAATTTACCAATGTCATGCAGTAAACCGCAGACAAAGGCGCAGTCCTGCCCTATGTGTCAGCCTAGTTGTCGCCTGAATATTTTAGAGGACAATCATGGTCCGTTATTCCCTCTTAGGAGGTTAAAAGCTTTAACTAAGCGAGCAGTAAATTGCTTATCACAATGCAATATAAAAACTGATGGTATCAATAGCTAGTGCTTAAGCAAGAGGTCCTTATGAGTGGAGAAATATCAGCCCATCTAGCATCAGATAAAAACATATAGAAATACGCAAAATACTAATACTGCGCTGAGAGCGGGTCATTGCAAGGAAAGAGTCAGATATATTTGTGGCATTCAAAACTGACCAGTTCATAAGCAAAATAAATATTTTAAAAACCCTCACAAAACGATCTCACCAAAAGATCGATAATGACCAATCCCCTAAGTCACTTTCCTGCTAAACCGATGAGCAATGGCACCCACTCTCAGCTCTCAAACTCAGACAAAACAACCGGTAAGTAAGCGCTCCAGCATGAGAGCTAACCTTACTACCCTTACCCCGCGCAATGAATCATTCAGAAAAAACGGTCAAAGTGATTTTAAAACGTCGACCCATCAATGAACCCTCTTGAAAAATAGGCGACCACATAAGAACGACATTCGTTGATCTCAAGCCATATATGATGGCCAACCCAACAAGCCAGCGTTTGCAAAACTGATGTTTCATCCTGTCACTTTTCGGGCAGGAGGTTTTAGTTCAATTTTCTGATCCAATAAGCATAGCTTACGATCCGGCTTGATCATGACCCCGCAGCCCAACCCACAAAACTAAAACTGATCTGAAAACAGTTATTAAGCATGTATTTACTTGACCAGAATTAAGACCGAATCTGCATTCAGTTGATTGAGTAAGCCTGAGACCTACTGGTTGACCTATCTTAACTGCGGCCTCCAAATGCAAGACGTGACCTAGAGAAGTGACCAAATGAACTGTGCCCTCACCGACCAACTCAACCAGCACTGCTACTGCATCACTCTTGACCGTAAAGCTCTTGCCGAGAGTCTCCGCAATCAATTTGTAAAGGCAGGAAGCGATCTGTCAGCGATGCCCGAACTTCAGCATTTTTTTCAAACTCACCTGTTTTCGTCCCCCGTGCCGATATTGAGACGATGGAACGCATCGTTCAAGCGATCGAATCGGTCGCCAAGCTTTCGCCCTATCAAGAACACGTTCTATCTTGGGCAGCGGAAATTGCACGCTTCAATCCAGGCCCTATAGGGGTGTTCATGGGGTATGACTTTCACTTAAGCGCAGATGGCCCTCAACTCATTGAGATCAATACCAATGCCGGCGGCGCGCTTCTAAATACGGTACTGGCTCGCGCACAACATAAATGCTGTGACCCATCTCAACAGAGCGCAGAATCCAAGCAGGCCCTCGATGGATTTGAGGACGCAGTGTTCGCCATGTTCGAACAAGAGTGGCGAAGACAGCGTGCTGACTCAATGCCCCGTCGCTTGGCCATCGTGGATGACTCACCGCAAACCCAATTTATGTTGCCCGAATTTCAGCTGGCTCAACAGCTGTTCCAAGCCAGAGGCATTGATACCTTGATACTCGACCCATCGGAGCTTGATTATGTCGGTAGTGCTTTGACAGCAAAGGGTAAGCCCATCGATATGGTGTACAACCGACTGGTCGACTTCGCATTGGACGCCACCACTCACGAAGCGTTAAGACTGGCGTATCTCGACGGTGCGGTGGTGGTAACACCCAACCCCCGTGCACATGCACTTATGGCCAATAAGCGCAACCTGACCCTGCTGTCCGACCCTGCGATTTTGCGCGACTAGGGGCTCAGTGAGGATGAAGTAAGAAATCTGGAGAGCGCCATACCCAAGACTCGCTTAGTTTTAGCAAGCGACTCGACGGAACTATGGAGTGCCCGGCGTGAACTGTTTTTTAAGCCGGTTGCTGGTCATGGCAGCAAGGGCGTGTACCGGGGCAGCAAACTGACCCGACGCGTTTTCGAAAAAACTCTGAAAGGCGATTATATCGCACAGAAGTTCGTTCCGGCGGGGGAACGAACCATGCAAGTTGACGGCGCCGTAACCACAAGAAAGGTCGACCTTCGCCTTTACACTTACGCTGGAAAATGTTTGCTTGCCGCTGCACGCGTATACCAAGGTCAGGCCACCAATTTCTACACCCCTGGCGGTGGCTTCGCACCCGTATTTCAGGTGTGATTGTTTACCTCTCATCCTGCACTGACGAGCAAGGTTCTCAGAGATCGTCCATCCGGCTAATCTGATAAACTAAGCGTTTAAATTCGTTTTGCTCCATGGTTAATAGTTCTTCCATCAACTCTTTAATTTTAGGAATATTGATTTTCCCAAGCAGTGTTTGATAGAGCTTAATAATTTGATCATGATAGTCGTATACCTCGCTGCGAATACCAGTGAAATCAAGTTTTGCAAAGTGCTCATCACAGGGCCGGTGAAATTTCATCGATTCGTGCGGCAGGTAATCATATACTCGTGTTTCCAAAATATCAGTGCCTGCTTGGCGCACAAACTCATTGACCATATGTTCAATGTCAGTCTCGTGGCCTGCCAAGTAACCCAGAAGCATCCGAGCTCGCTCATCCTTATTTAATGTCCTGCAATGGGAAAGACAGCGTGCCAATTGGCCATGCAGATCACCTGTCCACTCTATGAGTTCTCTAAACGTTTTAATGTCCATGTGGCTTTACCTTTAATCTGCGCTTGGTTTCTGCGTGACGGGTTTGAATCACGCGATTAGATGTCAATGAAGTTGAGATCAACTGGGACACTGAGTGAATCACAACGACCTGAGTTCAAACTGAATGCGTAATTCTTAATGCGTCATATTTGACCCAAATCACTTTGTAAAAGCCGTAATCACCTTAGAGCCCATCATCAACGTCCTGACACCCGCCTAACCTATTACCCTGATTATTTCGCAGCTCTACCGTCGAGCCATAATACTGAGACAGTCGGATATATGCTTTGTTGCTTAATTCATCTTAGTGAACATGCGAAAACAAATCATCATCAGCTTAAAGATTCTCGCAGCGGTTAGTGCCTCGGTAGGTTTCGAATTGCGAGCTTCGGAACTCTCAACAACAACATCAAGCAAAACCTAGCAGTCAGGCATGTTGACAAAGGACTCAACTGCTCGTGCTGTACTGTTTGGCTAGAGTGTTTTGACTGCAGTAGTTGTGCAACGTATCAAGATCCCCTTAGGAGGGGAAAATATCAAAATGGTCCGCCCTGCGGGAATTGAACCTGCGACCTATCCCTTAGGAGGGGATTGCTCTATCCAGCTGAGCTAAGG
>CAZEZR010000040.1:0-25440 GCA_964516465.1 uncultured Thiopseudomonas sp. | reverse complement strand
GATTATTCCCGCGATTGATTTAAAAGATGGTGCTTGTGTACGACTGCGCCAAGGACGTATGGAAGAATCCACTGTTTTTTCAAATGATCCAGTGGAAATGGCTGCGAAGTGGGTTGAGGCGGGTTGCCGTCGCTTGCACTTGGTGGACCTTAATGGTGCGTTTGAAGGTAAGCCAGTGAATGGCGAAGTGGTCACTGCAATTGCCGCACGTTACCCAGATTTACCCATTCAAATTGGCGGTGGTATTCGCACCCTGGACACCATTGAGCATTATGTTCGAGCTGGTGTCAGCTATGTGATTATCGGCACCAAAGCGGTGAAAGAGCCTGACTTTGTTGCCGCAGCTTGTAAAGCATTTCCTGGCAAAGTGATTGTTGGTTTAGATGCGCGCGATGGCTTTGTTGCGACTGATGGCTGGGCAGAAACCAGTGAGCTACAAGTGGTGGATCTGGCTAAGCGTTTTGAAGCCGATGGCGTGTCAGCCATTGTTTACACTGATATTGCCAAAGACGGCATGATGCAGGGCTGTAACGTTGAAGCCACGGCAGCCTTGTCCCGTGCCACCACTATTCCAGTGATTGCTTCCGGTGGGATCCATCATATTGGTGATGTACAGGCGCTCTTAGATGCTCGCGCACCAGGCATTGTTGGCGCCATTACCGGCCGCGCAATCTATGAAGGCACCTTAGATATTGCCGAAGCCCAAGCCCTGTGCGACCGTTTTAAGTAATATTACCGACCTGATTGTCACCTTCTGCTGGTCACCTTGTAGGTCGACCCTTTAGGATCGACATTGGGGTTTGCAGGATTTGCAGGATTTGCAGGGTGAGCGGCGTCGTCCATTAATGGACGACCTACGGTTTGCACTGTAGGTCGACCTTTCAAGGTTGACAGTGAGGTTGCACGGTGGTTATTGTCGCCCATCAATGGACCACCTATGGTGATTGGCATTGGGCGTGCATGTGTTTTTAACGCAAAAATTTTAAATTTATTGAACCAGTGGAGAGCCGTATGACGCTCGCGAAACGTATCATTCCTTGCCTTGATGTTGAAAATGGCCGTGTGGTAAAAGGGGTAAAATTTGAGAATATTCGCGATGCTGGCGATCCGGTAGAAATTGCTCGTCGCTATAATGAGCAAGGTGCCGATGAAATTACCTTTCTCGACATCACTGCCACAGTAGAAGGCCGCGACACTATGCTGGAAACGGTAGAGCGCATGGCCAGTGAAGTGTTTATTCCGCTGACTGTTGGTGGTGGTGTGCGTACTGTGGACGATATCCGCAATCTGCTTAATGCGGGCGCGGATAAAGTCTCAATTAACTCAGCGGCAGTGTTTCATCCTGAGTTTGTCCAAGAAGCAGCGCAACACTTTGGCTCACAATCCATTGTGGTGGCCATTGATGCTAAGAAAGTTTCCGGACCAGATGAAGCACCCCGTTGGGAGATTTTTACCCACGGCGGCCGCAAGCCCACTGGATTGGATGCGGTATTGTGGGCGAAGAAAATGGCCAGCTACGGTGCCGGCGAAATTCTGCTGACCAGTATGGATCAAGACGGGATGAAAAACGGTTTTGATTTGGGTGTGACCCGTGCGGTGAGTGAAGCAGTGAATATCCCTATTATTGCCTCCGGTGGTGTGGGCAATTTACAGCACTTAGCTGAAGGTATTTTGCAAGGTAAAGCTGATGCGGTACTGGCCGCAAGTATTTTCCACTTTGGTGAGTACACCATTCAAGAGGCTAAAGAGTATTTAGCCAGCCAAGGCATTGTAGTGCGTTAAAAACAGCACTCGATACAGATTAAAAACGGCATCTGAGCTGTGCGCTGAGATGCCGTTTTTATTGGCTAAAATTTAGTGGGTAGCCCTAGCGGTCGATTAATTTTTCTTCGCACTATTGAGCACATTCAAGCCTTTTAACAGGTTAATAGCTTGATTGACTTGATAGTCCTCATCCTGCAGGTGTGGGATGTTGTCTTTGGCTTTCGTGCGTTTGGTTGTACTGCGATTGCCTAAGTGGCCGGCTAAATCAGCTTCCTTAAGGCTTTGGGCTGCTTCCTCTTGGCTGATCTTAGCGCGCTCAATGGTAATGTCTGGAATAATTCCTTGCGCCTGAATAGAACGACCCTTGGGCGTGTAATACAAAGCTGTGGTCAGCTTTAGTGCGCGATCGTTATTTAACGGTAAAACAGTTTGTACTGAACCTTTACCAAAACTATCGGTGCCCATTACTACAGCACGTTTATGGTCTTGTAAGGCACCGGCAACAATTTCCGAGGCTGAGGCACTGCCGCCGTTAATTAATACCACCATGGGCACGTCAGCGCTGGTATTGGCTCCAGTCGCACTGAAGCGCAGCTCAGCATTGGCTAAGCGGCCTTTGGTGTAGACAATTAAGCCAGAGTCTAAGAAGTGATCAGTGACTTCCACCGCAGCTTGCAAAATACCGCCTGGGTTGTTGCGTAAGTCCAAGATCAAGCCTTTGAGTGGTTGGCCTTTATTTTCTTTCTTTAGTCTGGCCAACGCCTTAGCGACATCTGTGCCGGTATTGACCTGAAACTGGCTGATGCGAATAAAGCCGTAACCGTCATCCAGTAGTTCGCTTTTCACGCTCTGAGTTTTAATAATTGCGCGCTTTAGGGTGATCTCAAACGGCTTACGGGAATCCCGGGAAATGGTTAAGCGAATAGTGGTGCCGGGCTTGCCGCGCATTTTTTCCACCGCCTCCATCAGCGATAAACCCTTGGTCGGTTGATCGTCAATTTTAATAATTAAATCTTTCGCTTCAAGACCTGCCGCTGCCGCAGGAGTGTCATCAATGGGCGCAATCACTTGTAGCACGCCATCGTCTAAACCCACTTCAATACCCAGCCCACCAAACTCACCGCTGGTGCTTTCTTGCAGTTCACGGAAAGCATCAGGATCTAAATAGCTGGAGTGTGGGTCAAGGTTGCTGAGCATGCCTTTAATGGCATTTTCAAATAAAGCTTTATCGTCAATGGGCTCAACGTAGGCGGTTTTAATGCGCTCCAAAACCTCAGCAAAGGTGCGTAGGTCTTCGAGGGGTAAAGCTTCACTGGGGGCAGCTGCCACGGCAGAACCCGGCGCGGCCAAGGCTCCAGTATTGTATAAGCCCAGTACCAGCATGGTACTTAAAGCCAGTGTGGCTAAAGGTTTTCTAGTAAAGGGCATGCAGTTACTCCTAGTGAAATTTTTCATTCCTGTTTAGCCTTGGGTACGACACCAGCGTGTGGGATCAGTAGGCTGTCCTTTTTGCCGTATGGCAAAATATAAAGCGGCTTGATCACGGCCGCCAGTATTGCCCACTGTGGAAACAGCTTGGCCTGCTTGCACATGATCGCCAGGCTTACTTAATAAGCTCTGATTATGCCCATAGAGACTGAGATAGCCGTCGCCGTGGTCAACAATCACCAATAATCCCGCGCCGCGCAGCCAGTCAGCAAATACTACACGACCTGAATGAATTGCGCGCACCTGACTGCCTTCAGGCGCGCTGATTAACACACCATCCCACTTGCTGCGGTTATCACCGCGAGCGCTGCCAAAGCTTGCAATCAATCGACCATTGACTGGCCATGGTAGCTTGCCGCGGACACTGGCAAAAGAGCCGCCTTGGTGAGTAACTGCAGTGGACACCATAGGGCTTTTAGGTTGTTTGCCAGCCTTACTGGCTGGACTGCTGCCAATCAGTTGTTTGGCCTGTTGCCGTTGTTGTTCAGCTAGACGTTGTTGGCGAAGGCGTTCAGCTGCTTCGGCCTCCCGGGCTTGGCGGGCCAACGTCGCCTCAATGGTTTTTAATACTTGGTTAAGCTCAGCTTGTTCTGCTTGTCGAGCTTTGAGTGATTGACTTTCTTTGCGTTGCTGCTGAGTAATTGCGGCCACTTTTTGTTGCCGTTGCTCACGCAAAATCTGCAGTGATTCTTGCTTACTGGCAAGACTGCTGCGTTGCTCAGCAAGCAGACGTTGTTGTTCAGTGATTTGCTCAGTAATCCCCGCCAGCTGTTGCAAGGTGGCATTGAACTCTTGGATTTGCTGGTGACGGGCCTGGCCAATGTATTGGTAATAAGTCAGGTTGCGCGAGAACTTTTCTGGTTGTTGCTGATTGAGCAGCAGGCGCAATGGCTCTTGCTGACCGGCTTGATAAGCTGCACGGGCTTGAATAGCAATTAATTTATGCTGCGCTTTGCGGGCAGTCTCGAGTTTTTTTTGCTGCTGATCCAGAGCCAGCAGTTCTTGTTCAGTTTCTTGTTCCTGCTGCTTAAGCTCATTGACTTGCTTTTCCAGCTGACCAATTTCAGTTTCAGTCTCTTTTAATGCTTGCTCAGCGGTGGATTTTTCTTGCTGAATTTTACTGAGCTGCTTCTTTAGTTCAGCAACATCTTTAGCTGCCTGGGCGATTTGTTGCTGGGTCTGCGCACGTTGATCCTCTGCCACAGCAACAGTGAATGCACAGCTAAGTAGTATAAATAAAAATGTGCGGAGCATGGCGTTGGTTAACCTGGAGAGTACGAAGATATGATTATGCCTAAAAACTGCGCGGCAAACAGCCGACTGTGCCAGATACTTATAATATCTGCGCAGCGCAGATGAATGCTGCTACGCAGATACTAAATAGCCCTAGGTTAACTCGACAATGGTGCGTCCAGTCATTTCTGCAGGGATGGGTAAGCCCATTAAGGTCAGCATGGTCGGGGCTACATCGGCTAATACACCATTAGCGCGGATGCTGGCAGGGCGTTGGCCCACATAGATAAAAGGTACCGGCTCACAGGTATGCGCAGTGTGCGCTTGGCCAGTGCTTTCATCGGCCATTTGCTCCACGTTACCATGGTCTGCAGTAATCAGCGCTTCGCCGCCGACTTTATCCAATGCGCTAACAATCCGCTCTAGGCAGTTATCCAAGCACTCAACCGCTTTTACTGCTGCAGAGAATACGCCTGTATGGCCGACCATATCACCGTTCGCATAGTTGACCACGATCACATCGTATTGCTGTTGTTCAATGGCTTCGACAATACGGTCGGTGACTTCTGGGGCGCTCATTTCTGGCTGTAAGTCATAGGTGGCGACATTGGGTGAGGGGATTAAAATACGCTGTTCACCGGGAAACGGCTCTTCGCGGCCACCAGAGAAGAAAAAGGTGACATGGGCGTATTTTTCTGTTTCCGCAATGCGTAATTGTGTTTTACCCAGATTAGACAAGTATTCACCCAGTACATTGACCAATGCAGTCGGGGCGAAGGCGCTGGGCGCGGCTAAATTAGCGGCGTACTGGGTGAGCATCACAAATTGGCTTAATTTGGGCAAACGTTTGCGGCTAAAGCCAGAAAAATCGTCATCTAAGAAAGCATGGCTCAGCTCACGGGCACGGTCAGCACGGAAGTTCATAAAGATCACGCTGTCACCGTCTTCTACAGTAACAGGCTCGCCAATGCTGGTGGCTTGAACAAACTCATCAGACTCATCACGGGCATAAGCCGCCGCCAATGCAGCTGTGGCGCTTTCCGCTTGAAAAATAGCTTGGCCATCAACAATTAACTGCCACGCTTGCTCAACTCGGTCCCAACGGTTATCGCGGTCCATGGCAAAATAACGACCAATCATGCTAGCGATCCGACCTTTGCCCAGCTTGCTGCAGGCTGCTTCAATGGCAACAATGGATGGCTGAGCACTGCGTGGTGGGGTATCACGACCATCTAAGAAAGCGTGCAGGTAAATTTTGTCCGCACCGCGCTGGGCGGCCAACTCAATCATCGCAATTAAATGATCTTGGTGACTGTGCACGCCGCCCTCAGAGAGCAAGCCTAAAATATGCACTGCTTTACCGCGCTCTACCGCTTGATCAACGGCACCAGTTAAGGCTGGGTTAGTAAAGAAGTCACCTTCTAAGATAGCTTTGGTGATGCGGGTGAAGTCTTGATAGACCACACGACCTGCACCCAGATTCATATGACCCACTTCAGAGTTACCCATTTGCCCTTCAGGTAAGCCCACATCCATGCCACTTCCAGAAATCAGGCCGTGGGGATGTTGCTCACGCAGACGGTCATACACAGGGGTGTTGGCACTATAGATGGCATTGTGGTCAGGGCTATCGCTGTGACCAAAACCATCGAGAATAACTAAAACCAGAGGTTTAGGCGTGGCATCCATAAGAATAAACTCGCAAGTAAAGAACAAAATATAGGCTCAGTTTAGCCGGATGTGCTCGGCGCGTCATTGTTAGTAGTTCAGAGAATGCGCAGGGCGGTGTATACTTCGGCAATTCTAACGCTTTGAGAACCGATTATGTTTACCGATACCCTTGGCAAGTTTCTTGAGTTTATTACTGTGCACTATATGCTCAGTGGCGCTTTTCTGATCCTAGTTGTATTGCTTATTTTACAACAGTCGCGAAATTCGGGACGCAATATCAATACCCGGGAGCTGACCGCAATGATCAACCGTGATCAAGCACTTGTGTTGGATATTCGTCCGAAAAAAGACTTCCAAAACGGACACATTGTTGGCTCGGTAAATATCACTAGTGATCAGCTTAAAAACCGTATGACTGAGCTAGAAAAGCATAAAGATAAAACTATTATCGTCGTCTGTGCTTCCGGTGTGAACGCCGGTGGCGCATGTTCTGAACTGAAAAAAGAAGGTTTTACCGCAGCGCGCTTATCCGGTGGCATTACTGGCTGGCGCAGCGAAAACCTGCCGGTGGTGAAGTAAAATGGCAAAAGTAATTATGTATTGCAGTGATTGGTGTCCGTTCTGTATTCGGGCGAAAACCTTGCTGCAGAAAAAAGGCATCGCTTTTGAAGAAATTCGAGTGGATGGCAAACCCGACGTGCGCGCACAAATGGCTAAAAAAGCCGGGCGCACTTCAGTGCCACAAATCTGGATTGATGAGCTGCATGTTGGCGGCTGTGACGAGCTATTTGCCCTGGAGCGTGCCGGTAAACTGGACGCTTTAGTCGCACAGTAATTAGCTTATGTAGGTCGCGGCTTGAGCCCGACATGGGCGTTATAAACGCCCTGCAACCACTGCATGGTCTGATGGGTGTGTCGCCCATAAATGGACGACCTACATTTTGAATGTGCATTGCAGGTGAATTAGGTTGGTTTGTGTAGGTCGCGGCTTGAGCCCGACATGGGCGTTATAAACGCCCTGCAACCACTGCGCGGTTTGATGGATGTGTCGCCCTAAAGGGACGACCTACATTTGAATGTGCATTGCAGGTGAATTAGGTTGGTTTATGTAGGTCGCGGCTTGAGCCCGACATGGGCGTTGCCAACGGCCTGAAGCTACTGCAGAGACTAAGCAAAAAATTAATTTATATATTTAGGGTTAAAGGATAATTGAATCATGACTGAGCAAAATAATACCGCAGCAGCGCAAGAAGATATTGGACCGCAGTTTTCTTTACAGCGTATTTTCGTTAAAGACTTATCCTTTGAGGCACCCAAAAGCCCAGAAATCTTCCGTGAAGAGTGGCAGCCAAACGTTGAAATGGATCTTAATACCACTCAACGGGCTTTAGAAGGAGATTTCTACGAAGTTATTCTAACCATTACTGTAACGGTCAAGACCGCTGAAGAAGTGGCCTTTATTGTTGAAGTGCAACAAGCCGGTATCTTCTTGATCCAGGGTCTGGATGAAGCATCTAAAGGCCATGCATTGGGTGCGTTCTGCCCAGGTCTGCTCTTCCCTTACGCTCGTGAAACCATTGACAGCCTTGTGGTTCGTGGTTCCTTCCCAGCATTGATGCTGGCGCCGGTAAACTTTGACGCACTCTACGCACAAGAGTTAGAGCGCATGCAAGGCAACGGTGCAGCGCAAGTTTAAATTATCGTTTTGCAGTAACACCTGCGTGAGTGCATGCGTCCGCATGCGTTGCGCAGGAGTACTTATCCCAGTCAGCTCTTGCGCGACATCTTCGGTTCTATACGCACACATTCAGGTGTGCCATCGGCTTTTAAGCGACGCAGCAAGTAGTCACCTTTATAGGTGGCAATCCAGGTCGTGGCTCGCGGCACTCGTATTTGCGCAATTAAGACACCATCAATCGTATGGGGAATCACCTCTACCGTTAATGACGGCCGAGTTTTTCTGGCAATCAAAACTGTTAAATGCTGAATATTTTGATGCTGACGATGCAAACCACTTGGTGTGCCGTTATCTTCGACACCTAACCACAATTCACCGCCGGCGGTATTTGCCAAGCAAGTCAGGGCCTCGATCAGTTCGCGATCTGGGTAGCCGTTGCGATCACTTTTAAACTCAACGGTGAGGCTTTCAGAGGGAGGAAGAAGGATGTGCACGGTACCTGTCCCCAAGTATGGGCTGCCGATACATAGCGAGCTGCGCGGGCAGTGAGCCGGCCGCTGCAGCAGCAGCGTAACCGGCCACGGGTCAGCAGCTTAGAGTGCGGCAACAACGCCTAAGAAAATGGCGAAGCCAGCCCAATGGTTGTGTAAAAATGCTTGCAAGGAAGATTGCGCATCACGCTTACGGGTGTGAATAAATTCCCAGATAAAGCACAGTGCCGCAACGACTAAACCAATATAGAAAAAACCATCTAAGCCAAAGCTTTCCCCAGCGCGGATCAGCAGCAGTAAAGAACAGGCTTGTAAGGCAAGAATAATGTAGCGATCCACATCACCAAACAGCACAGCAGTGGACTTGACCCCGATCTTTAAATCGTCTTCGCGGTCGCTCATTGCATAGTAGGTGTCGTAAGCCACAGTCCACAGCAAGTTAGCAAAGTACAGCAGCCAAACGGCGTTTGGTACGTAGCCTTGCTCCGCACTGAAGGCCAATAAAACACCACAAGAATAAGCCGCGCCTAGGGCGATTTGCGGAAAGTGGGTATAGCGTTTGGTAAAGGGGTACAGCGCTGCCAAACCCACGGCGATAAAGGCCCAGTAGAAGGTTTGGGTGCCGATCATCAGCACCAAGAAAAAGCTTAAGCCGACTAACACCGCAGCGGTGATTAAGGCTTCTTTCGGGGTGACTCGGCCCGTAATAATAGGGCGATCTTTAGTGCGCTCCACATCGCCGTCAATCTTGCGGTCAGCATAATCATTGATGGCACAACCAGCAGAGCGCATCAGAATCACGCCCAGAACAAAAATAATTAGGTTTTTAACACTGGGAGCGCCATCCCCGGCAATCCACAGAGCGGCTAAGGTTGGCCAGAGTAATAAGTAGATGCCAATAGGGCGGTCCAAACGCATCAACTGGATAAAATCCCAAGCTCTTGGATGCAGACAGTTAAAGGACTTAAGCAGTTGTAGATACATATAAAGCTCCGTGGTAGCGGTATTAAGTAGGCTCAGTTTAGCCGCAGTTAAAGATTATTAAAGGCTGACGTGTTGATATCTTGCCAAAGTCTAGGTAAAAAAACTTCCGCTACCAGCACACCTAAGCTGTTTTTTTGGAAACATGAACGGCGGGCCCAAAGGTATTGTTGTGCGGCAGCCTGCTGCTGAGCAGCTGCTGGCAAATGTTGGCAGGGCATCTGCCGAATGTACATGGCGCCACGCTGAAAGGCCTGATGACTAAAGAGCAGTTGACCCAGTGAGCGACTGCCCAGTTGGCTGAGATCAAAGTCAGAGGCTTGCAGTTCTGCTTGGCTGGCCACACTGCGGGCAAACACCCAGGGCCGTTGCTCATCGCATAAAAACACTTCACGTACCCAGCCGCAGCTTTGGCTGGGGATATTGAGTGCCTGACACTCATCGTCAGGCAGCGTTTGCCAGCCCTCGGCTAATACTTGCACGCGAAAATTGCCGCGACACAGTTGGCTGAGGCGCTGGGTTAAGGAGCCTTCATCAAATAACCAGTCATTTAACGCTGCGCAAGTGCTGGGAGTTGTTCGCCAATCAGTGGCGGTGGTGCGAGTTAACGCGTTGTTTGGAGAGTCAGACACAGTGCTACTTACTTGCTGAAAATAAGCCATTAGCTTAACACGCATTAATGCTTTTTTTATTGACAGCGGTGTTCGACAGAGCGTTAGTGTGACAGCGAAGATATTGGAGCAAAGCGTTAAACGCTATAAAAGTCACAAAAAGCACGGTGTAAGTCTAGCCAGTCAGTGTTTGCCGTGCGATGCTGCGTAAGTATTGCTGCGCAGTGCCGCTGTTATCTATTGGCTAATAGCGGCTTAATAGCTAATTAAATCACTATCATGTCCTGCGCTTGACGGCTGGCACAGCTGTAAGTGCAGGCAGTTTATGACTTGGAAACTGTTAATGAAATTTCGTTTACTCCTGTGGATTCTTGGCCGAATGATGACCAAGGCCAGCAAAACCAACCCAGCCTTTCAACAGCAACTGGAAGGTAAAGACCTAACCTTTATGCTGCACACTTTAGATGGCAAGGTCGCCCGCCATTTTGTGATAAAAAATAATCGTCTCAGCAGTCACTCCGGTGTCGCCGAAGAGCCAGCTTTTGCCTTAGGATTTAAAGATGCTGAATTTGGTTACAACACCATGCAGGCGAAAAATAAACAATTGGCGTTTATGCAGGGCATTCAAGATAAAAATATTCAGATTCAAGGGGATACCAAGCTGGTGATGTGGTTCCAAGGCTTAATGAAGTACTTAATGCCAAGAAAGCCTAAAGCTAAGACAGATTGATGCTCGCCAATGAGGCGCGCTACCCGTGAGTGGTGTAGCGCGCCGTAACGCAATTCACTGCTGCTCATTGAGCCGATATTGCAGTGCCTCAGCCAAATCATTGCGGCCAATAGCTGACCTATGTGCTAGATCAGCCAAGGTGCGCGCGACCTTGAGCACCCGGTGAGTGGCGCGTAAGGATAAGTTTAACCGCTCACTGGCCTGTTCCAGCCAAGTGCGGTCTTCATCCTGCAGCAGGCAATGTTTAAGCAGCGCATTTAAATCCAGCTGCGCATTACTGCAGCCTTGACGCTCTAACTGTCGTTGCCGCGCGGCGCAGACCATAGCCACCGCTTCGGCAGAGCTTAAGCCCGGATCCTTTGGTTTGCTCAGCGAGGTGGTCTCCCGAGCCACGGTGATGTGCAGATCAATTCGATCCAGCAAGGGCCCTGAGAGCTTATTGCGGTAACGTTGTACTTGCTCAGGGGTGCAGCGACAACGGTCGCTGGGGTCACCGTAGTAACCACAGGGACAAGGATTCATTGCCGTGACCAACTGAAAACGCGCCGGAAACCGAACTTTGCTATGAGCCCGAGCAATCACGATATAGCCTGACTCTAACGGCTCACGCAGCACCTCGAGTACTTTGCGATCAAACTCCGGCAACTCATCTAAAAATAGAATACCTTGGTGGGCTAAACTGATTTCCCCCGGCTGCGGCCGACTGCCACCACCGACTAAAGCGGGACCTGAAGCGCTGTGATGGGGTTGACGGAAAGGCCGCTGCGGCCAGCCCCGCAAAGGTTCGAGATTCACCACTGACTGCACTGCAGCGACTTCTAAAGCTTCCCGATCGGATAGAGGCGGTAAGATGCCAGGCAAACGGCTGGCCAGTAGGGTTTTACCGGTACCAGGCGGCCCAGTTAGCAGCATGTTATGCATGCCTGCGGCAGCCACCACCAGCGCCCGTTTCGCTGCATGCTGGCCTTGTACTTCAAGTAAGTCGGGGTAATCGGCCGGTTGTGCCAGCAAGCCTTGGGATTGATAAGGTTTTAGTGGGCTCTGTTGATTGAAGTGGGCCACCAGTTCCAATAAATGCTCAATGGCATAGACTTTTAAGCCGGTGGCCAAACACGCCTCTTCGGCATTGGCTAAAGCCACCACTAACGAGCGTCCAGCATCACGGGCAGCTAGTGCAGCTGGTAAGACGCCGCGCACTGCACGCACATGACCGGATAACGCCAACTCACCTAAGCACTCAAAGCCATCCAAGCAACCCCCAGGCAGTTGTGCACTGGCAGCGAGTAAGCCTAAGGCAATGGCTAAATCAAAACGGCCACCTTCTTTGGGTAAATCAGCGGGCGCTAAGTTTAGGGTGATACGTTTGCGTGGGAATTCCAGAGCGCTATTGAGAATAGCGCTGCGGACTCGGTCCTTGCTTTCCCGTACAGCGGTTTCTGGCAGACCGACAATAGTCAGTGAGGGCAAGCCATTGGTGAGATGGATTTCCACACTCACCGCTGGCGCTTCGACCCCAATTTGCGCGCGGCTATGAATAATCGCAAGCGACATAGATCCTCCTTGATCTGATGGTGAGCGCAGCCAACATTAAGTGAGCTGCTGATCTTGCAGCGTTATTGCTTAAGGTTCGCTGTTGTGCAGCTGCTCTTCCAATGCTGCAACTTTACTTTCCAAGGCCTCAAGACGAGCACGGGTGCGGGCCAGCACCACCATTTGACTATCAAACTCCTCGCGGCTGACTAAATCGAGCTTGCTCAACGAGCTTTGTAGCAGGGCTTTAAATTGCGCTTCAATTTCAGCCCGTGGCAGTGGGTTATCACTGCCTAATAAGCGACCGGCATGGGTGCTGAGACTGTCAAATAAGCTTTTCGGCGGTAGCATAACAATATTCCTTAAAATCGATAGATTCAGTTTAGCACGTCAATGCCGTGATGAAAGTTAGGCAAAGCCAAGAGAAGCAGAGCAATCTTGGGTATAATTCTGCGCGCATGGCTTGGGGCTGAGGTTATAGCCAAAGGTGTCTTGTATTTGCCTGAGTGCTCAAATATTGTGGGTTATTGTTGTTGCATTGAGTGTAGGGCAGTCAATGGGCGTCAAGCCATAAATTTTAATGCATAATGCTCAACATAAACATGTTAAAAACGACTTGAAGACTGAGTTATTTCACCCCGGAGAAACTGTATGAAATTAGTTACCGCCATTATCAAGCCTTTTAAGCTGGACGATGTACGCGAAGCATTGTCAGAAATTGGCGTGCAAGGCATTACAGTGACTGAAGTTAAAGGCTTCGGCCGGCAGAAAGGTCACACCGAATTGTACCGTGGTGCAGAGTATGTGGTGGATTTTTTACCTAAAGTTAAAATTGAAGTTGCCATTGCTGCAGCGCAACTTGACCGTGTTATTGAAACCATCAGTAATGCGGCCAATACCGGCAAGATCGGTGATGGTAAAATTTTTGTGGTCAGCTTAGAGCAAGCGATACGGATTCGTACTGGCGAAACCGGCGTAGACGCGATTTAATCGCACTAAAGCGTAACCGCTTGCTCTTCGCGCGCTGTTAGCTAGTGCGGTAACAGGGCCGTATAAATACGACTAAGGCGTAACTCTTTTCGGGGTTGCGCCTTAGTGCTTTTTGCGTCTAAATATAGCTCCTGAGGTGTTTTTGGAAAAAGGCTTTCCCTGCCCACTGACGCTACTGAGCGGCGTGGAGTGGGTCACTATCAGCTTGGGCGGCGCTTTTTATGGCGTTGAATCAGTGGGGTGGCTAAAAGAGATCACAACTGTGCTTTGCTCGGCTTAATTGAATTGCTCAGACGGGCTTAGCCAGCTTCTACCCATAGGCAGCGCGCAGTTTAAGCGGGTATCTTTTAGGAAAGTAAAAAAAGAAACTGTTTGCGGTAGTTATTTTATTTTTATCGCACTAGAATGCGCGCCAATACATAACGGGTTATCGCCCATTGCCGGTTTAACTGAGCCCTGTGCGTTAGCTTATAAGCAGTTATGCGAACCATACTTTTAGTGCTGATAAATCAGGCACTGAAAATAAAACTATCTTGCTGAAGCAGGCTTGAGGTTGATTATGTTTGATGATGAATTAGAAGATGATGCGCTGGACGAAGATATCGATGTCGATGATGAAGAGGTCGATTTTGACAGCGTGGATGACGATGATGGTGAGATCGATGATGCGGATGTTGTAGAAACCAGCAGTCCCCGAGTGGGCAGCAAGACCGTCGGCATCAGTGAAGATCTGCCTTCACTGGCAGCTAAGCAAAAAGAGCGTGATGAGTTGGCTAAAGCGATGGAAGAATTTTTATCGCGCGGCGGCAAAGTGCAAGAAGTGGCAGATAACATAGATGTTTAAAGTACGCTGCCGCTAGCTGGCTGTAGAACGACCAAACTTAAGCTTGAATGGGTTTGGTCGTTCTCTGCTGCTAGAGCTACGGATCAGTCATTTAGCGCTTTATAGCGCTCATCCAGCTCATGGCGTATAGCTCGGCGAGCTTGTGCGTTAGCAAAGCGTCTTTTCTCAATTTCGCTGCTTGGCACTCGCTTTGGCACTTCAATAGCGTTACCAGCGTCATCCACCGCCACCATAGTAAAGAAACAGCTATTGGTGTGGCGTACTAATTTCTCACGAATATTTTCCGTAACGACTTTAATCCCCACTTCAATCGAAGTGCGTCCGGTGTAGTTGACCGAAGCGAGAAAGGTCACCAGTTCACCCACATGAATAGGCTGGCGGAAGGTGACTTGATCGACTGACATAGTCACCACATAGCTGCCGGCATAGCGGCTGGCGCAGGCATAAGCGACTTCATCGAGGTATTTAAGCAGGGTGCCACCGTGTACATTGCCCGAGAAATTAGCATTATCTGGGGTCATTAAAACGGTCATGCTCAGGGTTGGTGATCCGGGTTGCATCATAATTGCTCTCTTGTTTTTGTATGCAGCGCTAGGCTTATGTTTGTTGTTTTAAAAAAAGCAATTATACCTTACTCTAAGTTTGGTTAGCTTGCCAGCCACACATCGCGAGCCCAATACCAGACGCTTTCCCAAGTTTCTTCAAGCATTTCTCCTGTTTCTGCATCCCATGCAAAGACTTCATCTTCTTCATCCACTGCGTAGTACAACGGCTCAGCGTGGCATAGCACCACTAGATGGCGGGGTAAGCCAAGATCCCAAGCAGTTGCGGTCACTTCAGGTAGATATGTGTGCGAGTGAGGGTCACTGGCGGTCACCGGCTCCAGGTAGCCATACATCACATCACTGACGCTGAGCAGGAATTCACGTAAAGCATAGGGTAGATGAATTAGGATTTGTTCTTGGATCTCGACCAGAGTTTCTTCATCAGGTAACTCAAGGGCAACGGGCACCGGCTCATTGCGCTCCCGCAGCTCATCAATAACGTCTTCCACGGCAATATTCGCTCTAATAAGTAATTGATCACAGAGGTAGGTAGCCAGCGGCGCGCGGGTAGCGCTACCGCTGGTTTAGTGTTGCGGAGGGTTAAGCGTTTTGACGAATGCCAGCGATCAACCAAGGTTGATTGTCGCCGTGTTGACGCTCCATACGCCAGCTCTCGCTGAAGGCTTCGCCTTGGTCAAAGCGTGAGGTTTTTGCCACACCGTGGAAGGTTAGGGTGGCCACAGTAAGCTCCGCCTCTTCATCGACACCATCCAGCTGTACGCTGAGATCATCGATATAGGTGGACTGCATGCCATCGCCGAGGCTGCTGCGCTCATTGGTTAAGAACGTCAGCATTTCGGGCGTAACAAATTCGGCAATCTGCTCCATTTCATTGGCATCCCAATGCTGTTGTAAAGCATTAAAATGGCTTTCCGCAGCTTGTAAAAAGCTGGTTTCATTAAACCATGCTGGGGCATTGATCACTGGTTTTACCGCTGCTGGGGCTGCGCCACCAAAGATATTTTGTGTTGCATTGTGTGCTTCACGTTGCATGGCGGGTCCGCCGGCGGCAGCCGCTTGTGGCATGGCTCGACGACGGCTGGCGATTAACTTAAAGATCACAAAGCCGATCAGGCCGAAAATCAAGATATCCATCATTTTCAGGCCTTCAAAGCCCTCGCCCATAAACATGGACGCCAGCAAACCACCTGCGGCTAGCCCCATTAACATGCCGCCTAAGCCGCCCATGGCAGGCTTAGCACCAGCGGCAGGCGCTTGCTTGTTCGGTTGTGCCGGTTTTTGCTGTTGTTGCTGGGCTTGGCGGTGTTTCATCCCACCACCAAATGATTTACCACCACCAAAGCGGCGGGCGTCAGCATCGAGGCTGAAGGATAGGCCTAAGAATAGAGCAAAGGCTATGGTAAGAAAACGCTGCATAAAAAACTCTCTTCGAGGTTAGGTTGATCCAGTCAGTCGGCACATGGGCAGTGCCGGTGCGCCGACTTAAATAGGTTATTGACGTCTGAGTAAGGTAAGCAAAAATGCTTAGTTACGCCAGTTATACAGTTCTTTTTCGGAAATTTCGTGCATTGACGTGATTTGTTCTTGGAATGCTTGCATGGATTGCCAAATACGCTGATTCAAATCACTGCTGCTGGCCAAGTCATCGAGTACTTGCGCTGACTCAGCTTGCATGGCTTCCAGGACTGCATCGGGGAAGCGGCGCAATTGCACACCAGAGTTTTTCAGCTCCGCTAAAGCGCGGGCGTTATTCCAAGTAAAATCATCCAGCATATCGGCGTTACCTGAGCGTGCTGCTTCAGTGACAATGGCTTGCATATCAGCGGGTAAGCGATCCCAATCTTTTTGATTAATAATCAACTCGAGTACCGCTTGTGGCTCTTGCCAACCAGGGTAGTAATAATATTTGGCTGCTTTATGCAGACCAAAAGCTAAGTCGTTAAAAGGGCTGACCCAGTCTGAGGCATCAATGGCATTGGTTTGCAGGGCGGTAAAGACTTCACTGCCGGGCAGGTTGACTGTAGTTGCACCTAAACGGTCAAACACTTCACCGCCAAGACCCGGGGTACGAATTTTAAGGCCTTTAAGGTCATCAATACTGTTGATCTCTTTGTTAAACCAACCGCCCATTTGCATGCCAGAGTTACCAATGGCAAAGGGCTTAACACCAAAGGGTGCATAGGCTTCTTCCCACAGCGCTAAACCACCGCCTTTATGCAACCAAGCATTCATTTCTATGGCGGAAAGACCAAACGGCACTGAAGTAAAGAATTGTGCGGTATCAGTTTTACCTTTCCAGTAATAAGCGGTGCTATGGCCCATCTCTGCAGTGCCTCGGGATACGGCATCAAACACTTCCATGGGCGGCACTAACTCACCGGCGGCATACACTTTTACAGTTAAACGGCCATCGCTCATGCGATTGATCCGCTCGGCTAAACGTTCGGCAGAAGTGCCTAAGCCGGGGTAGTTTTTTGGCCAAGCGGTGACCATTTTCCAGTTAAAGGTTTCTTGTTCGGCTGCAGCCTGAGTAGTGCTGTTCTGTTCGCTGGCCTCTTGGCTACAACCAACCAGCGCTAAACAGGCGCTAAGAAGGGCGGCAAAAGTAAAACTGTGACGAAGTTTCATAGGGATTCCTGTTGAACTCAAGACTAAATAAATAGCGGTTAAAGTGGCGTTAGTTTGGCATAGGTCACCATCAACCATTTAATGCCGTCATTGCTGAAATTGACCTGCACCCGAGCTTGCGCGCCAGCGCCTTCAAAATTTAAAATAACCCCTTCGCCAAACACCGAGTGCTGTACTAGCTGCCCCAATTTAAACTCTGTTTCTGGGATACCTTCGCCAGTGAACATACTGTTCGATTGCACCTGATGCTGGCTTTGGTAAGGGCGGCTGACACTGTTGTTCATGCGCACTTCCTGCAGTAAATCAGCAGGGATTTCACGGACAAAGCGCGAGACCTTGTTATAGGTTTCAGTGCCATACAGGCGGCGGGTTTCTGCGCAAGTGATATACAGTTGCTGCATCGCTCGGGTAATGCCCACATAGGCTAAGCGGCGCTCTTCTTCTAAGCGGCCAGGCTCTTCAAGGCTCATCTTGTGGGGGAATAAGCCTTCTTCCATGCCGGCGATAAAGACAATAGGGAATTCCAAGCCTTTAGCGCTGTGCAAGGTCATCAGTTGCACGGCTTCAGTAAACTCATCGGCTTGGGTATCGCCAGCTTCCAGTACCGCATGATCTAAAAACGCCACCAAAGGGGGTAGATCATCGTCAATCTCGCCGTCTGTGGCACTGAGATCGCCGTCTTTAGTAAAGGTGCGGGCAGCACTGACAAGCTCTTCGAGGTTTTCCACTCGCGCTTGGCCTTTTTCACCTTTCTCTTCTTGGTGATAGGTGAGCAAGCCAGACTGCTCAATGGTAATTTGCGTCATGGCATGCAAATCACAATCTTGGGTGCGCACTGCCAGCTCTTCAATCAACTCAATAAAACCCTTGAGAGCATTACTGGCGCGGCCGGTTAGAGCTTTCTGCTCAATCAGCACATGCATTGCCGCCCACAGGGAAAGATCATATTCCCGCGCTGCGTGGCGTACGGTTTCTATGGTTTTTTCACCAATGCCGCGGGTGGGCACGTTAATCACTCGCTCAATGGCGCCGTCATCATGGCGGCTGCGCAGTAAGCGCAAATAGGCCAAGGCATTTTTAATTTCGAGGCGTTCAAAGAAGCGTTGGCCGCCGTAAATCCGGTACGGTATCGCCGCGCGTAATAAGGCTTCTTCCAGCACCCGAGACTGAGCGTTGGAGCGGTATAAAATGGCAATATCACTGCGTTTTAGCTCACCTTTGCGCAGCGCTTGCTCAATACACTCAACGATATAACGGGCTTCATCGTGCTCGTTATAGGCGTTATACAGGCGAATGGGTTCACCTTCTTCACCGTCGGTCCACAGCTCTTTGCCTAAACGGCCTTGGTTATTGTCGATTAAGGCGTTGGCGGCTTTTAGAATGGTGGCAGTGGAGCGGTAATTTTGCTCCAAACGAATGCTTTGCGTATCAACAAAGTCATTGGAAAACTCTTGGATGTTCTCAATCTTGGCACCGCGCCAGCCATAAATGGATTGGTCATCATCGCCCACCACCATCAGGCTTTTGCCGCCTTGAGCGAGCAGGCGTAACCAGGCATATTGCACGGCGTTGGTGTCTTGAAACTCGTCCACCAGCACATGCTTAAAACGCTGTTGGTAATGCTGCAATAAGCTAGGATTGTCGCGCCAGAGATCCAATGCGCGCAGTAATAATTCAGCAAAATCAATGGCCCCAGCACGGGCGCAGGCTTCTTCGTAAGCGCTATAAATTTGCAGCATGGTGGCTAAGAATAAATCGCCACCGGCTTGAATATGCTGTGGGCGCAGGCCTTCATCTTTCTGGCCATTAATAAACCATTGGGCTTGGCGCACTGGCCAACGTTTTTCGTCCAGATTGAGTTCGCGCATAACCCGCTTCAGTAAGCGCTGCTGGTCATCGCCATCGAGAATGCTAAAACCTTCGGCGAGACCGGCTTCTTGCCAGTGGGCACGCAGTAAGCGGTGTGCTAAGCCGTGGAAAGTGCCGACCCACATGCCAGCTGGGTTCATGCCCAGTAGCTCTTCAATGCGCAGGCGCATTTCCGCAGCGGCTTTATTGGTGAAGGTCACCGATAAAATACTGTGTGGCGAGGCACCTTCAACCTGAATCAGCCAGGCAATACGGTGGACTAAAACCCGTGTTTTACCGGAGCCAGCGCCAGCCAAAACCCGCTGTTGACCAATGGGCGCAGCCACAGCTTCACGCTGGGCTTCGTTGAGGGAGTCTAATAAGTGTGAGATATCATCATGCATCAGAGCATTCTAGTGGGCGCGCCAAATAAGGGCAAACACAATGGCATTCTAATTGCTTTGGGGCGTTGCTAACGCCCGTGTCGGGCTAAAGCCGCGACCTACATAAGAAGAATCACCGCTGGTGCAAAACGGCACCATTTGTGCGCCTCTAAAATGTAGGTCGACCCTTTAGGGGGACACGATCTATCAGGCGACAACCCTGGTTATTGTTGAAAATACGCATGCTGGGGGCGTTGCTAACGCCCGTGTTGGCTAAAGTCGCGACCTACAAGGTAAGCACAAACATTTTGTAGGTCGACCTTTCAAGGTCGACAAATCCAGCAGGCAATACACACGCATTGATTGATTCTGCGTGCCTGTCGCCCATAAATGGACGACCTACGGGAGGATGGAAGACCTACCGTAAGCCGACACGACGCTTACGCGCTGCGGGTGGTGCCGGTGGTGAGGTTGCGCATCACCAAGGCATGTTCCAGATTGACGCTTTCTGGTACTGGAATATACAACACATGGCCATCACCGGGAGCAACTGTGCGACCTTGGCCTTTTTGATCTTCAATATGCTTGAGAGCAAAGGTTAGATTGCCTTGAGGGGTCATCAGCTCAATGGAGTCGTCCACCGAGAAACGGTTTTTGACAATAACTTCCGCTAAATCACCACGACGCTCGCCAGTCATTTCACCGACAAACTGTTGACGGTCCGAGGCAGAATAGCCCTGCTCGTAGTTTTGGTACTCATCGTGCACATGGCGACGTAAGAAACCTTCGGTGTAACCACGGTGGGCTAAAGATTCCAAGGTATCCATGAGTGACATATCAAACGGACGACCGGCCACTGCATCATCAATGGCTTTACGGTACACCTGTGCGGTACGGGCGACATAATAGTGCGACTTAGTGCGACCTTCGATTTTTAATGAGTGCAGGCCCATTTTCACCATGCGCTCCACGTGCTGAACCGCACGTAAATCTTTGGAGTTCATAATGTAGGTGCCGTGCTCATCCTCGGAGACCGACATATATTCGCCAGGGCGACCTGCTTCTTCCAAAAGAAACACTTCTTTGGTTGGCGCGCCGACACCCAGCACTGGCTCTACAGCTTGCATCAGTGCTGGATCTGCTTGTTGCACAGCAGCGATTGGCTCGTATTTATGCACGATATCGCCCAGTTCATTTTCTTTGCCTTCGTGGGTTTTATATTCCCAGCGGCAGGCATTGGTGCAAGTACCTTGGTTAGGATCACGCTTATTGATATAGCCGGACAGCAAGCAACGCCCAGAGTAGGCCATGCATAAAGCACCATGGACAAACACTTCCAGCTCCATTTCTGGTACTTCATGACGAATTTGCTCAATTTCATCCAATGACAGTTCGCGGGATAAAATCGCCCGGGTTAAGCCTTGATCATGCCAAAACTTCACACTGGCCCAGTTGACGGCGTTAGCTTGCACCGATAAGTGGATATCCATCTGCGGAAAATGCTCACGCACCAGCATAATTAAACCAGGGTCAGACATAATTAACGCATCGGGGCCCATGGCCACCACTGGTTCTAAATCTTTAATAAAGGTTTTTAGCTTGGCGTTATGGGGGGAGATATTCACCACCACATAAAATTTCTTGCCTTGGGCATGGGCTTCATTTATGCCCAGCGCCAGATTGGCATGGTTAAATTCATTATTACGCACACGCAAGCTGTAGCGCGGCTGACCGGCATACACGGCATCCGCACCATAGGCAAAGGCATAGCGCATATTTTTTAGTGTGCCAGCAGGTGACAACAGCTCGGGACGAAAAGGGGTCGACATAGTAAAACTCAAGAAAGTGTAAATATCTCGTTATTCTACCAGTCATTAACCGCCCAAGCGTAGTGCTAGGCGCAATTAATAACCAACTGAATGCCTGGGATATTGTTTTGGGCTGGCAAAATGCGTTAGTGCAGCGCTTATAAATGCTGCTCTGGAATGAATATCCGGCAGAAGCTGCGCTACTGAGCGAGGTATAGCGCAAGAGCGTATTGCCTTGTTAAAAACTGCACTCTAACCTCATGTGAATAATAATTATAGGAGAGCGTCATGCAGATTAGCCAGACACCGGAAGCGTATAACTACCCCTTGCTGTTAGGTTCTGTGCTGGAAGCGGGTGTGTTAAAAGCACCTGAGCAGCAGATTCACTACCGCGACCAACAGAGTTTTAGTTACCGAGAACTTTCAACTCGAGTGCAACAGTTGGCCAATGTATTAACCGAACACGGGGTGATTGCTGGGCAAACCGTGGCGGTGATGGATTGGGACAGTCACCGTTATTTAGAATGTTTTTTTGCCGTGCCGATGTTGGGTACGGTGCTGCATACCATTAATGTGCGACTCTCTCCAGAGCAAATTCTGTACACCATTAACCATGCTGAAGACGATGTATTGCTGGTTAATAGTGAGTTTTTACCTATTTTAGACAGTATTTGGTCGCGGATTGAAACGATCAAGCAAGTGATTATTCTGACCGATGAGGAAATCCCTGCAACGAACATTCCACTGGTGGGTGAGTACGAGGCTTTATTAGCTGCGGCGCAAACAACCTTTGATTTTCCAGAGTTGGATGAAAATACCCGCGCCACTACCTTTTATACTACCGGTACCACTGGGCTACCGAAAGGGGTGTATTTTAGTCACCGCCAGTTAGTGATGCATACCCTAGCCATGCGTAGCGCTACGGCGGGGTTCGGACAGGGGCGTTTTAATAGCGATGATGTGTATATGCCGATGACGCCGATGTTTCATGTGCATGCCTGGGGTGCACCCTTTGTGGCCACTTTATTAGGTGCCAAACAAGTCTATCCAGGGCGTTATGAGTCGGCCAAGCTTTTGCAGTTGATTAAGCATCACCAAGTGAGTTTTACCCATTGTGTACCAACAATTTTGCAGATGCTGTTAAGTGCCTCTGCCGCAGATGGGCAACAGTTTAATGGCTTGAAGATGATTATTGGCGGTGCAGCACTGCCGGAAAGTTTGGCGTTGCAGGCGCTCAAGCGAGGCATTGATGTGTTTACCGGTTACGGCATGAGTGAAACCTGTCCCATTTTAACCTTGTCTTATTTGCAGCTAGGTATGGAGAATTTAAGTCTAGAGGAGCAGGTGGCGATTCGTTGTAAAACTGGTACGCCGATTGATTTTGTCTCGCTGCGTATTGTGGATGAGCAGATGCAGGATGTGCCCCATGATGGTGAGTCGCAAGGTGAAATTGTGGTGCGCGCACCCTGGTTGACCCAGAGTTATATAAAAGATGCTGAAGGGTCCAAGCAACTTTGGGCCGGCGGCTGGTTACATACTGGCGACTTGGCGGTGATGGATGAGTTAGGTTATGTGAAAATCACCGACCGGATTAAAGACGTGATTAAAACCGGTGGCGAATGGGTGTCTTCGTTGGAAGTTGAAAATATTTTGCTGCAGCATCCGCAGATTAACGAATGCGCAGTGATTGGGGTACCGGATGCAAAATGGGGCGAACGGCCTTTAGCAGTCTTGGTCGGTGGTGAGCAACGACCCGAGGCAACTGAGTTGATGGTCTTTATGCAGACCTATGTGGAGAAAGGATTATTGTCGAGTTATGGCATTCCGGATCGTTTTGTCTGGGTGGATGAGATCCCGAAAACCAGCGTTGGCAAGCTGAATAAAAAGGTGATGCGAGAGCAGTATTCTTAAGCGTTGAGCGCTGAAGACTGATAATACTTGGGCGTGTGTAACGCCCTTGTCGGGCTAAAGCCGCGACCTACAAAAGCAAAATCCATGCACGCCCAAAATGTAGATCGTCCCTTTAGGGCGACACGATCTATCTGACCATGCCATGTTTATGCTCTGTAATACTGTGCTATCAGGGCGTGTGCAACGCCCTTGTCGGGCTAAAGCCGCGACCTACAAAAGCAAAATTCATGCACACCCAAAATGTAGGTCGTCCCTTTAGGGCGACACGATCTATCTGATCATGCCATGTTTATGCTCTGCAATACTGTGGTATCAGGGCGTGTGTAACGCCCTTGTCGGGCTAAAGCCGCGACCTACAAAAGCAAAATCCATGCACGCCCAAAATGTAGATCGTCCCTTTAGGGCGACACGATCTATCTGACCATGCCATGTTTATGCTCTGTAATACTGTGCTATCAGGGCGTGTGCAACGCCCTTGTCGGGCTAAAGCCGCGACCTACAAAAGCAAAATTCATGCACACCCAAAATGTAGGTCGTCCCTTTAGGGCGACAAAAGACTGCAACTACACCACTATCCCCGCGGCATGGCCGCTGGCCCAGGCCCATTGAAAATTAAAACCGCCTAAATGGCCGCTGACATCCAGCACTTCGCCAATAAAATACAGATTGGCTTGTTTCTGCGATTCCATGGTTTTGGAAGAAACTTCTTGAGTATCAATACCGCCCAAGGTGACTTCTGCGGTGCGGTAACCTTCAGTGCCGGCTGGGGTGAGCTGCCAGTTATTCAGCTGCTGACCAATTTCGGCCAGTTGTTTGGCATTGTATTGCTTCAGCGGGGTGCTGCTAAACCAATGCTCGCAGAGCAATTGTGCCATTTTGCGGGTAAAGCATTCGCCGAGCAGGGTTCTAAGTTCCATATTAGGCTGTTGAGCTTGTTGTTCCAGTAACCACTCAGTGGCATTGCGGTCGCTGAGTAAATCTATGGTAATACGATCACCGGGTCGCCAGTAGGAGGAGATTTGTAAAATCACCGGACCACTGAGTCCGCGGTGGGTAAATAGCAGGTCTTCGGTAAAGCTCTGGCCGTTGCAGTGCACCACACAATCAGCAATGGACGTGCCAGACAATGCACTGCACAGTGCTTTCAGTTGTGGGTCAGTAATGGTGAAGGGCACTAAACCAGCACGGGTGGGCAAGATAGTGTGGCCAAACTGCTCGGCCACTTGATAACCAAAACCGCTGGCGCCCAAGGTTGGAATGGATAAGCCACCACTGGCAATCACTAGGGATTTACAGCTAAAGCTCTGCTGATTGCACTGCAAGGTAAAACCATCGGCCTGGGCTTGAATATGGCTGACCGAGGTCTTGAGCTGAATGGTCACCCCGGCATCGGCACATTCTTTGAGCAGCATCTCGAGAATATCGCTGGCTTTATTATCACAAAATAGCTGGCCGAGCTTTTTCTCGTGATAGGGCACTTGATGGCGCTGGACCATGTCTAAGAAATCCCACTGAGTGTAGCGGGCTAGTGCTGATTTAAAAAAATGTGGATTGGTGGAAAGAAAGTTTTCCGGCTCAGTGTACAGGTTGGTGAAGTTACAGCGGCCGCCACCGGACATCAGAATTTTCTTGCCGGCTTTATTGGCATGATCAATCACTAAAACTTTACGTCCACGTTGCCCTGCAGTAAGCGCGCACATTAAACCGGCCGCACCGGCACCAATAATAATTACATCCACAGCTTGCACAGTACGACACCTGAAAAGTAAAAGTTAAGTTTAACGGTTTTAATGTCAGTGCAGGTAAAAAGCTGCTAACACAGGGCGCATCGTACTTCGGGGCAGGTATTTATCCGTCGATGAACCCGTCCGGGGTTCAACTCCGGCGCTGCGCCATCCATGGCTACGCTCACCACACCCACCCCGAAGCACTCCAATGACCTTTTGTATGATGTGCACTTTTGCAGCGTGCATCATTTAGACAGCAGACAACAGGTAGCATGGTTTTTTAAATCAAAGATATGTACTGCAGACTTGCCAAGCATAAAAATGATCAAGACGTACCTCGCTGGTGCTGCGGCTAGCGCAGCCAAGGATGGCGTAGCGCCCGAATCGGGTCAGGAAGACCCGTTGAGGGAATAGCAGCATCAGCGAGGTAGGTCAGAGGCACGCTTGAAGTCAGACAGACTGGAAATAAATGTTAATCAAAGTAGCGCATCGTACTTCAGGGCAGGTGTTAATCCGTCGATGAACCCGTCCGGGGTTCAACTCCGGCGCTGCGCCATC
>CAZEZR010000039.1:0-25512 GCA_964516465.1 uncultured Thiopseudomonas sp. | reverse complement strand
GTCTTTGGGGTCATACGTGGAAGCTTTAAAAGGCAAGCTGGCACTGGGTGCTTTAAAACTGATTGCATTATTGCCATGGCGTGCCGTGCAAGCCTTAGGCAGCGCGGCAGGCTGGTTGATGTGGACAATTCCCAATCGCTCGCGTGATATCGCGCGGATTAATATCAGCCATTGTTTTCCAGAGTTGAATGCAAAAGAAGTCGACCAACTCACGGCTCGTGGCCTTAAAGGCATTGCTAAATCCTTTACCGAAAGCGCCTGCGCTTGGATTTGGCCACCGGAAAAAACCTTACAGTATGTACGCGAAGTTGAAGGTTTAGAGGTGCTGCAAGAGGCACTGGCCAGCGGTAAAGGTGTTGTCGGCATCACCAGCCACTTAGGCAACTGGGAAGTGCTCAATCACTTCTACTGCGCACAGTGTAAGCCGATTATTTTCTATCGCCCGCCTAAGCTCAAAGCCTTAGATGACCTCCTGAAAACCCAGCGGGTCCAGCAAGGTAACCGCGTAGCACCCTCGACCCGCGAAGGTATTATTAGCGTGATTAAAGAAGTGCGTAACGGGGGCTCAGTGGGCATTCCTGCTGATCCAGAACCCAGTCGCAGTTCTGGCGTTTTTGTACCTTTTTTAGGCACCACAGCACTGACCAGTAAATTTGTCGCGGGCATGCTCGGCGGCAAGCAAGATAAAGTCAGCGCGGTATTTTTGCATGCGATTCGTTTAGAAGACGGCAGCGGTTTTAAAGTGATTTTAGAAGCGGCACCGGATGAGATGTACAGCACTGATACTGAAATAGCAGTCGGCGCGATGAGTGATGTGCTGGCCAGCTACGTACGTCGTTGGCCTGACCAGTATATGTGGACTATGAAACGCTTTAAGCAGCGTCCAGAAGGTGAAAAACGCTGGTACTAAGCGCGGCTGCATCACCTCAGCACGACTCTATTATCCGCACAGATCAGTTTGCGCTTGGGCTCTTACATGGGAGTCCAAACGCAATACCCGCACCACCTTCTACCAGCATACTCTGCCTGCTAGGCCGTTAAGCTACGGCGAAAACGCAACAGCGCAACCGAGAAAAACACTACTCCAATCCCTGTCAGCGCCAGCATCTCTGGCCAAACCAAGGCGATGCCTGCATCCCTAAATAAAATCGCCGTGGATAAGCTGACAAAGTGCGTCGTCGGCGATAATTGCATCACCGATTGCAACCACAGCGGCATACTATCCAATGGCGTAGTGCCACCGGATAACAGCAACATTGGCATCAATACTGGAATAGACAACAGGCCAAATTGCGGAATAGAGCGAGCTAAGGTGGTTAAAAATACCGCCAATGCTGTACAAGCAAACAAATACAAACCCGTGATAAACAAGTACAAACTCATCGAGCCGACCAATGGCACCCCTAACGCCTTCTTTACAATCAGCTCAAGGGACAGCCAAGTACAAAACACCACCACTAAAATACTGGTCCAGACCTTGGCCAGCATAATTTCAAAAGCGGTGAGCGGCAGTACCAGCAAATGCTCAAGAGTGCCATGTTCACGCTCACGCAGCAACGCAGTACCTGTGAGCAAAATTGCCAAAATAGTCACGTTATTAACAATCTGAATAATCGCCAAAAACCAACCACTTTGCATATTGCTATTAAACAGCGCCCGAGTGGTCAGCTTAATCGGCGGCTCAGCAGTAGCACCACTCATCTGTTGCAATTCACGCTGAAAGATCCGCCCCATATAGCCCGCACCCATAAAGGCTTGACTCATGGCGGTGGCATCCACATTGACCTGCAGTTCCGGTTGTTTTCCAGCCATCAAGTCCGCCTGAAAGTTGACTGGCACATTAATCACAAAGGTGTAGCGCCCGCTATCCAGCACCTGATCAATGTCGCCATAGGCCAACATCACTGGGGTTTGAAACTCCGGTGGGCGCAACACCTCAGCCAACTGCCGGGACAGACGGCTGTTATCTTCATCGACAATCGCCACACTGGCATTATGCACACCCACTGCCGAACCCGATGCAGGCATATAGATAGCAGCACTGAAGGCATACAGCATAAACAGCAACAGCACTGAGTCATAGCGCAGGCTGATCAGTTCTTTAATGCCCAGACGAAAAATATGCGATAATTTATGCATGACTTAAGCCTCCTGCTTTTTCAAAAGAAGCAAACTTAAGCCAGTAAAACCGACAAAAAAGCCAAACAAGACTAAGCATTGCAGCCATAAGTCACGCAAAGTCAGTGCTTTAGTAAAGGTCCCCACAGCAATATCCAAGAAATACCCAGCCGGGAATAACACCCCCATCAGCGCTGCGCCACCATCCAAGGAGGAGCGCGGGGTAATCAAGCCGGAGAATTGCACCGTCGGCAATGTGGTCAAAATCATGGTGCCTAAAATCGCTGCGATTTGGGTTTTAGTTACAGTGGACACCAGTAAACCAAAGCTGGTGGTGGCCAATACATAGAGCGCACCACCCACGGCTAAGGCCACAGCACTGCCTTTCAGCGGTACACCAAACAGCCAACGGTTAATCGCCACCAACAGTGCAAGGTTTAATAAGCTGACCGCTAAATAAGGCATCTGCTTGCCCAGCAAAAACTCTAAGCGCGTCAGTGGCGTGGCATAAAAGTTAGTAATAGAACCCAACTCTTTTTCCCGCACCACTCCTAATGCGGTGAGCATTGCCGGAATAAACACTAAAATCAACGCCATCACCCCAGGGCCAATGGCATTGACACTGATCACATCTTGGTTGTAACGAAAGCGGGTTTCTAAGCGAGCAGGACTCGCCAGTGGCGGTATAGCCGCAGTCCCTTCATCCCGTAAGCGCTGTAAATTATCTTGATGCAGCGCTTCCACATAACCACGGCTGGTTTCCGCCCGAAACGGCATCCCTCCATCGAGCCATACCCCCACTTCTGGTTGACGGCCCGCATATAAATCCCGACCAAAACCTGCGGGTATTTCAATGGCCAGCTTAATATCCGCACGCTGCAAGCGCGAATGTAAATCTTGCATATTGGTTAAGGGTTCGCGTTCAGAGAAATAGCGCGAGCCACGAAAACCCTCTAAATAGGCACGACTTTGTGCAGTATTGTCTTGATCAAGGGTAGCAAAGGCTAAATTCTCCACATCCAGAGAAATACCAAAGCCTAAAATAATCATCATAAACACCGCACCGAGCAAGGCAAACCAAAGGCGGATGCGGTCGCGCAACAGTTCTTTGCTTTCCCGCACCACTAGAGCTTGAGTGCGTTTTAAACTAAATCCTTGACGCGGAACACTGGTTAAGGCCTCTGTGGCGGTGCTTTTAACCTCTAACGGCGCATCAGTTAAACCTTGCGCCTCTTGCAAGCACACCACAAACGCATCTTCCAAGGTCTCCCCACCATAGTGCTCTTGCAGCTCAGCAGGCGTACCTACCGCCAACACTTTTGCCGCATGCATCAGTGAAATACGATCGCAGCGCTCAGCTTCATTCATAAAGTGGGTGGAGAGGAAAATCGTCACCCCTTGTTCACGGGATAACTCAAATAACAGCCGCCAGAAATCATCCCGAGCAGCGGGGTCAACCCCTGAGGTGGGCTCATCCAGAATCAATACTTCCGGCTCATGGATCACCGCCACTGCTAAGGATAAACGTTGACGCAAGCCCAAGGGCAATGCGCCTGCCTGCTCATTGATATATGGCGTTAAGTCAAAACGCTTAATCAGTGCTTGGGCACGCTCAGCCCCCACAGCTTTGGGCAAATCAAACAAGTGCGCATGTAACTCAAGGTTTTGCAGCACCGTCAGCTCGCCATACAAAGAGAAACTTTGCGACATAAAGCCGACCCGCTTCCGCGTGGCCAAATCGTTGGCATCCACTGATTTACCCAGCAACCAAGCCTCACCTTCGCTGGCCGGTAACAAACCGGTCAGCACCTTCATGGTGGTGGTTTTACCGCAACCGTTGGAGCCTAAAAAGCCGAAAATCTCGCCACGCTCAATTTCAAAGCTGACTTTATTGACCGCAGTAAAATCGCCAAAACGCAAGGTTAGATCGGTCGCTTTAATGACAACCTCATGGCTGTCCGGCGCAAAAGGCGTGATCTGTAACGGCTCAACTTGGCTAGCGCCAGCACCTTGATAATAGGTAAAAGCATCGTCTAACTGACCGCTTGGGGTCACCGCGGCCAATTCTTGGGTTGAACCAGCAGCCAATAAACGCCCCTGATCCATCATTAAGCAATGCTCAAACTGCGCTGCCTCATCCATATAAGCAGTGGCAATCAAGACCGTCAGCTGCGGACGATCAGCGCGCACCTGCTCAATCAACTCCCAAAAGTGCCGCCGCGCTAAGGGGTCAACCCCTGTGGTGGGCTCATCGAGGATCAGTAAGTCGGGATCATGGATCAAGGCACAGCACAGACCCAGTTTTTGTTTCATTCCACCGGATAATTTACCGGCGGGACGGTCAGCAAACTCACTCAGATCGGTTGCCGCCAACAAGCTGGACATGCGCACTTCACGCTCATCACGACTTAAGCCAAATAAGTCAGCAAAAAAACGGATATTTTCCGCAATGGACAAATCAGGATAAAGGTTATGCCCTAAGCCTTGCGGCATAAAGGCGATGCGCTGGTATAAGGTGGAACGATGACGCCGCTGATCAATGGGACCACCCAAAACCTCCAGCTCACCTTGCTGCAAAATTTTCACACCGGAAATCAACGCCAGTAGACTGGATTTACCAGCACCATCGGGGCCAATCAACCCACAACGACTGCCAGCGGGCAAACTAAAGCTGACATCTTGCAATGCGCTCTGCTTGCCGTAACTGTGAGAGATATTGGTTGCCTGTATTACCTGCGTGGTCATGCTTTACCTAACTGATTAGCGGTTAACTACCCTGCCCGTAGTTGCTTCATGCAAACTAATAATTACGGGATTGTCACCTATTACACAGTTTTACTGCAGCGACTCTGGCCACTCAACGCTGGCATCGCGGCGCACATAGGCAGAACCTGGCATACCGGGTTTAGCTTGGGGTATAGCCGCAGGATCGGTGAGGCGCAATTTAACCCGAAACACCAGTTTCTGCCGCTCATCACGGGTTTCAACTTCTTTTGGGGTGAACTGCGCCTTAGCTGCAACAAAAGCCACTTCAGCAGGTAATGGCTGTTCCGGTAAGGCATCTAACACAATACGCGCTTGATCAGCGGCGGCTAAACGCCCGGCTACTGCTGAAGGCAAATAGACATTCATATATTGATCAGACGGGTCGATCATTAAAAACACCCGACCACCTGCGCCCAAAACCTCACCGGGCTCAGCCAAACGCAGTTGCACCACACCATTCATTGGCGCACGCAAACTGCTGTCATCAATCTCACTGGTCAGCTGCGCAACCATGGCTTCAGCGGCGGCAATCACTGCTTGCGCGGCTTGCACTTGCGCTTTAGCTGCAGCTAAAGCTGCTGAAGCAGTATCAAAACGCGCTTGCTGCTGGTCAATCTGCTGGCCACTGGCGTGACCGCGCGCATACAACTCGCGAAAACGCGCTAAATCTTGCTGGGCCAAGCGACGCTCGCTTTCGCGCAACTGCACAGTGGCTTGCGCAGTGGCAACATTTTCATGGGCACGCAGCACTTCCGACTGCGCTTGATTACGCTGTGCTTCTAAAGTGCGGGTATCAATCCGAGCTAATAACTGCCCTGTTACCACGCTATCACCTTCGGCGACCAACACTTCGGCCAGTCGTCCTGGCTGCTTAGTCGCCACCTGCACTTCAGTCGCCTCCAAGCGACCATTACCTTCATAAATACCTTCGGGCAACCGGTCTTGGATCGATTTCCAATAGCCAAAGCCACCGGCAGCGGCTAAAGCAATCAATAATGGGACAATATATAATCGTGAAGGACTTTTCGTAGACATGCTTGCTCCTAGCAAGTGAATATAATGCGCTAGCGATCAACACTGCATTATAGATAAACCTATACCGACCATTTCTAAGTATTTCTGCTTGCGCAATACCTAAAACGAATCCCTGCATTGTACGCTTTAACAATCATGGGTCTAGCTGTAAGAACGACTCACAAGTCAAGCAAAGCATGTGCAACGTTTAACCTAGAGGCAGCTGATGGGGAACAAAGCGCGCAGCAGACGCAGAAAAGTATAGAAACACATTGAACTTTTTATATTAATTACAATCTGCATTTATTGGCGTAGGATGACGCGAAAATTTCACTCTTCCCATTCAACCCATTTAGCCAAGAATTCGCAGCGCGGTATATTCTTAGTTATAGAGCAAGGCATTAAATGAAGCATAAACCCGACTTATTATGGATCTTAGTCATTATTCTTGGGCTCGGCGTAGTCACCACTGGCTATACAAAAAGCCTCTGGGAGCGCTCCTCAGCAGAAAAACCACTCAGTTCCTATGAAATACAAACTATGTTGGCACCACATACCACTGCTGATCAGTAACCACACCGTGCAGTGGCACATCCCAAGCTGCCAAAGGCAAACAGTCAACACGCTGACACTCATGGGCTAAGCCTATACGCTGGGGCGTCAGCCAATGGTCATTTTGCCCAAGCTCAGCAAAGCTTCGATCATAAAAGCCACCGCCCATGCCTAAACGCCCACCGTGCTGATCAAAACCGACCAAGGGTAAGAACACGGCATCCAAGGTCCAGACTGCACGCTGATCGGCAAGGCACCAACGAGGCTGTAAAATACCAAAGCGATTTTTTTCCCACTGTTGTACCGGTCGAACACGTTGAAACGCCATAGTTGTTTTTGGCCAGCGCGACAACACGGGCAAATACACCGATTTACCACGACGCCAAGCCTCATGCATTAAAAGCTGCGGGTCAATTTCACCGTCACCGGCGATATATAAAGCAATATGTTGCGCACGACGAAACAGCGGGTGCTGAGCCAATTGTTGATACAACTGCTGGGCTGCTTGTGCTTGCTGAAGAGGGGAAAGGTTGCGCCGTTTTTCACGTAATAAAGTACGTAACTGGCTGCGGGATAAAGCTGGACTGACTGGCATTGCTAAAAAAAAGACTCCCAGAAGTGCCGCTGTTGACATTGCCCTTGAACCAGGGGGTTCAAGGTGGAGATCACGTCAGACCTTTAGGCTTTCCGCAAGCGGACATGCACACCAGTCTAAAATGCAATCCCCGTTTTGGTATGAATCGGCTCAGGGACTTAGTCAACTGGCCAACACTTGAGGGAGTTGGCTCCAGTATACACCAATCCTTGAGTGCCTCAAGGTGGCGTTATTCTTCGCCCACTAAACTCTTTTGCACGCGCTGCACCAATTGTTTAATTTGCTCAGACCCTTCACGACCTAACTCAGCATCCTGCTGTTTACCATGCAATTCGTGGGTGATATTCAGCGCCGCCATCACCGCAATACGCTCTGCACCAACCACTTTGCCAGTGCGTCGAATACCGCGCATTTTTGCATCCAAGTACTCGGCCGCTCGCTCCAAATTTGCGCTTTCCGATGCTGGGCAAGCGATATGGTAATCCTTATCCATAATACGCACGGTCACCGTTTGGGATTGAGTCATGAGTCCTGCTCCAATGCTTTCAGCCGAGAAATTATAGCCACAACTTTTTGCTGTGCTATTTGGTTTTTTTCAATCAATTGCCCACGCTCTTCACGCAAGCTTTTATTCTGCGCTCTAAGTTCAGTGTTGCGTTGAATCAGTTGCTCAACAGCCTGCACTAAGGCTGGTAAATCTGTATTTTTCACGAGCCCTCCAGTTTGAACGTCAGTCATACCACATAATGCTGCTTACTGGTTATTCTAACCTCCGCCCGCCATTACGCACAGTACTACTAACTACTACCAGCTGATCAGTGAGAAAACCCATACTTGGGCTGCAAACATCGATATTTAGCAGCATACTCAACAACGCGATATACTTACACCTATAGCAACGACCTTCAAAACCACGTATCAGTTCCCTTTACTTCGGATTTTTCATGCCTCAATCACAATCTGCCTACACCTCATTTGCTGACTTACTTGCCGCTAACGGACATCCAGTATCACCTGCCGAACTACAAGGCTTGCTGCTCGGTCGCTGTTGTGCAGGGGCTGGCTTCAGCAATGCTGGCTGGCTCGAAGAAGCCAACGACTTATTTGAAAATGAAGTACCGAGCAGTTTGCATCCTGCATTAATTGGCTTACAAGAAATGGTAAAAGCAGAATTACTCGCTGAAAGCAGTGTGTCCTTGACCTTGCTGTTACCCGGCGACGATGAACCTTTAGCCGCACGCACCATTGCCATTGGCCAGTGGACACAAGGTTTCTTAAGCGGCTTTGGTGCCAATATTGGCAACACTGAGCTGTCTAAAGATGTTCGCGAAGTGCTTGAGGACCTCATCTCAATCGCACAAATTACTCCCGATGAGGAGGAAGACGAAGAAGGTGAAGTGGCCTATATGGAGGTCAATGAATACTTGCGTGTTGCGCCTTTATTTTTATTCACTGCCTGCGCAAATTACACACCACCCAGCGCTGAAGATGACACGCCTGCCGTACATTAAACTAGAGGAACCACACCGCATGAGCCTAATTAGCATGTCTGAATACGCCCAACGCCGTGAACAATTGATGCAACGCATGGCGCCCAATAGCATTGCTATCCTGCCCGCAGCGCAAGTCAGCACCCGCAACAGCAGTGTGGAATATCCCTATCGGCAACACAGTGATTTCTTCTATCTGTCTGGTTTTTCTGAGCCGGAAGCGGTGCTGGTATTAATCCCTAAGCGTGAGCACGGCGAGTTTATTTTATTTTGCCGAGAACGCAATCCCGAACGAGAGCTGTGGGATGGCTTAAGAGCCGGCCAGGATGGTGCTATGCAGCACTATAACGCTGATGACGCCTTCCCAATTAGCGATATTGACGATATTTTGCCCGGTTTAATGGAAGGTCGTGAGCGGGTGTATTACTCCATTGGTAATAATCCAGAATTTGATCAACAGATGATGGAGTGGCTCAATAGCATTCGCAGCAAAGCCCGAATGGGTGCGCAGCCGCCAAAAGAGTTCGTGATGCTTGATCACCTGCTGCACGATGCGCGCCTGCACAAAAGCACTGCAGAAATCGACTCCATGCAGCAAGCGGCAGATATTTCTTGTCGAGCGCATATTCGCGCCATGCAAGCAGCTCAACCTGGCTTGTATGAGTACCATCTGGAAGCAGAACTGGATTATGAGTTCCGTAAAGGTGGCGCACGCCTACCGGCCTACTCGTCAATTGTTGCCAGCGGTAGCAATGCCTGCATTTTGCATTACACAGAAAATAACGCTCCATTACAGGATGGTGATTTAGTACTGATTGACGCTGGCTGTGAACTGAACTGCTATGCCAGTGATATCACCCGCACCTTCCCGGTTAATGGGCGTTTTAGCCCTGAGCAAAAAGCTATTTACAATATTGTCCTCCAAGCCAATCTTGCAGCAATGGACTTTATATCACCCCAGCATTGCTGGAACGATGCCCATGAGGCCACGGTACGGGTGATTACTGCTGGCTTACTGGAGCTGGGGTTGTTGCAAGGCGAGCTGGATCAACTGATTGCTGATGAGGCCCACCGTCCGTTTTATATGCACCGCGCTGGCCATTGGTTGGGCTTAGATGTGCATGATGTGGGCGAGTATAAAGTCAATGGTCAATGGCGTCAGCTAGAGCCCGGCATGACCATGACCGTTGAGCCGGGTATTTATATTGCTCTGGATAATCTGGATGTGCCTGAGCAGTGGCGCGGCATTGGTGTGCGCATTGAAGATGATGTGGTGGTCACCGAAAACGGCTGCCGCGTTCTGACCAATGCAGTGCCAAAAACAATTGATGAAATTGAAGCATTAATGGCCGCCGCAGCGCAAGCAGGAGCTTAAATTATGAGCCGAGTGCAGATCGCAATTATTGGTGGTGGCTTAGTCGGTGCCAGCCTCGCTCTAGCTTTACAAGCAGGTGCGCGTCAGCGGCAATGGAAAATCGTGCTGATTGAGCCTTACGCACCCGGTGATAACTACCAGCCCAGCTATGATGCGCGCTCCTCGGCGCTATCTTATGGCAGCCAACAAATCTACCAGCGCTTAGACCTCTGGGAGACTATCGCACCACGAGCGGAAGCAATTCGTGACATTCATATTTCTGATCGTGGTCGTTTTGCTGCGGCACGGATCAGCGCAGCAGCGGAAGGCGTTCCAGCACTGGGTTATGTGGTGGAAAACGCTTGGCTCGGGCACTGCCTATGGGCGGCACTGGATCAAGAGGTGATTGAATGGCGCTGCCCTGCTCGGGTTGAACAAATGCAAGCGCTGAGTGATGGCTATCGCTTAGAGCTGGATGATGGCAGCCGTCTTGACTGCGACTTAGCTATTTTAGCCGATGGTGGCCGCTCTGGGTTACGGGAACAGCTGGGTATCCATGCGCAGCATACCCCTTATGAGCAAACGGCTCTGATCAGCAATATCAGCACTGCACTGCCGCACCAAGGCATGGCGTTTGAGCGCTTTACCGATGCTGGCCCAATGGCCCTATTACCTTTAGCGGATAATCGCAGCGTACTTATTTGGACGCGCAAACCGGAAGAGGCGCAACGACTTTATGCCTTACCTGATCAGCAGTTTCTACAAGAACTGCAAGCGTGCTTTGGCTACCGCCTCGGCGCCATCCAGCAAGTGGGGACGCGCTTTCTGTATCCCTTAAGCCTGGTGGAAAGCAGTGAGCAAGTACGCGCCAACTTAGTGGTTCTGGGTAACGCAGCGCACAGCCTGCACCCAGTGGCTGGTCAAGGTTACAATTTGTCCTTGCGTGACAGTATGGCTCTGGCAGAGACTCTTTTAGCCGGCCCTGAAACACCGGGTGACTTAGCCACTCTGCAGCATTTTCAAAGCAATCAGCAGCGCGATCAAGCGCTAACCATTGGCTTTTCTGACCGCGTCACTCGCCTGTTCTCCACTGGCAAGCCTCTGCTAGCCAGCGGACGCAATCTGGGCCTACTGGGGCTGGATCTACTGCCGCCAGCCAAACGCTGGTTTACCCGCCAAGCCATGGGTTTAGGGGTGCGCACCACAGAAGGCAAGAACTAGATTATGCAGAGCAAGAAAACTACACGTAAAGCTCGCTTATTACGCTGGGCGATGAACCTCTACCCGCCCTATTTTGGTGATGGAATAAAAGTGCGTCATATCAGCGCAGACTTTCGTCAAGTCCAGGTCAGTATGGGCTTAAAGTGGTACAACCGTAATTATGTTCGCACCCAGTTTGGTGGTTCGTTATATGCAATGACTGATCCATTTTATATGCTAATGCTGATGGAGAATCTGGGTCGCGACTATATTGTTTGGGATCAGGCTGCGCAGATTATCTTTGTCAGTCCCGGCAAAGGCGCGGTGCATGCAGAGTTCAAAATTGATCAGGCCATGTTGGATGATATTCGCCAGCACACCGCCAGCGGTGAGAAATACCTGCCTCAATACCAAGCCACAGTGCATGACGATCAGGGCACGCTGATCGCACAAGTGGAAAAAACCTTATATATCCGTCGCAAACCTAAAACGCAGCTTGCTGACACCACAGAGTAGGATCTTAATATGCACGCAGATGTAATTATTGTCGGCGCGGGAATGGTAGGTAGCACCCTCGCTTTAGCACTGAAAGATAGCGGGCTCAATATCCTCTTAGTGGACAGCAGTGCGCTGGATCTGGCCCCTTTTGACTCCGAGCAAGCCTTTGAGCCGCGAGTCAGTGCCTTATCCATTGCCAGTCAGCGCATTTTAGAGCGGGTGGCGGCATGGCCAAGTATCACTAAAAAACGCGTAAGCCCCTACCGAAATATGCATGTGTGGGATGGCTCAGGAACAGGAAAAATTGATTTTTCCGCCAGCAGCGTGCATGCCGAGGTGCTCGGACATATTGTCGAAAACCGCATTGTCCAAGACGCACTCTTAGAACAGCTGTACCAATCTGAAATCGACTTACTAGCGCACTCTCGAGTTGAACAGTTACGCCGCTCAACTGACGGTTGGCTTATGCAGTTGAACGATGGCAGCGAAATACGCACGCCCTTGCTGATTGCAGCCGATGGGGCTAACTCAGCGGTGCGCCGTCTGGCTGGTGTTGAGACCCGCGAATGGGATTATCTGCATCACGCCATTGTCACCAGTATTCGCTGCGAGAAGCCGCATCAAAACACTGCTTGGCAACGTTTCACTGATGAAGGTCCGCTTGCATTACTGCCGCTGCAACACAGTGATGGACAAAACTGGTGTTCTATTGTCTGGTCCGTACCTGAAGAGCGAGCGCGGCAGATTATGACCCTGGACGACGAGGCCTTTTGTCAGGCGCTGGGTGAGGCCAGCGAACACCGCTTAGGCACCATTGAGCATGCTGATCAACGCTACCGCATTCCATTGCGCCAGCGCCACGCTAAGCGCTATGTGCAACAAGGTTTAGCACTGATTGGCGATGCCGCACACAGCATTCACCCATTAGCTGGGCAAGGAGTCAATCTAGGCTTTTTAGATGCTGCGGTATTAGCGCAAGTGCTGCTCAAAGCACTGCAGCGCGGTGAAGAGATCACCAGCGAGCGCGTACTCAGTCGTTTTGAACGCCGACGTATGCCGCACAACTTAGCCATGATGGCAGCCATGGAAGGTTTCCAACATTTATTCCAAGCTGATGCTTTGCCGCTGCGCTTACTGCGCAATAGTGGTTTGAAGATAGTGGATAATTTCAGTGAGGCCAAAGCACTGTTTATTCGCCAAGCACTGGGCTTAGGTATTGATCTGCCTGACCTAGCTCAGCCTTAGTTGAGCCATGCAGTCCTATAGCATAGAGATCCGCAGAGCAGCGCTCAGCTCAATCTTTAGCAAGGCTACACGCAGCAAAATATATTTATTAACTGTGATTGCATATTTTAGTTGATAATCTAAATGCGATTAACTATCATTTGCACACTTTCACCTAACCAGAGGTTGCCATGTCAATTCGCAAACCCATTCTTGCAGCTCTCGCGCTCAGCATTGTTGCAGGCCATGTCCAAGCAGCAGACGATATCGTGGTGTACTCCTCGCGTATTGATGAGCTGATCAAGCCAGTTTTTGATAAGTACACCGAGCAAACCGGGGTCAAAATCAAGTTTATTACGGATAAAGAAGCACCTTTAATGGCGCGTTTAAAAGCTGAGGGTGGTAATACTCCCGCTGATATCCTCATCACAGTGGACGCCGGCAACCTCTGGCAAGCTGAACAAATGGGTATTTTACAGCCACTTAACTCAGACATAATCAAAGAAAACATCCCCAGCCAGTACCGCTCCAGCAATGATCAGTGGACCGGATTATCCCTGCGTGCCCGTACCATTGCCTACTCTACCGAGCGGGTTAACCCTGAAGAACTGAGCACTTATGAAGCTTTAGCGGATAAGGAGTGGAAAGGTCGCTTATGCCTACGCACCAGTAAAAAAGTCTACAACCAGTCGTTGACGGCCACTTTGATTGAAGCGCACGGTGCAGAAAATACTGAAAAACTGGTTAAAGCTTGGGTTGGCAACTTAGCCACTGATGTGTTCTCCGACGATACTGCATTGCTGCAAGCAATCAACGCTGGTCAGTGTGATGTGGGTATTGTTAACAGCTACTACTACGGCCGCTTGAACAAACAAGACCCTGATCTAAAAGTAAAACTGTTCTGGCCTAACCAAGATGATCGCGGTGTTCACGTTAACTTATCCGGCGCTGGTATCACAAAATATGCACCGAATGCTGACGAAGCGCGCAAGCTGATCGAGTGGATGACCACTGACGAAGCGCAAAGCATTTTTGCTGGAGTGAACCAAGAATTCCCAGCTAACCCAGAGGTTGCACCTTCTGCGGAAGTGGCTGCTTGGGGTGAATTTAAAGCGGATACAGTTCCGGTCGAAGTGGCCGGCAAACGTCAGGCCGAAGCCATTCGTTTAATGGACCGTGCCGGCTGGCGTTAAACGTTAGATGTAATTGCTCAACACCCTACACCGCCACTTAGCGGTGTAGGATTATTCAGGTATTTCAACTTCCTGCAAAACACTGCCGCCTCGGCTGGCCTCACTGAGTGCTTCTTGCAAGGCAGCAAGCTGTTCCTCAGGCACTGCCAAGTTCAACCATGCGCCCTCAGCATCAAACTCCTCACTATTTAACACACCGCCCGCCTCAGCAATACGCACTTTAAAAATATCCAAATAACTATACGGGCAATGCCCCTGCACAGTGATACGCGGTATCAGCCGTTCACTGGGTGCAGTTTGTAAAACCTGATTGGCACAGCCTCCATACGCCCGCGCTAGTCCGCCCGTTCCCAGCTGAATACCGCCATACCAACGAGTCACCACAATCAACACCTGATCAAACCTTTGGTTTTCAATGGCTGCCAATATAGGCCGCCCCGCAGTACCGCCCGGCTCACCATCATCGTTAAAACGGTATTGTTCGCCACAACGCCACGCCCAACAATTATGGGTGGCTGCAGGGGTGCTTAATTGTGCTATCAGCTCGGGGGCCTGCTCGGCTGTGGGCAAAAATACCGCTTGTGCTAAAAAACGACTTTTGCGGATATCTTCTTCGTAGCTATGGGGCGCCTTAATCACTCGCATCTATTTTGTCTCTATTACTGCTGCAGTTGCTATTGTCATGCCTTTAAAACCGCGCAAGCACAGACCTACTTATCAGCTTGCACTGCACCCAACTGTGCTTAAATTATGGTGAAAATATCATCTGCAGCTAAACGTGATTTGGGTAGCGACGCATTAAAGTCGCTATCCGCAGCGTAGCCCAATGCCACTGCGGCGACAGCCGTTAGATCCCGTTGATTTAAGCCAAACTCAACGTCCAGAGCAGTTTGATCAATACCTTCCATGGGCACTGCATCAATATTTAATAAGCCTGCACCCAACAAAAAACTGCCCATATTTAAATAGATTTGCTTTTCCAACCAATGGGGAACGTCTTTCTTAATGTATTTATGCTCGTTTAAATACGCTAAACGGGTATTGTGCGCCGCGGTTTTTACCTCTGGCGATGTGGCAAAACGACCGTCTTGCTCTTCCGCAGCCAAGACTTTTTGTAAATGCCCATCATCAATCTGAGTATGTGCGCAAAACAACACCACATGCGAGGCGTTGAGAATTTTACTCTCGTTATAACTGTAACTGCCGCCGGCACCTTTAGCTAAACGTGCCTTACCCTCAGGGGTACTGGCCACAATAAAATGCCACGGCTGAATATTGGTACTGGATGGGCTCAAGCGCAGCAAGGCAAATAATTGCTCTACCACCGCTTCTGGCAGTTTCTTAGAAGCATCAAATGCCTTGGTAGCATAGCGGCGATTTAATACATCAGTTAGTTGCATACAACACCTCAATTTTTAATCATTTAGGCTTTGCCGAGACGCTTAACAAGCTGCAACAGCACAGTAACTCGAGCACCATATCAGTCAGCTTTTAAATAAGTGAACACCCACAGATAGTCTTCAGCAAAGCACGTTAAAGCAGAGCCTACAGGTATTTTACCGCGAGCTAAAGTCGGCAGCCCAGCAGGCATCAGTACGACAAGTTGCTGTACTTGCCAACACGTCCCTAAGCGCTAAAAATATTGGATGTTCACTGTTATATAAACACTAAAGCATTCAGTGCAGCTGACTCACGTTATTGCGTACAACGGTCTGCTAAAAATCACATCTAGGCGATGCAAAAACGACGGGATAGGCTGTTTACAAGGTTTGAACATGGATGAGGTACTAGCGTTTCTTTTATTCGCAGCGCTAGTACCTGTTTCTGCTTATAGATTTCCCCGACTGGAAAAACCCTCAATGACTCAAGTGAAGCTGTCGGCAACGATGCTAGCGTACCAGCCACGTGCGTCTTTGGCCTCCTTGGAGCGGTACTTTTGATCGGCTCCCAACGGGCTTGTTCCGCTTGAGTTTTCGATTTGCGCAAGCATGCCCTCTTTGACCTCGTACATCGTCGCCACGGATATCCCGTATTCCGGAGCAAGCAGGCTGTAACAGGCGTTGGTATAGACGGGAGCACCAACCGATTCGCCCGCAAGCAGCGCACCGACTGCAGCAGCACAGACCTTGGCTTCGTTACTCGCGACGGTAGCGGATTTTGGCATGCCGGTCGATGCAGCGTCGCCGATCACATGGATATTCTCCTGTCCACGCGCGAGCAACGATACGAGATCCGTTGGACACCAACCCGTGTCGTCGGTCAAACCGGCTATTTGCGCGATGGCGCCTGCCTTCTGCGGCGGGATGAGGTTGACAACGTTGCCGGCGTGTCTACTGCCGTCCGCGACGATTACTGCGTGTTCCCCAATATCAACACCCGTCACGCGTCCGGCATCGGTCCCATGGATGCGTTCGATCATGCCAGGATAAAGACTTGCCCAACCCTCTTCGAACAAGGGCTGTTTTGCAAAAGTATCGTTGGCGTCGAGAACGAGCACTTTGGAACGGGGCTTGGACTGCTTAAGGTAATGTGCGATCAGACTGATACGCTCGTAAGGACCGGGCGGGCACCGGTAAGGCGGAGGTGGGATCGCAACGATCACAGTACCACCATCGTCCATCGCCTCAATCTGCTTGCGCAAGAGCTCGATTTGCCCTCCGCCGGTTTTCCAAGCATGGGGCATGATCTCAGTGGCCGCTTCGTTATAGCCATCGATGGTATCAAAACGCATTTCGATGCCGGGTGACACCACCAGCCGGTCGTAGCTTAACGGCCCGTTATTAGCGAGGCTGATAGATGACTTGTCGGCATCGATCCCAGTCACCCGGTCAGCAACGATATTAATTTTGTAGCGGTCTCGCAAGTTTGCGTAATTAACTGTCGTCGCCGATAGCGGATTGATGCCTGCGATCACTGTATTGCTAAAGGGAGAAGTAACATATTGGGGATTCTGCTCGACCAAGACAATATCGAGATTGGGATTTAAGCGGCGAAGATACTTGGCGCATGTCGCACCGCCAAAGCCGCCACCAACGATGACCACACGCCCACGTGTGCCCGCCTGCTGTGCGAACAACTGAGCCGGAGTGACCAAACCAGTAAAAACTCCGGCCGCCAATGCAAAGTTGAATGATCTGCGCGAAAATTTCATGATGATTCTCCTTAGCGATTGAAGGTCTGGAAATGTTTGGCCAGGGCTTCAATCTGGTCGTCCGATATACCGCGTGTGATAGGTCCCATGATGCGGCCCTTGCCGTCTTCATATTTGTACTGTTTCATCTTCTCGAGAAATTTATCAATGTCCATGTCATCAAGTTTGTCGATGCTTCCTGGACTGTTTCCATCGGTGCCGTGACAGGCCGCACAGCTGTCGGCAAGCAGCTGTGTGGAAGGCTGAGTGGTCGGCTCGGCCGACACGCTGGTCGCCACCAACGCTGCAGCCAGCGCGATAGGCGTCATATATGTCAGAACTTTGTACATATCCATTACCCCACATTTTTGTGAACTGACGTTGGCATCGCGCTTTGCGGTTGCGAAAAGTGACTATTTGGACAAAATTGACGCACACCATCACCTTGCACCAACCCCACCCATCATTCCTGCCTAGGCTAAAGCTACCTGCCACGGCTTTAACATAAGCTTAGTCGCATATCAAAACAATATTTATGATTATTGCTTTCCAAGACACATCCATGGTCAACCTAATGTTCTCGGTCATAGTTACACTGGTGGAGTTCAAGCACGCTTTAAACAGAGGGTGGCAGCGCGAGGGCGTTGTGCTACCGAGTTAACGCGCAGGATAAACTGATGCGGCAACCGCACGCCAGCATATCTGTGCTGGCAACAATACAATGTCATGACTGAATATGGGTGCTGGATGAACTCAAGCGGAGCATGGCAAATAATTGTTCAACCAGCGCTTCTGCGCAGCGTCTTAGAAGTTTCAAAAGCTTTGGTGACATAACGGCGATTAAGACGTTAATTAGTTGCAACACTTCTTGGCAGCTAGCAGAAACTGATCGCAACTGGATTGCTGCGCTTGAACAAGGCAAGGTACTCTAGCTTTACATGCGCTGGGGGTTACCAAATCGTTGCGCAGCCCATACGATCAGCTGATGTCGCAACTGCACGACAGCATGAAAGCCGATCTGCAGTACCAACAAGAGGCGCCACAAGTGCGTATACCATTTGCGCCGGGATCGGTTTGGGTGTGCTTTTCTGATCATGGGTTGCATGGCGTGGAATCTGGTAAATATATGCTGGAGCAAACCTTCCATATCGCCCCAGAACACCAGTATGATCCAAGCGTCAGCCCCTTAGCGCACTTAAGCGAAGTGATGCAGCGCCCGCTGGTATAACAACTGCACATTAAATTTCTGCCGCAGTATAAGTTGCTGGTCAATACTGCAGTTGATCTAAGCAATACAGCCTAGTAAAAAATTTATTGCGCACGGTATACTCGCAGCAAACAATAATCCACTCAGGACATCCCATGGCTCGTTTGCAAGATAAAGTTATAATTATTACTGGTGCTGCACAAGGCATGGGCGCAACCCATGCGCGCTTATGTGTGGAAGCTGGTGCTAAAGTGGTGCTCACCGATATCAATGCCGAAAAAGGCCAAGCCGTTGCTGCAGAACTGGGTAGCAATGCTTTATTTATCCAGCATGATGTCACCAATGAGCAAGCTTGGGCACTGGTGGTTGGGCAAACTGAAGCGCACTTTGGCCCGGTTAATGTGCTGGTCAATAATGCTGGCATTACCATGGCCAAATCGATTTTGGATGTATCCCTAGAGGACTATCGACGCATTATCGAAATCAACCAAGTCTCAGTCTTTTTAGGTATGCAGGCGGTGATCCCTTCAATGAAAAACAGCCAAGCAGGCTCAATCATTAATATTTCTTCCATTAATGGTTTAGTTGGCGGCGCCATTGGTTATACCGACTCCAAGTTTGCCGTACGCGGTATGACTAAAGCAGCTGCTTTAGCCTGTGCCCCCTATGGCATTCGCGTCAACTCAGTGCATCCTGGAGTGATTGCTACCCCAATGATTATGCAAGGTGACACTAAAGCTGCAGTAGAGCAATTCGCCAAGAGCATTCCGCTTAAACGCCTCGCACAGTCCGAAGAAGTCAGTAGCATGGTGCTGTATTTAGCTTCAGATGATTCCAGTTACTCAACCGGTGCAGAATTTATTGTCGATGGCGGTTTAACCGCACAGTAAGCTCACCTTTGGGCGACCCTTGCAGTCGCCCAAACTTGCTGAGTTCTACTGATAACAGATGTTAATCAATGGGAGTGATCGCGGCAGTCACCGGCTTCTGGATCAGACTCTTCAGCTACCAACTCACCCTTTAAATATAAGCTTACAGCGGTTTCTGGATCACTTTCCTTAGTGACTAAACCTTTAATATTTTTGCGTGCTAAACGCCTGACCATGCCGCTACCCATCCCGCCGGTAATAAGTACATCAATGCCATCCAGTGGATGCGGCTCATGCACCGAGCTCTCATGAAATGATTGCTCTTTTGGCAATTCCAGTAACTGCTTGTCTGCAATTGCATTGTTTTCGACAGTGAATAACCAAAAATTTCGACACCGCCCTGCATGCTCAGTAACAGCCCTACGGTTTTGACTGGTAACTGCAATTTTCATACAAACTCCTCTATTGCCTAGCCTGCAGCAGCACTATTGACCTGCAAGCACTGAATGAAAACGACCTTATGCGTTACATTATAACACTGCTTGTAGGGAAGCGAGCTAGGGCAAGTTGTCACTGCCATGCTCAATGCTAATAGGCTTAGAGTTATAGGTTATTTTCAGCCAGAGAGGCCTGTAACTCAGTCAGCATAGCTTCATCAATACCACCCAGCTTAGGCAGATTATTGAGCGCTGCCCAAGATACGGCAAACTCAATGGGCGCAAGCCCTTCAGATGAGTCACACTCAAAATGCTGCCACGACTGCGGAGTTGATTCAGTGGTGTGCAAATGGAAAAACCAAGCCACAATGGTTTCATCCCGACCTATATCGGTTAAATCACGCTGAAAACTGCCCAGACACTTTACCAGCTGTAAGGCCTCTAAGCCGGTTTCTTCATGGGCTTCACGCAGTGCAGCCTGTGCTGGCGATTCACCGGCTTCCACAGTGCCGCCAGGTATTTGTGGCAGTACATAACGGCCGTCCACATACTCTAGGATCAACAACTGATCTGCACGGGTGATATAGGTAAAAACTCGATGGCGCATACTGGTTTCTCACTGCCAGCCGTGCTGCCACTCTGCGCTGTTTTTTAATTGCTGCCAATCAATGGCTGTTGCGCGTTTAGTCAGCACTGCCTCTAACAAACAATAAATAACATTACCTTCTTCATCAAACTCCAACTCAGTCACCATAAAGTGTTTTTCTTTATGTTTTGGTTTGACTGCTGTCCACTTGCTGCGCAGTAGTTTTTTCGGATTAATTTGATGCATGAAAAGCTCCTAATAACATTGATGTGTAACACTGCATTATAAAAGCCGTTATTGCTGTAACACTACAGTGAGGCGCTCTATAAATTATATTGCTCTTTACAGATTATTAAGCGTGTTAGAGAACTCACAAACTTAACAAACCACCTGCGCTCAGCACGCCAATTGATAGTATGGCAGCACAACACTGCACTATAAGCTTATTTATAAACTGCATATCCAGTAATTTTTAAAACAACCAATCAACCTTACATCCAGCGAAGCATCGCCACTGAGTTTGCTTGAAGTTATACAGTGGTTAGAGAATATGGATAGTGCAGCCAAAGAAACGTTGCAAAAAACCGCAGCCGAATCATTAACCTTCAGTACATCTTAATCTGAGCAATAAAAAACGGCGCGGGATAAATCCAGCGCCGTTTTATCTGTAGCTCGTCTGTAAAAATTAGCTCGCGACTTTATTTTTCTTCTTATTTTTAACCAAAGTTAAGTTTAAGAAGTGCTCTAACGAGTCATCCATAATCTCTAACCAAGGCTTGGGCAACTCGGGTGCCAAAGTACCGGTTAAGGTCGAGCGATAGGATTTTTCTCTAAAACCCATAATGTCGACTTTTTTATCTTTCTGCCACTGCTTAAAGATCTCACCCTGTTTTTCTACCTCAAACTCTGGGTAGTCGGTGGGCTTGGTCAGATCGCGAATATACTTGGCTTGGAAATCAATTTCCTCATCCACAGTGTTCACTGTAGCGTACTCGTCAACCCACTTCTTCTCATCTGCTTCACGTGCAGCCAAATCAGGCAGTTTAATGTCGCCTAAAATCACATCACGTGCATACCAGGCTTGCGCATCAAACATATTGAAAGTGAAGTACTGATCTTGCATGCCTAAATAGATCAGTTGTGGGTTCTGCTGCCAGAACACACCTTTATACAGGTTTTCTGGGTAGAGGCAGTTATGGGTTTCCAAACGCAACTCATCAGGCAAAAATGAGAAGTGGAATAAATAACCCGTACACATGACTACTGCATCAAAACGCTGACTGGTGCCATCAACGAAGTGGGCAACATCACCATCAAAGTGCGTTACCAAAGGCACTTCTTGCATACCTTTAGGCCAGTCATAACCCAACTTTTGACTGCGATAGCTAATAGTTACGGACTTAGTACCGTACTTATAGCACTGGGTACCAATATCTTCTGCTGAGTAACTGCCACCAATAAGCAAAATATCTTGATCTTTAAACTCTAACGCATCACGGAAGTCATGGGCGTGCATGACACGGCCAGGGAACTCTTCCAAACCTTTAAAATACGGCATATTGGGCGTAGAGAAGTGACCTGTAGCTACAACAACATAGTCAAACTCACCTGTTTCCTGCTCGCCGGTTTTATGGTTCATCACCGTAACAGTAAACATCTTAGTTTCTTCGTCAAATGTTACCCAACGTACTGGACACTCAAAGCGGATGTACTTACGAATACTCTCCTGATCAATGCGTCCCATAATATAATCTTTTAGGACTTCACGTGGAGGGTAAGAAGGGATCGGCTCGCCAAAGTGCTCTTCAAAAGAATAGTCCGCAAATTCAAGACACTCTTTTGGACCATTGGACCACAAGTAACGGTACATACTGCCGTGAACCGGCTCACCATGTTTATCTAAGCCTGTACGCCATGTGTAATTCCACATACCGCCAATATCATTTTGTTTTTCATAACAGACGATTTCTGGCAGATCCTTTGCACCTGCTAAACGTGCGGCTTCAAATGCGCGCAATTGAGCCAAACCACTTGGACCTGCACCTAAAATAGCTATTTTTGTCTTATTCAAAACATACTCCCAAAAATTAATATGTGAGTATTATAACATTTTTTGACGTTTGATGTTTTTTTGATCAAGTAACTCGGCTTCAATCCAACAGTTCCCAGCTGTTTTATAAAAATTATCATGAACCCAACAATGCTTAAATGCTGACTTACTTTGTACGCAAAAGCGGCCTAATCCACTGTGCCCTTGTCCATCTGCGCTTCCAGTTGGGCAATGGCTAGCTGCGCCACAGTAGATAAGCCTGCTGGGTTTTCTTCGGCATAGGCGATAATGATCTGCTTCATGCTGCGGGCCCAGAATTTGTGCACATGATCAGTCGTCACCGCCGCCACCTGTTGGTCACTGCCATGGTGTAAGTTATTGGCAATGATTTGCTCGAGCATTTTAATTAAGTTGTGCAACTGCTGATCACTCACAGTTCCTTCTCCTCTGGACACTCAATACTTCGGCTGTAAATAACTTGGCGACCTGGGCGAGCAAAACCAATCAGATTCATACCGCTGTTATCCGCCTCACGAATGGCTAACGCGGTCGGTGCCGACACTGCGACTAGGCTAGCAATGCCAACACTGGCGCTTTTCTGCACCATTTCAAAACTGGCACGGCTGGAAATCAAGGCAAAACCATCGGCAAAGGCTTTATCTGCGTGTTCACGGATGCGAGCACCGATCAACTTGTCCAGCGCGTTATGGCGACCCACATCTTCCCGCGCCAGAATGATCTGACCTTGGTTATCACACCAAGCTGCACCATGGGTCGCACCCGTTTGCAGCTGCAGCGGTTGATAGTTTTTCAGCGATTGCAGTGCAGTCTGCACCGCTTTATCACTGGGCATTTTCTGTGCTGCTACCGGGGCAATGCTGCGCGCCACATGGGCCAAAGACTCGGTGCCACAGAGGCCACAACCAGTGCGGCCGACCATATTACGCCGTTGTTCCTGCAGGCGGGTAAAGCGGTCACCAGCAATGCGCATATCGACTGAAATGCCTTCGGCACTCACCTGTATCTCAAGCGCAAACAACTGATCAGGCCGCTGCAAAATCCCTTCACTTAAGCTAAAGCCCAGAGCGAAATCCTCAAGATCACAGGGCGACGCCATCATCACCGCATGGGACACGCCGTTATAAACCATGGCGACGGGAATTTCTTCCGCCACCCGATCCCGTGAGCTGGCGCCAGCAATACCGCCCCGCACCTCCACCCGTGCATCACTGACTGGCGCTGGCGGCTGATCATGAGTGGACTCATCCATTGCCATCAGTTGTAGATTACTTAACTGTGTTTGCATACTGATCACCTGCAGAATCCATGGCCGGCTGCAACAGTGCTTGCTGGCGCTTATCGAAACGCTGGAAGTTATGCTGCCACTCCGATGGTTGGCTAACGATCTCCACCTGCACCGCAGTCACTTTATATTCTGGACAGTTAGTGGCCCAGTCAGAATTATCCGTGGTAATCACGTTAGCACCACTGCCCGGATGGTGGAAAGTGGTGTACACCACGCCCGGCAACATACGTTCGCTGATTTTTGCCCGCAGCACAGTATGACCCACGCGACTGCTGATCCCCACCCAATCGCCATCGCTGACCCCGCGCAGCTCAGCATCGCTGGGATGTAATTCAAGCACATCTTCTTCATGCCAATCGCTGTTGCTGGTGCGCCGAGTCTGCGCACCAACGTTATACTGCGAGAGGATACGGCCGGTGGTCAATAACAATGGAAAGCGGCGGCTGGCACGCTCTTCAGTGGCCAGATATCCAGTCACCGCAAAGCGCCCTTGACCAATGGGGAAATCGTCCACATGCATGGTGGGCATACCCTCTGGATGCGCCTCATTACATGGCCACTGGATACTGCCCAGCTGTTCCAGCTTGTCATAACTGACCCCAGTAAAGGTCGGCGTCAGTGAGGCTATTTCATCCATAATTTCTGCTGGATGTGCATAGTCCATGGGATAACCCAGAGCATTGGACAGCGCCATGGTCACCTGCCAGTCCTCCATACCGGCAACCGGTGTCATCACTTTACGCACCCGGTTGATGCGCCGCTCGGCGTTGGTAAAGGTGCCATTTTTCTCTAAAAATGTGGAACCTGGCAGCAGCACATGGGCAAATTTTGCCGTTTCATTGAGGAAAATATCCTGCACTATGACGCAATCCAAGGCCTTCAGCGCCGTTTCCACATGCTGGGTATTGGGGTCAGATTGAGCAATATCTTCGCCCTGAATATACAAGCCCTTAAAGGTGCCAGCGATGGCCGCATCAAACATATTAGGAATCCGCAAGCCCGGTTCATTGTCCAGTGTTACGCCCCAGCTGTCTTCAAAACGGCTGCGTACCAGATCATCGTTTACGTGCTGGTAACCCGGCAACTCATGGGGGAAAGAACCCATATCGCAGGAACCCTGCACATTATTCTGGCCGCGCAGCGGATTGACTCCGCCGCCCTCGCGGCCAATATTGCCGGTGGCCAGCGCCAGATTGGCAATCCCCATCACCATGGTGGAGCCTTGGCTGTGCTCAGTGACGCCCAAGCCGTAGTAAATAGCACCGTTACCTGCTTGCGCATAGATACGCGCTGCTTCGCGCACTGTTGCTGCGGGCACACCGGTAACGTTCTCGGTAGCCTCTGGTGAGTTGCGTGCTTCAGCAATAAAATCCCGCCAAGTGCTATAAGCCTCAGCGTCACAACGACTGTCAATAAAGTCGTGATTTTCCAGCCCTTCAGTCACTATCACATGGGCCAACGCATTGACGATGGCCACGTTGGTTCCAGGACGTAACGCTAGATGAATACCTTTACCAGCGTGAGGGGTGTTAAGAATATCAATACGCCGCGGGTCAATGACAATCAGCTTGGCACCTTGGCGCAAACGCTTACGCATCAGGGAACCAAACACTGGGTGGGCATCAGTGGGGTTGGCACCTATCACCACAATGGTATCGGCCTGCATAACTGACTCAAAGGTTTGCGTTCCAGCGGATTCGCCCAGCGTAGCTTTCAAGCCATAACCGGTCGGTGAGTGACAGACGCGGGCACAGGTATCGGTGTTGTTATTACCAAACGCTGCTCGCACCAGTTTCTGTACCAAGTAAGTTTCTTCGTTGGTGCAGCGCGATGAGGTAATCCCGCCAACACTGTCTCGGCCGTATTGCGCCTGAATCGCTTTGAGTCGCTTAGCAGAAAACGCCAGCGCTTCCTCCCACGACA
>CAZEZR010000038.1:0-27796 GCA_964516465.1 uncultured Thiopseudomonas sp. | reverse complement strand
TTCATTATTAACTCCGCCGGAATGTACCCATGAGCGATCAGTTTTATAACGCAGCACCGCAAACAACTCGGGTTGCCCCACCGCGCAAACCCGCACGTGAATACCCAAGCAGCAAACCTCGAACAGTGTACTTATTTGGCACCTGTGTAGTGGATTTGTTTTTTCCCGATGCGGGGATGGATGCGATTCACTTGTTAGAACGTGAAGGCATTAATGTTGATTTTCCCCAGGGGCAAAGCTGCTGCGGGCAACCGGCCTATACTTCAGGCTACACCGAGCAAGCGCGGGAAGTGGCGCGCTCACAAATCGATTTGTTTAAAGGTGGCTGGCCAGTGGTAGTCACTTCTGGTTCTTGTGCGGGTATGTTTCGTGAACACTATCCTGACCTGTTTAAAGATGAGCCGGACATGTTGGCCAAGGTGCAGGATCTTGCTGAGCGCACCTACGAACTGGCCGAGTTTTTACTGCATGTGTGTCAAGTGCAACTGAGCGATCAAGGCACACCAACACAAGTGGCACTGCACACGTCCTGCTCCGCTCGCCGCGAAATGAACACTCATGTGCATGCCCGTGCCCTACTGGCGCAGCTCAGCCAGGTTGAGCGGGTCGAGCACGACCATGAAAGCGAATGCTGTGGTTTTGGCGGCACCTTCTCAGTGCGGATGCCGGATATTTCCGGTGCCATGGTGGCGGATAAAACCCAAGCCTTACAGGCCAGTGGTGCGCAGCAGGTGGTCAGTGCTGACTGCGGTTGTCTGTTAAATATTAACGGTGCTTTTGAGAAACAAAATATCCCCTTGATCGGGCAACATTTGGCCAGTTTCTTATGGCAACGCACCCAAGCGCAACAGGAGCCGAGTTCATGAGCAGCCAACGTATCCACGCCGTCGATATCACCGCGCGCAATCTCAAAGCCAACGCGCGGCTGTCGTTAAAAGACCAGCAGCTGCGCAATAATATGCGCAGTGCCATGGATTCTTTGATCAGCAAACGCATTATTTCCATGCCTGATGAAGATGAGCGGGAAAATCTGCGCGAGTTGGGTAATAAAGTACGCGCCAGCGCTTTATCGCAGCTACCAGACTTACTGGAACTGCTAGAAGCCAACTTAACCAAGCGCGGCATTCAAGTGCATTGGGCCAGCACCACCGCACAAGCCAATGCCATTGTGCTCAAGATCGCCCAAGCCCGTAACGCCAAACAGGTGATTAAAGGCAAATCCATGGTCAGTGAAGAAATGGCCATGAATGAGCATCTGACCAAGCACGGCATTGAAGCTCTTGAATCAGATATGGGCGAGTATATTATTCAGCTGGATAATGAAAAACCCACCCATATTATTATGCCCGCCATTCATAAAAACGCTGAGCAAGTGGGCCGCCTCTTTGAGCATCGTTTAGCTCTCCCCTATACCGATGATGTGGACAGTTTGATTCAATCGGCGCGCGGTATTTTGCGGGAAAAGTTTTTCCATGCAGACATTGGTGTATCGGGGGTGAACTTTGCAGTGGCGGAAACCGGCACCTTGTTGTTGGTGGAAAACGAAGGCAATGGTCGCATGTCCACCAGCGTACCACCGGTGCATATTGCCGTAACGGGGATTGAAAAAGTTGTGGCCAATATGCAAGACACTGTTCCGCTGCTGTCATTACTCACCCGCTCTGCCTTGGGCCAAGGCATTACGACTTATGTGAATATGATTTCTGCACCGCGCCAGCCCGGCGAGTTGGATGGCCCGGAAGAAGTGCACTTAGTGCTGCTGGATAATGGTCGCAGCCAAGCTTTTGCTGATGCCGAGCTGCGGCAAACCCTCAACTGCATTCGTTGTGGTGCCTGTATGAACCATTGCCCAGTCTACACTCGCATTGGTGGCCAGGCTTACGGCACTGTATATCCAGGCCCCATTGGCAAAATTATCTCACCGCACTTATTGGGTTTAGAAAACACGCCAGATCACCCGTCGGCTTCATCACTGTGCGGTGCCTGCGGCGAGGTGTGTCCAGTGAAAATTCCGATCCCGGCCTTATTACGCCGTTTGCGTGAAGAAAATGTGAAGTCACCCAAACAACAACCACAAATTATGGATGGGCAAGGCAGCCGCTATTCAACAGCAGAACGTGTGTTATGGAAAGGTTGGCAGTATTTTAATAGTGTGCCTTGGCTGTATAAAACTGGGACTTTTTTCGCCACCCGTTTGGGCGGCTTAACCCCAAAAAAACTCGGTCCCTGGACACAACACCATAGCGCGCCGAAACCTGCTAAACGCAGTCTGCATGAATTAGCTAAAAAGCATTTGGAGAATAAATCATGAGTGCACGAGACACTATTCTAGCCAATTTACGCAGCAGTCTAGCCGGTACCAAGCCCATCGCTGATCCTTTCGATGCCACGTTAGTCGATGATCCGTGGCGCTATAGCTCAGCTGAGTGTGTCACCCGCCTTAAAGAACTTATGACCGCGGTACACAGCGAAGTACATCTAACCCGCAGCCATGAATGGCCCCAGTTACTCTGCAATTTGTTAGCTCAGCGTGACATTCGCACCCTGCTGAGCGCACCCAACACTGTACATGGGCAAGCGCTCAGTGCTTACTGCCAAGCGCAGAACAGTCCGCTGCAACTGCTCGCTTATGATCGCCCCATTGAACAATGGAAGCGCGAGTTGTTTGATGAGGTGCCGGCCAGTTTTACCGGCACCCTAGCTGGGATTGCCGCCACTGGTACGTTAGTGGTGCAGCCAAGTAGCGATGAGCCACGCTTGATGAGCTTGGTGCCGCCTGTGCATATTGCCTTACTCAAGGCCAGCCAGATCTATGACAACCTCTATCAAGCACAGCTGCATTGGCCTAACCCCATGCCAAGTAATTTATTGCTGATTTCAGGCCCATCGAAAACTGCCGACATTGAGCAAGTCTTAGCCTACGGTGCCCATGGCCCGAAAGATTTAATTGTCTTGATCGTGGAAGATGCATGAGTTTACCGGCCGCTTTTCTTCACGCGATTGAGCAACGGATCCCAGCACAACGTTGTTTTTCTGATCCATTATCGACGCTGGCCTTTGGCACTGATGCCAGCTTTTACCGTTTGCTGCCCAAGCTGGTGATCCGTGCTGAGTCCGAGGCCGAAGTGGTTTTTATCCTCCAACAAGCCAGCGCGCATCAAGTGCCGGTGACCTTTCGTGCAGCTGGCACCAGCTTATCTGGGCAAGCCATCAGCGACTCCGTCTTAATCGTGCTCGGCGAGCATTGGAATAACAAAGAAATTCTCGCGAACGGCCAACGCATTCGTTTGCAGCCCGGGGTGATTGGTGCCCATGCTAATCAGGCACTAGCGCATTTACAGCGTAAAATTGGCCCAGACCCAGCATCCATCAATGCCGCTAAAATCGGTGGCATTGTCGCCAATAACTCCAGTGGCATGTGCTGCGGTACCGCGCAAAACAGCTATCAAACCTTAGCGGCCATGCGTGTATTACTGGCCGATGGCAGCGTGGTGGACAGTGCTGACTTAGCCAGTGTCAGCGCGTTTCGCCACAGCCATCGCGATCTGCTCGAACAACTGAGCCAATTGGCAAAAGAGACCCGCAACAACCCTGAGCTGGCGGCCAAGATCAAACACAAATACCGGTTAAAAAACACCACTGGCTTGTCGCTCAACGCTTTAATTGATTTCACGGATCCCTTATACATTCTGATCCACTTAATGGTGGGTTCAGAAGGCACCTTAGGTTTCATCAGCTCAGTCACCTACAACACAGTACCGGACTATCCGCATAAAGCCACAGCGCTGCTGGTCTTTCCCGATGTGGAAACCTGCTGCCAAGCAGTGGTGGTATTAAAACAACAAGTGGTCTCTGCAGTTGAATTGTTGGATCGACGCAGCCTGCGCAGCGTACAACATATGGCCGGAATGCCGGATTGGATTGAACAACTGGGCGATTCAGCCTGTGCGCTGCTGATTGAGTCGCGCGCTGCTGACAATGCACTGCTGGAGCAGCAACTGCAGCAGATCAATCACAGCATTGCCCATTTTCCTAAAGAGCAGCACATCGCTTTTAGCCAAGATCCAGCTGTGTATGAACTGCTGTGGCGCATGCGCAAAGACACCTTCCCTGCAGTGGGTGCAGTGCGTGAAAATGGCACCACAGTGATTATTGAAGATGTCACCTTTCCGTTGGAGCATCTGGCGGAAGGCGTTAATCGTCTACTGGCGCTACTGGATGAGCACGATTACGACGAAGCGATTATATTTGGTCATGCCCTGGAAGGTAATTTGCACTTTGTCTTTACCCAGCGCTTTGATCAGCCAGAAGAAATCGCCCGTTACAGTGCCTTTATGACCGCGGTCAGCCAGTTAGTGGCGGTGGAATTCGGTGGTTCCTTAAAAGCTGAACACGGCACTGGACGAAATATGGCGCCCTTTGTTGAGCTGGAATGGGGTAGCGATGCCTATCAACTGATGTGGCGCATTAAACGTTTACTCGACCCACAGGGAATTTTAAATCCGGATGTGGTGCTGTCCGATGACCCTGAGATTCATCTAAAAAATCTTAAACCCATGCCTGAAGCCAATCCACTGATTGATAAGTGCATTGAGTGCGGCTTTTGCGAACCGGTCTGCCCTGCCCATGGTTTAACTTTATCGCCACGGCAACGCATTGTGGTTTGGCGGGATATTCAACAGAAAAAACGCAACGGCATTGATACCACCGAACTGGAACAGCGCTATCAGTATCACGGCATCGATACCTGCGCCGCCACGGGTTTGTGCGCACAACGTTGTCCGGTAGGGATTAATACTGGCGACTTAGTCCGCGAACTGCGGGCGACACAAGCCCAGCACCCGAAAACCGCACAACGCCTAGCACGCTCCTTTGCTCAAGCGGCACGGGTCGCACGTTGGGCGCTGACCGGTGCTGAGTTAGCCCGTAAAGTGTTAGGCGCACCACGAATGTACCTTTGGTCTTCGCAACTGCAGCAGCGTTTTGCCCAAGTGCCAGTGTATTTGCCGGCAACACCGCAAGCGGTTAAATTATCTGCAGCCAGCACTGGCATAAACCAGAGTAACAGCGCAGCAGCCGATAAACCGCGCGTGGTGTATTTTGCCTCCTGTGTTTCCCAAGTGATGGGGCCTGCGCATTTAGATGCCGAACAGACCCCGCTGCGGGAGAAAACTCAGCAACTGTTAGAAAAAGCCGGGTTTACAGTGATTTATCCAGAGGCCATGGACAGCTCTTGCTGCGGCCAGCCCTTTGCTTCTAAAGGCTATCCACAGCAAGCGGCCGATAAGCTTAATGAGTTAGCACTGCTGCTGTTACGCGCCAGCCGCAATGGTCAGGATCCGATTTATTCCGATACCAGTCCTTGCACCTTACGCCTGCTTCAAGACCTAAACGAGCCTCGGTTAAAGGTGTACGATTCAGTGCTTTTTCTCCGTGAGCAAGTGCTGCCGCGTTTAGCAATTAAACCGTTAGAGAGCAAGATTGCCGTACATATCACCTGCAGCACCCAACATTTGCAGCAAGCGGATCACTTTTTAGCCGTGGCCAAACACTGCGCGCACGAAGTTGTAGTGCCAGAAGGGATTCATTGCTGCGGCTTTGCTGGCGATAAAGGCTTTACCCTGCCCGCACTTAATCAACATGCCTTGCGCGACTTAGCCCAGCAAGTGGACAGCTGCAGCGCCGGATTCTCCACCAGCCGCACCTGCGAAGTAGGCCTGAGCAGCTACAGCGCACTGAGCTACCAGCATCTGGTGTATTTAGTCGATCAAGTCAGCGAAGCTAAGCAATAAGCGATATAAGGCTGGGTGGCACACTAACCACTCAGCCCATTACATAGAGCAAGGTATAAAAGCCAGCCAAACTGACCACTACCGACAACAGCATATTTTTAATCACTAAAGCACAGCCAATACTAAACAGCGCAGCGTAGGTATAGGGATTACTGGCCAAACCCGTTAAACCGCTGTCGCCAAGTAAAATCGGCCCACAAATTGCAGTGAGTAAACAGGGTGCAGAATACTGCAACGCCTGACCAACAATACTCGGCAAACGTATGGGCAGCCGTGGCTCGAGTAATAAGTAACGGTTAAATAAAACAATCCCTGCTAAGGTAAAAATCAGCAACCAAGTCATGCTGTTTCACCCCGCCAGCGCGCCACACCCACCGCACACAGCATGCCGAGCAGGCCAGCAATAACGATGGCACCGGACACCTCCAGGCTATTCAATAGCAGCGACAGCAGCAGAGAAACCAGCACCCCCACCAAGCTGCTTAAACGCTTAATCATGGGTACGACAATGGCAATAAAAGTCGCCACGATGGAAAAGTCTAAATGGTAATCCGCCAGATTAGGCACTGACGAGGCCAGCAGTACGCCAATGACGGTAAAGGCCAACCAAGCCAAATAAAAACACAACCCAGCACCCATTAAATAGGCAAAATCGTATGACCTTTTACCCACACTTAAGGCAAACAATTCATCAGTTAATAAGAAGGCCACTGGCAAGCGTTTTCTAAACGGCAAACTGGACACATGCTCACGCAGAATCAGCGCATAGAGCAAGTGTTGTGCGGTAATTACTAAAATGGTTAAACAAATAGCAACAAAACCACTGCCTGCCGCCACCATACTGATGGTGACTAACTGCGCCGCGCCAGCAAAAACCAACACCGATAAACCAATGCTTTCTAGCGCGGTAAAGCCTTGGCTGACTGCCATAGAACCCGCCAGCACACCCCAAGGCAGTACCGCTAAGCACAATGGAAGAATATGTAAAGCACCCAGCCAAAACCTGTAGCTGCTGGAGGAAACTTGATCACTCATAAAATAACAACTGCCGAGAATTTAAACTGCCCAGTCTAACGCAAAGCTCAAGCAAAGAGCTAAGCGCAGAAACTGGGCTTGGAACATCATTGTGCTGGATTTGTATTCTGGAAAAATCGTTGACTGAGCTACTGACACATCTTATGACGGCAGACTTTATTAAACCCTTACGGCAGAGCGCCTATTGGCTTAGAAAGCTGAGCAGGTGGTGGATTACAGAAATTAACAACAGCATGGCTTTGCTGTTGTCTGCCGCACTACACCCCCACCCCACAGCTGGTCAAAACCTTAGCCTTTTTCTATTGTTTTTTCTTCTTCAACATCACCTGATAGTAAAATCGCCAACCACTTACCATCTTGTGAGTTCTCTAAGCCTATTTTAATCACCATGGTTAATAGCACTGATAAGAGCATACCAACGCCACCTAATAACCAACCCCAAAATACTAAGGATAAAAACACCACTAGCGTGGATAAGCCTAAACCTCGACCTAAATAGCGTGTTTCGATCAAGCTCGCCATAACCGCATTAATGGCTAAATAGCCCAAAGTAATAAAGCCTGCAGGTGCAAAACCAAACTGTAAGACAGCTAATAAAACTGCCGGAATAGCAGCAATGATTGAGCCTATATTGGGAATGTAATTGAGTAAAAAAGCCAACACACCCCATAACAAGTAAAAGTCCAACCCCACCGCCCAAAGCATCACCGACACCAACACACCGGTGGCAATACTGACTAAGGTTTTTATTGCCAAGTAATTATTGACTGAGGATAAAAAGCGCTCGATCTGCTGCATTTTAACCTCAGGTTCGTCTAAGGCCAGATAGACTTTTTTAGCTAAAGACGGCGCTTCAAATAACATAAAAACTACGGTAATGATCACTAGAAACAAATTCTTCATGACATCACCTAAGCTACTCAGCGTATCGGCGACCAACCGCACTGCGACACCAGGATTAAAATACTCGGTGATCAGCTCTCTGGAAATGACAATATTATACTTGGCTAATTCATCCACAACCCAGGTAATCTGACCCCTTAACTGCTCAAGATAGCCGGGCAAAAGCTGGGATAACTCAAGCAATGATCGACCCACTAAGCTCACTAAATAAATGGCCACAGTGACAAAAACCAAGACAACAGCAATGATCGCCAATGGTTTAGGGACTTTAAAACTTTCTATTTTTCTCACCAGTGGATAGCAAATAATGGCGATAAACAAAGACAGCAAAAATGGCACTAAAATATTAGCGGCTACTTTTAGTCCTGCGAGCACCACGAATAAGGCGGCAACGATCAAGAGTGTTTTTAAAATACTGCTTTTATAGTCAGGTTCGGTCATAAGAAATGCATAACTCTATTTTAGTTTATAGTCTCAGGTGAGCTGTTATTTGAGCAAAAAGCTAGTGCTCCAAATCCCTGATATTTTCATCCATGGCGGCTCTCCACCCAGCGTGATCCACCTCTACCACAGCGCGGCTACCCGAACTCGATGCGCTCGATATCACCACATCAGGCTCCAGCTCTCGGTACAGGCGCAAACTGTTTGCCAACTCACCGGCGCTGCCGCCATCCTTGCTGATAATCAACGTTGCCCAGCGGTTATTCTTTTGAAACACAGTATCGCCAGTGAAGAGGTAGGTGAGCCCATGTGGGGATTGATAAAGAAATGAACTGCCGCCGGTGGTGTGGCCCGGCGTTAGTATGACCTCGATGCCTGCAAAATGCCTTGCTCGTTGTGAAAATACCACATCCACTGCACAGTGTTTCTCAATTGCAGTCAACTCAGCATTATCACAGCATAAAGCTGAGCCAAAACGCTCCTTAATGACGCGCAGCGACTTACCTCTTTCATGACGATGGCTCAGATACTGATACTTGATACCACCCAGCTCAGCCATATGCTGGATCTCAGCGGCATGGCCGGTGTTATAGAACAGTACATTGCCCTCAGCACAGCGCAGAAAATACGCATGGGTATTGACCCCAGAAAATGGATTCAGCACAGCTGTCTGCCAGAGATCCTCGTAGAGTTGCTTCATTGCTATAGCTCCTACTGACTTGCCTTGCCAGACACTACTTGCAGCATAGGTTTACGCTTGCTAACTTCATTTTTACCATGCACACAACTAGGAGTCATCCCTATGCCTGATCACTTCCATGCCGAGTCGCTGATCTGGGGCCATGGGCCTCGCCTGTTCGAGGTGTTCTTAGAACCCACCTGCCCATTTTCAGTGAAAGCCTTGAATAAGCTGGATAGCTTTCTTGAGCAAGCCGGTGAAGACACTGTGCGCGTGCAAATTTGGTTGCACTCACAGCCTTGGCACCTGTATTCCGCGGTGATTATCCGCACCATTCTCGCTGCCTCAACACTCAAGGATGGCAAAACCAGTGCAAGAAAAGTAATGGCTGCGGTGGCCGATCACCGTGAGGAGTTTGTCTTTGAGGATCACTGCAGCGGCCCAAACCGTCGCGCCACGCCTGATGATATTATTAAGCGCCTAGAAGACTACAGCGGGCTAATATTGGCTCCGGCCTTCGATATCACAAGCCTTGATCAGCTGACAATACGCCACACCAAATATGCACGTCAGAACGGCATTCATAGCTCACCCACCTTTATGGTCGATGGCTTGGTCGATCCAAGCATAAGCAGTGGCGATGAGGTCAGCCAGTGGCTTAAGCGATTCCGCTAAATGCGGTTAAAGTACAACTTTTATTCGCGACAAGAATACTCGAAATACTTGAATTTCAGGCACAAAAAAGGGTAAGTCCCTAAGGACTTACCCTTTGTAATAACGCTAACTATTTAATTAAATAGCTACGATATTTGCAGCTTGCAGACCTTTTTGGCCGTTCTCTACTTCAAACTGAACGCGCTGTCCTTCTGCAAGAGACTTAAAACCGTCGCCAGAGATAGCACTGAAATGCGCAAACACGTCTGGACCTGATTCTTGAGTGATAAAGCCAAAGCCTTTCTCATCGTTAAACCATTTTACTGTACCAGTAGTTATATTAGACATAATAATATCCTTAATTTTAAATATAAGTCCGTCTTCAAAGAAGACTCGAATAGCATAAAAATATAGATTTGAACTTAGATACTGCAGGACGAGATTACGAATAATACAACGAACATGTAGGATGTAGATCAGATACTTCTTTATAGCTGCCATCTACAATACAGTCTTTACTGATGGCTGTCCAGTTTTATTTGCATCTAACTAGCTAGCCTTACGCGCCAACAGGGTGGCAAACTGCAATTGCGCACCATTGTGCATAGTGCCTACATCCTCATTGTATTTATGCAGCTCCCAACCCGCGTAAGCCTCACGCAACTGCCCTGCTTGTAAAGTAAAAGCAAAGCGCATGGGCGATGGCTGCTCGGCAGTACTCATGGCGCACACAATCAGGTTATAACCACCAGGTAGGGTATGCGCTTGCATATCAGCAAGCACCGTAGCAACTCGCGCTGGATCAAGGAACATCAGAGTCACAGTGCAAGCAATAAAACCATAGTCCTCAGACAGCGCGGCACTATTAATGTCATAGACCTGCGCCTTAAGGTTGCTGATTCCCTCTTGGCTCACCACCTGCTGCAGCATCTCAATGGCACTCGGATTGTTGTCCACTGCAGTGACGTCAAAACCAAGCTGACTTAGATACAAAGCATTACGTCCATTGGAGCAGCCCATATCTAAGGCCTTGCATGGCGCAATAAGTTTGCCCGCCTCCACCACTTCACTGTGCGCGGGGTTTAAGCCGTAACGGCTATTGAGATCAACTGTCATAGTAACCACTTCGTTTTAAAATGAGCCCCAATTGTTGCCCCTTCTAAATGGCAGTGAAATGATCATAAACAAGGCTTTTAAAACTAAATACCATAACCCTTACAGCAGCAAACACAGTACCGGAGCGATCCTGTGGCTGCGCTGGTGATTATTTGACTTTATATAACCAGTCTTCAGTTAAGAACTTATCAGTGACCAATGTTTTGGCGCTGGCCAACTCTTCTGCTAAATAGTCTCCGGATTCGGCTTGGTGGACTTTAGTAAACTGCTGGATAAAGGCATCAATAATGGCGGTTCTGCTGAGACCCGTTTGACTACGCATTGGATCGACCCGCTTGTTGGCGCTGGTAATGCCTTTATCAGAGATCTTTTCTCGACCGATGCGCAACACCTGCAGCATTTTGTCCGCATCAATGTCGTAAGCCAAGGTCGCATGATGCACCAACACCCCAGTGCCAAAGCGCTTTTGCGCCGCACCGCCGATTTTTCCTTGGGCGGAAACAATATCGTTTAACGGTTTATAGTGAGCCTGAATGCCGACCTCGGCTAATGCTTCCAGCACCCAAGTATCTAAAAACTGATAGGACTGCTCAATGCTCATGCCATCAACAATCGAGGTGGGCACGGTTAACGAATAGGTGATGCAGTTGCCCGGCTCCATAAACATCGCCCCGCCGCCAGTAATACGGCGCACCACTTTGACCTCAGCGGCTGTGGCCGCGGCCATATCCACTTCATTTTTAACCGACTGGAAATAGCCAATCACCACCACTGAGTCATCCCAGTCCCAAAAGCGCAAAGTGGGCCCGCGCAAACCTTTCGCCACTGACTGGGCCAGCACATCATCTAAAGCCACATGCATGACTGCCGGTAAAGTAACCGGTGGAATCAGGGTGAATTGATGATCAAGCCAACTGCTGGCTTTGCCCAATGCTCGGCGCACAGCAATGGCTACAGCTTCGGCAGAAAAGCCAAACATCACCACATCATCATCCAGCGCTGCCTCAATAGCTGCCGCTAAGGTTTTCTGACTGGCGGTGCTGGGCAAGCCGATCAACGCTTGGTTAATATCAGCTAAAGCCGTATCAGGCTCTAAGAAAAAGTCCCCAGAAATACTCACCTGAGTTAAACAATCGTCTTGCACCTCAACATCGGCCACCACCAACTTGCCACCTGGCACTTTATATTCACCGTGCATCGCATCATCCTGCATCATTAAGCCTTTATATTAAGAATTGATTTCATACTAAGAGCCTGCCCCAGGCCTAGCAAGGCTTAAAATTCGTCGCCACGGCTGCTGCTACACAACAGTGTAAGTGGTGGGAAACGGGAGATGGGTGCTTTAGTGACTGACCCAAGATTGCCTCGCGCCATAAGGCGCAGCCTGCAGCTCAATGTTTAAGTGGCTTCTTCGCTGCAGAGTGCCTTTACTGCGCACAACACACTGCAAAAACTGCAGCTCCTGTATTCACTCAATTACCTTTGCGTAGTCCATCGAAAACTGCCGACTGAACTAGCGCGTTATAGGCGTGCCAACGTGAGGGCCAGGGTTTCGGTGATACGAGCGTTAAGTTTGAGGTCGAGCAAATCATCGGCACGGGTATGGCCAAGATTAAGCGCGGCTATCGGCTTGCCCCACTCTGCTGCCTGGCGACAGAAACGAAAACCGGAATAGACCATCAACGAAGAGCCCACCACCAACAGCGCATCACTGCTCTTAAGAGCTTCCATGGCAATTGCCAGTCTGGGTCTGGGCACATTGTCGCCAAAAAACACCACATCCGGTTTAAGAATGCCGCCGCAGTGTAGGCAATCGGGGGTGCGAAAATGACTAAAATCCACTTCCAAATCAGCATCGCCATCTGGCGCAGCGCTGGCGGTAAAATGGCGAAAATCTGGATTCAGCTGCCCGCTGCGCTGGTGCACCTGGCACTGAGTTTCGCGTTCGCCACAGTTCATGCACAGCACTTCATCGGCACGGCCATGCAAATCAATCACCTGCTGACTGCCTGCGCGCTGGTGTAAGCGATCTACGTTCTGGGTGACCACTTGGGCAATATAGTTGCGGCGTTCCAATTCGGCCAGAGACAGATGGGCCTCATTGGGCTGGGCATCCCGCACAAATGGCCAGCCAACTAAACTGCGACCCCAGTAACGCTGACGCACATGAGCATGAGTCATAAAGTCCTGATGCTGCACCGGCGGCCGGCGCTTCCAAGCGCCATCACTGTCACGATAATCCGGTATGCCCGAATCGGTACTCAGACCCGCTCCGCTTAGAACAAATATCCGCGGATAACGATTAAGAAAAACCGCCAGCCGATCAGCTGCTTCATCCGCAGTGTGCACCGGCAGCGGCACTGGATTGACCGGCAGACGCCGAGCACCAACTGGATCTTTAATAAGAGACATCATTCAGTCCTTCTATATTCTGTTGCGCTGCATTCGAGTAAGCCGAACTGGCGCATCCAAAAAAGCTCGATAGCAAGCCCATTTACTGAGCTGTGCCGACGCTTAAAGAAACGCTAAGCCCCATCAGTGACTGCAATCGCTGCGCAAATTTATATTTTAACTGGCCGAGCCATCGAGTGCGCCTGCGGCAGTTTAGGCTTGAGCTGCCAAGCCATGCAGCTCGCATGATTTTAATTTTTATAACACTACTGAGGCCCCAGCAAGCGTTTTGATCAGCAGCAGTGCCAGTAAATGACCGGGGTAAAACCAGTAAAAAAACCATTTCATCCGTGGCAATTGCCGCTCTTGATAAAACAGGATCGTCAACAGGATAACAGGCACCGCTAACAATGCCGCTAAGCTCGCATTAAGCAGACAGAGCAACCCAGCCAGTAACAGCAAAGCCCCATACAACATAACCCGCTCAAGCTGGGGTACAGTTAAGTATAAGCGCCAGATAACCAGCACCAATGCCGGCCCGACCCAAAGGTAGTCCACCATACTGCCCGCTACGGCAAACAGCAGAACAGCAGCCAAACGCACAGGGATAACCAAGTGGCTGGGTGGCGGTACGGACAACAGGTAAATGGTGCCGGTTGCTAGCAACAGCGTAAATAAAATATTCAGTGGCCACCAATACCACAATCCAGTACCAAGAACATTGTAAATTGGCGTTGCGATAACCCCGAACAGCAAAAGCCGCAGCATGATTTTTGGCATTTTTTCAGCAGGGATTCTAGCTAAGTTGTAGCCCAGCACAAACGCAAACAGCGGTAGCGCAAGCCGACCGATTTCATACAGCAGCGGACTGTAGTCAGACTTAACCAAGCTGTTGTAGTGATCAATCAGCATCGCCGTGATGCCAATCAGCTTGAGCGCTGTTAGAGCAGCATTTGAAACCTTTAACTGCGTTAGCATTGTGCTGCCTAATTAGTTTATAGCCACGTAGACTGACCGGTACCAATATCGCCGCGCCTGCATTGTTCTATTTTCAGTTTGGGCATGCACTGATGTATGCCCAAACAGAGAATCAGTATTCGGGCCGATTGGACGCTAACCACGTGGCAATGGCAAGGGCCAAGCCTGAAGGCGCAGCACATTAGGCTAGTGTTCAAGCAGCGCACAACTGCTTGCATGGCTGAGCGTTGATCAGGGCGTCACCGTAATCGGCAGGTTCAATTCCGCTAGCAGAACTTCCGCACCCTGATCAGCAAACAAACTGCTGGTACGGCTGACCACCAGCTGGCTGGCACCCTCTTCCTGCAGGGCTCGCACTACCACGCCAACACTGCCCGTCGCTATCCGCTTCACCCGAGCCGTAATACCTTCCCGCTGCAGGTAGCTCACGAGCTCTTCCACCAATGCCTGATCCTCCTCAAGTTGGCTGCTGATCAACACACTCAATGGCTGCTGGCTGCGACGGGCCAGTTCGGCTCCGACACGTACCACGCGGTGATTAGCGCCCTGATTATGATTGAGCAGAACCACCACACGGCTCTGACGTTGAGGTCGAGGTTCAGTCCACAGCAGCACCTCGCCCGGTGCCTGCCGCAGTAGAGTCCGTGCGGTGGAACCCAGGCGAGTGCCATGAATAGCAGACCAGCCCGCTCGCCCGAGCACCACCAGATCGTCAGGCTGGATCAACCTCAACACCTCTTCAGCCACCCGCCCACGACAGAGTTGTAAAGTTTGCACCAGCCCTCGGCGCGCCATGGTTTGCCGCAGCGCACGCCGGGCTTGTTCTGCCTGAGCTTGCATGCGAGCTTCCAACGCTGCCGTCTCCAACGGGCGACTCAACCCAGAACTGCCACCGATTTCCTGAGCAAAACCATAGCCAGCGGTGCGCAACAGATTAATCTCTTCCACAAAAACACCCAACACTTCGGCATTGCGTCCGGCGGCAATCTCGGCGGCCGCTTCCAGCGCAGCCAGACTCAAACGTGAGCCATCCAGCAAAATTAACACACGGCCAGTCGGCATTGCTGCATTTGCTTTGTCAGTCATCACTCTTGTCTCCACTGCCGTTTGCCTTGTCATCATCGTTTGAGTCTTTACTGACTTCGGCAAACTCCACCAGTCGATCAGCCACCAGTCGGTTAAAGGTATGTTCTGGGTAAACACCATCGGCATCAGGAACACCCGCCGGCATACCGGTCATCAGCTCAATGGCCTGATCAATATGGCTGAGCGGGTAAATACTGAAACGTCCTGCGCGCACAGCTTCGCGCACCTGCTGATTGAGCATCAGATGCTCCACATTACTTGCCGGAAGCAACGCTCCTTGACCATCCACGCCCCCAGACTGCACGCAGACATTGAAAAACCCCTCAATTTTTTCATTTACCCCACCCACTGCCTGCACCTCGCCATGCTGGTTCATCGAGCCGGTGACTGCCAGTGATTGCTTTATAGGTACGCCAGTAATAGCGGAGAGCAACACACAGGTTTCTGCCACCGACGCTGAGTCCCCCTCCACACCACCGTAGGACTGCTCGAAAGCCAAACTGGCCGACAACGAAAGCTCCTTCATCGGCGCATAACGGTTGGCCAAAAAGCGTGACAAAATCATCACCGCCTTGCTATGAATCGGCCCACCCAGCTTGGCTTCGCGCTCGATATCCACCACCTGCCCTTTACCTGGTCGCGCAGTGGCGGTGATACGGCTGGGTTGACCGAAACGGGTGGCACCAATTTGCAACACGGAAAGGCCATTGATTTGCCCCACCTGCTCGCCTTTGGTGGCGATCATCACCACGCCACGACGGATTTGCTCAAGGCTGCGCTCGCGAATTCGGCTGGCGCGATACTCACGCTCATCAATGGCTTGCTGCACATGCTCCACAGCAATAACGTCTGCTCCCGCTTGACTGGCCCAATGATCGGCTTCGGCCAGTAAAATTTTTAACACCCGATCGTGGGCGGTGAGTTTTTTCTGGTCATCGGCCAAACGGCTGGCATGCTCAATCACCCGCGCTACAGCAGCCTTGTCCAGCACCTTTAACCCCGCAGTTCGGGCCATGGTGGCAATCATCTGGGCATACAGCATATAACTGTCATCATCGCGATCCAGATCATCTTCAAAATCTGCTTCCACTTTAAACAAATCAAGAAAGTCCGGATCATAATGGGCCAACAGGTAATACAGCATACGGTCGCCCAGCAGCACCACCTTCACATCCAGCGGAATGGGCTCCGGTTGCTGGCTGACGGTGGTCGCCAATCCGTATAAACGTTCCAGCGATTCAATGCGGATTTCACCAGAGAACAGAGCACGTTTTAGACTCTCCCAGGCCAGTGGCTGGCTAAGAATACGGCGGGCGTCGAGAATCAAATAACCACCGTTGGCTCGGTGCAGCGAACCACCACGAATCAAACTGAAATCAGTATATAAAGTGCCCTGATACGCTTTGTGCTCAATTTGTCCGGTCAGATGTTGGTGGGTGGGCAGATCTTCATACACCACCGGGGCACCTTGAGTGTCGGCATTATCCACCAGAAGATTGATTTTGTAGCGATGCAACAAACCACCGGGAACACCGTTTTCAGTGTCCTGAAACGCTGCAGCGTGCTCAATAACATCCTGACGTACTGCATCCAGATGACTCACTGCTGCGGGTGCATGGACCCATTTCTTGCGCAGCTCACCGATGGGACCACCTAGGGTGAGCTGCACCATTTCTTCATTCAACACTTGAATGCGCTCACGCACTTCCTTACGTAAGCGGGGTACTTGCTGAATCGCCTGCTGCAGTTTTTTCTGCAGATCTTCCACCTTGGCTTCAAGCAACTCTTTCTCGTCAGCGGAGAACGTTTTGTATTCCTCAGGCTCAATCACCTCGCCCTTGCGCATGGGCGCAAAGGCGAAACCAGTGGAGGTACTGAGCATGGCGATGTTATTGGCATTGGCCTCTTCTTGAATAGCAAATAGAGATTTCTGCTGGCGGCGAGTCACTTCCTCCTGCAACTCCTGAATCCGGGACTGATACTCCTCACTTTCGAAGGTCGCAGGAATAGCCGTCTCCAGTTCCTTAACCAGTTCATCCATATCGTTTTTAAAAGTTCGACCGTCGCCCGGTGGCAGCTCAATGGCGTTGGGCTTATCCGCTTGCTGGAAATTAAACACCTGACACCAATCAGACGGCACCGGCTTAGCGGCGGCGTGATTGGCCAGAAAGCGCTTGACCAGTTCATGTTTGCCCGCACCCGTGGGCCCCAACACAAACAGGTTGAAACCACTGGCCGCCATGCTGGCGCCAAACTCCAGAGCGCGCAACACGCGCTCCTGACCAAACGGCAGCTCCAAATCTGCCAGCGTTTCGGTGGTGACAAAGTCCAGCTTTTCCAGCGGACAACGATGGTAAATCTGCTCCTCAGTTAACGCCGCAGGTACAGTCATGCTCGCTCCTTAAGATTTCTTATTTTCACGTTTGCTCTAGATACGCTGCTGAAACTCACTGACAAGGTGGGGTTTACACAACCGGGACAACAGCTCAGCCCACGGTGTGTTCACCCCTTATCCACTGGCTCTCTGAATACCGAGCCAACGTATAGAACCAGCTGCACCAGATTAGTGTAGCTGTGAGCTTGTAAAAGCTCCGCAGCCTCATACACCCTGTTTATCCTCAGAGTACCATGCCAAGGCCAAATCGCTATATCAGTAATGCTGTACAGAGTAACTCGTTGCGCAACAGCATCACTTAGCTGTTAAGACTGAGCCAAACCCTAGTGCCAAAGCATGCTTACTCCCTACCGCTCTAAGAGCCGGTCCCAAACCAAACAAGCATTAACATTTTTGCTAATGACTAACAGATTAATTGCTTTGACGGCTCAGTTTGCCCTTGCTAATTTGATTATTACCCTATGCAAAAGAGTGGTGAATAAAATGAATACAATAATAAAAGCAATTGCATTCGCACTACTGGGACTCGGTACCTTAGCTACCGCTAATGCCGAGCAATCTGATGGCATTAACATTGGTGAGCAATTACCGCCAAAGGTTCGTGGACTGCTGATCGAAGAGATGTTGGGCATCCTTGGCGCCAGTCAGAAGATTCAATCTGCCATTGTGCAGGGCGACCACGAGATCGTCGCCAAAGAAGCGCAAGCGATTCATGACAGCTTTATTATGGCGCAAGAAATGACCGAGGAAGATGAGCAGGCTCTGCTGGCGGCTGTACCGGAAGACTTTCTGGTGCAAGACGAAGCACTGCATAAGCTGAGCGAGGAGCTGGCCGAGGCAGGTCGCAACAAAGATACGGCGCTGCAAGTACAGCATTTTAATCAAATGATTGTGGACTGCGTGCGTTGCCACAAGGAATATGCATCGGCCCGCTTCCCAGGTCTCTAAGTATCACTCCCCTACCTAGGCACTGCTTAGGTAGGGTCACAATGCAGCAAAGCAGGGATTGATTAGGCCTGATCGATTCAACTATAAGCAGTGCAGCGATTGGGGCAAATGTTTCAATTAAGTGCCGCTGAATCTATCCTGTAGAGCGTGGGTGTGCACCTTGTTAGACCACGCTTATAGGTTGGCCAATTCTAGAATTTCTTGACCGATTAAGACGCACTCACGACCTACTGGGTAGTAAATCAGCCTCATGCGGTACTCACCTTTGTACACATGTCCCATAACTTCAAAAACAGCCAGCTTCTGAGACGTGTTGGCGGGATTCGTTAGCGATAGCAGTTGTCTTGCATGTGCATCAACTACTGCACGATCATCGCCGTCGGTATGGAACAATAAAAGCTTTTCTGCTTGGACAAGAGCAGCCGCAGCACACTGCGGCGTTTCAGCCATTGCGTTAAATGACGCAAGCAACACCAGTGCGGCAATTACTCTTACTTTCATTCTGCGACCTCTGTATGGGTATGGTCGAACGCAGCGTATCAGCGGCTCAGCGCTGCTGAACCAACTGCATACGATTGTTAGATGCCATGGTTCAATCTGCGCTATTCAATTTGCGATCTCAGTTCGACGGTATTTCCTTCGGGATCCTGGATATAAATCGATTTGCCAAACCCCTGAGCACCATAACGTTCTTTAAAGCTTCCCCCATCAATTCCAAACGCTGAAAGATGCTTTTTGATATCAGCTTCCGAGATGGGTTTTAGCTGAAGACAAAAATGATCCACATTATTTTCAGTTTTTGTAGGTGCACCGCCACCCATCCTTCCGAGCTCGCTTTCGACAGTGACTAAATCAATCAGTGCGCTTCCCGCCCGCAATTGAGTTAATCCTGTTTCAGTCGATGTCTCTCTTTCAACTGTGCAGCCCAGCACATGACAGTAAAAATCCAACATCGCTTTGATCTTTGAAGTTCTTAATACGATGTGATCAATGGCAGCAATTTCAATCATTTTTCGCTCCTCAGAAATCCAGAGTATGTCTTATTGTTATACAACGCCCGCCTAATAGACGCGAGTTCGCGAGCGTCATGATTGACGTGTTTGTTAGCGTTAAGCTTCTGATCAAAATAAACGTGCCGCTTTAAAAGCACCTTAGCTTGAGAAAAACTTGCGAGTGGATAAGCAGCACTCGCAAAAGAAATATACACCAAACTCAAGCTTAAAAATCAAGTCGATGCGACGGACCGTCGCTTCCTCGCAACGGGTGACTTCCTCGAGCAAGCCTTCGATAACCTCGGCCCCTGGATGGGCGCGTGGTCAGGAAAAAATAGCGTTCATATATTGACATTCGCGCAAAAAAGCCTAATATACCATCCATACAGATGGCAAGGGGATTCCAATGAGCGTACATCAGTTTAAACCAAAAGCCGGAAACACCTCCGAGAAGATCACCATTAATCTCGGGGTGATCGACCTCGGGCAGATTGACCTGTTGGTGCAGGAGGGTTTTTATTCCAATCGCACCGACCTGATTCGCACCGCGATTCGCAACCAGTTAAGCACGCATGCCGAAGTCGTCAGAGAAACGGTGGCGCGTAAAACCTTTGTCCTCGGGATGCAGCATTACAGCCGTAGTGACCTCGAAGCAGTGCAGGCAGCAGGCGAGAAGCTGCAGATCCAGGTGTTAGGCCTAGCCAGCATTGCCGAGGATGTATCTCCCGAACTTGCCCGCGCGACGATCGATTCGGTGGTCGTGTTGGGTGCCCTACAGGCCAGTGCAGCGGTCAAAGCCGCGCTGGCAGACCGGATCCATTGACGCGCGTTGCGCGAAACCCGGAGATTTAAATCATGAATGCAAAACTAAAAGCGCAAATGCTCGAAGCGACCCGCCTTACCCGCGCGGGCCAATTGCACGACGCCACCGCGCTGATTCAACGTATCTTGCGTAACGAATCCGCGCCGCACGCAGCAGACGACGCTAATGGCGCCGACACGCAGACCACGCTTGAAGGCGAATACCACGTTGTCGATTCCGAACCAGCGGTGCGCGCTGAGACAGCAGAGGCAGTGGACGCGGCGCCGCGTACGGAGCACGAATCCACTCAGGCAGACGCCGAACTCGCTACCGCTTCAGCGCAGAAATTTGCTGCTCGGCTGCAAGAGAAAATCCGCCAACATTGGCGCGAATTTCGCATGCCCACGCCCAGCGCCGAGCCCACGTCAGACGAGACGCCCGAGGTTTTACCCGAGGGCGCACGTTTTATTACTGCCTCGTATACCAACTACGTCGGCACCCGCAACTACAAGCTGTATATTCCCAGCGGCTATCACGGTCAGCCGTTGCCACTGGTGGTCATGCTCCACGGCTGCACGCAGAACCCCGACGACTTCGCCGCCGGCACCCAGATGAACGCACTGGCGGAAACGCAGTTGTGCTTTGTCGCCTACCCGGCCCAGACCCGTGCGGACAACAGCTCAAAATGCTGGAACTGGTTCAAGGAGTCCGACCAACAGCGTGACGGCGGCGAGCCCTCGATCATTGCCGGACTGACGCGCCAGATCGCCGACAACTACAGCATTGACCCACAACGCATCTATGTGGCGGGGCTGTCGGCTGGCGGGGCAATGGCAGCGACCATGGCGATGACGTATCCCGACCTGTATGCGGCGGCGGGTGTCCACTCGGGACTGCCTCACGGCGTAGCCCAAAATCTGCCCGCTGCGCTTGCCGCCATGCAGGGTAGCCAGCGCATGCCGCGCAGCCCACAGACCACGGGGAGTTCCCCTACCAACGCCGCTTGCGCGCCGACCATCGTCTTCCACGGCGACAGCGATACCACCGTACACCCATGTAATGGCGAGCAGGTGACAACTCAATCATTGTCGTCGCATGCCGCCCCGGAAGCCTCCGCTGCCAAGGACGGGCCGCGCGTGACCGTACAGCCTGGCAAGGTCCCCAACGGCCACGCCTACACCCGCAACATTCACCATGACGCGAGCGGTCAGCCGCTGGTTGAACACTGGTTGATTCACGGCGCCGGCCACGCTTGGTCCGGCGGGAGTCCGCGCGGCTCGTATACTGACCCCAAAGGGCCCGATGCCAGCCGCGAGATGCTGCGCTTCTTTTATGAGCATCCGCGGGGTTAAGTTTCCCTGCACGCTTAGATAGCCGAATAGTCAGTGCGTTCGCCGACTCGGTGAGCGCAGCTGGCGTTTGTGGCACACCTTGCTGCACCAGGGGGCTTGGCGCTGCAGTTTGATGCCCATCACTATCAGTCACCTCGCTGCAGCGACCGACTAGAGCGCGGCTGGATCGTCACCTACTCGCCATGACATGGATGTTTCGTTTAGGCTGCTTGCCAAAATTTAAGCTCTACGGCCTCATCAGGTATCATGACTGCAGTTAAGGTGGCCTGCTGAAGTCGGCACCGTTTGTGAATCACATGCAAAACTTAAAACAAGTATTTCTAAGTCAGCTGGATAGCTAGCTCTGCAGGACTCCAGCGTAATGGACAGTCTCCTTGTAAACCTTAAAAAACAGAGGAACGATAAAAGATAAAATGAAAATTGTAATTTTAGAATCTCTAGGAATTAGTGATGAAGCGTTAAATCTAATCTCAAAACCTTTAATTGATAATGGCCATGAGTTAGTTGTATATGACGATGGCAAACTAGATGACGAGACTCTTAAAACCAGGATCAAAGATGCAGATGTTATAGTAATCGCCAACACACCATTGAGCGGTGAAGTGATCGATGCTGCAGAAAACTTAAAATATATTTCAGTCGCCTTCACGGGCTACAACCATATCGATTTAGACAAGTGCAAAGAGAAAGGCATTAAAGTTTCCAATGCTGCCGGTTACAGCACCAACTCTGTAGCAGAAATTACGTTTGGGCTGATCATTTCATTGTTACGCAATATTGTACCTTTAGAGGCAGTAACCAGAGACGGCGGCACCAAGGATGGCTACAAACAGCTTGATTTAAAAGGTAAAACCTTGGGCGTCATTGGCACTGGAGACATCGGTGGTGCTGTCGCTGAAATAGGTTTAGCGTTCGACTGCAAGGTCATTGCTTATAACAGAAGTGAAAAGCCAGCACTAATCAGTAAAGGCGTGGAATATAAGTCATTAGATGAAGTCTTAAAAACCAGTGATATTGTTACCCTGCATACGCCACTCACCGATGAAACCCAACACTTAATTGATAAAGATAAGCTGGCATTAATGAAAACCAGTGCATTCTTAATCAATACTGCAGTAGGTCCGATTGTTGATAATGATGCATTGGCAGAGGCACTGCGCAATGGAACAATCGCTGGCGCAGGTTTAGATAGAGTTGATATGGAACCACCCGTTCCTGCAGATTACCCGATCCTAAATGCTCCGAATACAGTTCTACTTCCGCATATCGGATTTGCCACAGAAGAAGCTATGGTAAGAAGAGCCGAAATTACCTTTGAAAATATTGTTAAATGGGAAAAAGGCGAACAAGAAAATATAGTTCTTTAACGCCGCCATAAACCGCGCGAGCTTGTGAGCGTCGGACGACCAAAGGAAGCGAATTTAATGGCCTTGTTAGGTTTTATCACGGTAGTAATTGAATTCCAAATTGACGGACTACGAAAGCAAAGATGACAAAACAAAATATGGTAATACCTATACTCGTCAGCATCGTGAGCCAAAATCCGAGACGCGGAAGCAATAGAGGAAACGCAAGGAACATAGGCAAGGTAGGAATTACGTACCAGAAAGTGTACCAAGCATGATTAGAAATTTTTTCTATTGGTTGTTTTTCGACGTAGAGCCATATAAGCGCAAGAAAGGTCACTAATGGCAGTGCCGCAATAAGCCCACCGAGTTTGTCGCTGCGTTTTGCGGCCTCGGAGATTAACACCACAACTGCTGCGGTGAGCAGGTACTTGGTAATCAGCCAACTCATAAATAACCTCCAAAAAGACCTAACAGCTTATTAGTAGGCATGCTCATTTACACTCCATGCCTACTGACCAAAATTAAATACAAATGCCTGTTTATAAAAGTCTTTCTTATAAACACCAGCACACCTCCCTGTGGCAAACCGAGCACGCTGCCTATCTTACCTGCCGCGTGCACACCACCCTGTCTACACAACTCCCAAGTCATTGATTTTTTGCTACAAACTAAAACGCAGCAGCAACCCAAGCCTACCCACGCTTTAAAACGCGCACATTAATACATCACAACTTTACAGACTGTATAGGTACGTAGCTTTAAGGCAAGGTGCAGCTTTAACTTTCGGCCAGCGCTGCGGCTTCTTCCACATTGACTGCCACCAAGCGCGAGCAACCGGGTTCGTGCATGGTGACGCCCAGCAGTTGATCGGCCAGTTCCATGGCGATTTTGTTGTGGGTGATGTAGATAAATTGCACTTTCTCGGACATTTCTTTGACCAAGCGTGAATAGCGCACCACGTTGGCGTCATCCAATGGCGCGTCGACTTCATCGAGCATGCAGAATGGTGCGGGATTGAGCTGGAAGATGGCAAAGACCAGCGCCAGCGCGGTAAGGGCTTTTTCACCGCCGGAGAGTAAATGGATGGTGCTGTTTTTCTTGCCCGGTGGTCGCGCCATAATGGCGATGCCGGTGCTGAGCAAATCATCGCCGGTCATTTCTAAACTGGCATGGCCGCCGCCAAAGACTTTAGGGAATAACTCTTGTAAACCTGCGTTGATTTGATCGAAGGTTTCTTTAAAGCGGTTGCGGGTTTCGCGGTCGATTTTGCGAATCACATTTTCCAGGGTATCCAGCGCTTCCACCAGATCGTCGTTTTGGGCATCCAGATAGGTTTTGCGCTCGGACTGCTGACGGTACTCTTCAATAGCAGCCAAGTTAATCGCACCCAAGCGCTCAATGCGTGTGGCCACGGCGCTGAGCTGTTGCTCCCAGGTATCTATTTGCGCATCGGCCGGTAATTGCTCCAGCAGCTGATGCACGTTTAAATTAAGCGCTTGCAGCTGCTGATTTAGCGCATCTTTTTGCACGCTTAAGGTTTGCCAGGCTAAGCGTTGCTGCTCCAGTTGTTCACGGACACCTTGCGCGCGCTGCTCGGCTTGGCTGCGCTGTTTGTCCGCTGCGCGCATCTGCGTATCGGCATCTTCCAGTGCAGTGCGCGCGGTACGTAACTCGTCGTCAGTGGTTAAGCGGGTGTGCAACAGTTCTTCTAATTGCGCGCGCAACTCATCAATGGGCGACTCGCCTTCTTCAAGATTGAGATTGAGTTGTTCGCGGCGCTGATCTGCTTGGGCAAACTGTTGCTTTAAGCGCTCTAATGCCTGTTCGGTGGAACGCTTTTGCGTGGTTAAGCTGCTGATGCGCAACGCCAACTGATGCTGAGTGTTTTTATCCTGCTGCGCTTGCTGACGCAGCTGTTCAAACTGGCTGCGTAACTGGCCTTGTTCAGCTTGCAGTTGCTGCTGTTGTTGCTCGGCCTCGGCCATCTGCTCCAGCGCAGCTTGCAATAATAAGCGCGCCTCAGCGATGTGTTCTGCTTCCAGTTGATACTGTTCGCTGACATCCTCCAGCTCTGCAGTGACGGCGCTGCGGCGTAACTGCAACTGCTCAACTCGGGCGACGCTAGCGGAGAGCTGGCTTTTTAATTCACTGAGGGTGCGGTGCGCGGCTTGCTCATCACGGCGCAACTGCTCGCTTTGCTCTTGCACTGTGTGACGCAGGCTGTGCAACTGCTGCAGCTCATCGTCCAAGCTGTGCTGTTGTTCTTCCAGCTCAGCAGCACTGAGCACTAACGCGTCCAACTCTTGCGCCCGCGCCAGCACGCCGCTGTTGTGTTCATCACCGCGCTGCACGGTTAAAAAGTGCGCTGCCAACCAGTAACCATCTTTACTCACTACGCTTTCGCCGCTGTTTAACTGGCCACGCAGCTGCAACGCTTGATCTAAAGTGTCCACCGCATAGACCTTGGCCAGCCACGGCGAGACATCCAACGAAGCCGAGACCACTTTACTTAACAGGCTGTCTTTAACGGGTGCAACTGGATCGCTCTGACTGACCAGACGTAAGTGACCGCTGCTTAAACTGCTCAGTTCAAGATCCGCCCAGTTCTCTACCTGGACTGCTTGTAAGTCAGCAGCCAACACAGTTTCCACCGCCAACTCCCAACCGGCGGCCACTTTTAAACCTTCAACTAAGCGCGGTTGCTGTTGCAGTTGTTGAGTTTGCAGCCACTCTTGTACGCCCTGCTCTGGATTCAATGCCGCTTGCTGCAACGCTTCTAATGCCGAGATACGTCCCTGCAAACGTTGTAATTGCCCTTGCACTGACTGTTGTTGCTGATTTTTTTCTGTCAGCTGGGCTTGGCTGTCTTGCAGCTGCGCCGCTTGTATCTGCTGGGTATCAGATAACTCATCCAAGTGGGCTTGTGCTTGCTCAACCCGCTCGTGCAATTCACCCAACGTTTCCGCTAAAGGATCGTCTTGCAGGCTCTGTTGTTCATCCTGCAGGCGCTGTTGACGGGTGATTAAACGCTGACTGTTGTTTTCCAGTTGATCAATTCGCGTACGTTGCACTCCAGCGTCGCTTTTCGGCTGGGCACTGTGTGCGGTCACGGTATTCCAGCGCTCTTGCCAATCCTGCATGGCCTCTTCCGCTTGGCTAAAAGCGGCGCTAGAACATTCTTCTTCCAGCTGCGCTGCGGCATGCTGCTCGGTAATTTCTATCAGTTCTGCATCCAAGCTGGCTAATAATTCACGATCACTGGCTAAGTGTGCTTCAGTCTCTAAGCGGGCGCGCTCGGCTTCTTGCAAGTCTTTGTGCAGCTGTTGTAAACGTTGCTGGGCATGCTGAATGCTCTGCTCTTGGCGGGCAATATCAGCACCAATGGCATAAAAACGCCCCTGCACCCGATTAAAGGTATCGGATAACTCATGATGACTGTCGCGCAATAATTCAATTTTCGCATCGGCTTGACGCTGTTCGGCAATGCAGGCTTCTAGCGCTGTTTCTAACTCAGCAATCAGCGCTGCATGCTCGCCAGCTTGGCCATTGAGCTGCTGCCAACGCAATGCGGTGAGCTGGGCTTTTAAAGTGTGTTCTTCTGCTTTGTATTGTTGATACTTTTCTGCGGCACTGGCTTGGCGTTGTAAGCGCTCAATTTGCCGACCCAGCTCTTCACGCAAATCCTCTAAACGGTCGAGGTTGTCTTGGGTGCGGCGAATGCGGTTTTCAGTTTCGCGGCGGCGTTCTTTATATTTAGAAATACCTGCAGCTTCTTCAATAAAGATGCGCAAGTCATCCGGGCGCGCTTCGACCAAGCGCGAAATCATACCCTGCTCAATAATTGCGTAACTGCGCGGGCCGAGACCGGTACCGAGGAAAATATCAGTGATATCGCGGCGGCGGCATTTCACCCCATTAAGATAGTAAGTGCTTTGCGCTTCACGGGTGACGCGGCGGCGAATGGAGATTTCGGCATAGCTGGCATATTCGCCCTGCAAGGTGCCAGAGCTGTTATCAAACACCAGTTCAATGCTGGCCTGGGCAACTGGCTTGCGGGTATTGGAGCCATTGAAAATCACATCGGTCATGGACTCGCCGCGCAGGTTTTTCGCCGAGCTTTCACCCAACACCCAGCGCACCGCATCAATGATATTGGACTTCCCGCAACCATTAGGCCCAACCACAGCGGTCATATTGCTGGGAAAGCTGACCGTAGTGGGGTCCACAAAAGATTTAAAGCCGGCTAAACGGATGTTTTTCAGGCGCATCAGTTAATGCTCTCGCAACACGGCAGGTAACCTACAGCCGGCAACCATTACACCGAGCATCACGCACAGCGTAACCACCGCACAATCCCTCGCTAAACCGCCAGCAGAGCCTCGCAACATATACCGCCCGTTCCCATCAATAAAATAGCCACGCATTATAGCAACAAAAACCATCAGCAGCGGCAAAGCTCAACCCAGTGCAAAATATGTTTAGATCGAAACCAAGCCGGACACTGTAACGCCAGCGACAAACCGTAAGTCTGCAAACAAGTAGCGCGCTGCAATGCAAGTTTTCAGCTGTCAAACTAAGCGCCCATACCTAACCCCAAGCGACAAGCGATAAACCGCAGGTCTGCTAACAATATCAATGGTTCAAGACCTGCCGCGGTGGTGACGCGGCAAGCGAAGCCATGGATGGCGCAGCGCCCGCATCGTGCCAGAACGGCCCGTTAAGGGAAAAGCGACGCCAGCGTGGCAGGTCAGACACAGATCGTGGGCACTGCTTTTGCAAAAGCTTCTAAGCCGCCAACCCCAACCCAAAGCAGCACGCCGCAGACCTGCTAATCGGGTAGCCGAGGGTTTTTAGCCCTCAGCCCCCACAACACCCTGCATGCG
>CAZEZR010000037.1:0-27947 GCA_964516465.1 uncultured Thiopseudomonas sp. | reverse complement strand
TTCACGACTTAAGGCTTTTGGCAATTATGAAACGTACAGCTTTTTTTATTTCTGACGGAACGGGTATTACTGCCGAAACGCTTGGACAAAGCTTATTGGCGCAGTTCGATAATATCGACTTTCGCCGTTTAACTCGACCTTACATTGACAGTGTCGAAAAAGCACAGGCTATGGTACTACAAATTAACGAGATTGCGGACACTGAAAAATTACGCCCTATTGTCTTTGATACCATCGTTAATGCTGAAATTCGCGACATCTTATCAACGGCCAACGCGTTTAAGGTGGATATTTTCTCGACTTTCTTGTCTCCGCTAGAGGACGAGCTCAATGACCGTTCCTCTTATTCAGTGGGTAAGTCACACTCCATCACCCATAGCGCTAACTATATGGAGCGTATTGAAGCGGTACACTTTGCTTTAGATAATGATGATGGTGGGCGCACTCGGCATTATGACAGTGCCGATATTATTCTGATCGGTGTATCCCGTTGTGGTAAAACCCCAACCTGTTTATATATGGCGATGCAGTATGGTATCCGCGCTGCCAACTACCCATTGACTGAAGATGATATGGAAGACTTACGTATTCCACAGTCGTTAAAGCAGCATAAAGATAAACTGTTTGGCTTAACCATTGATGCGGATCGTTTAGCCGCTATTCGTAATGAGCGTAAGCCCAATAGCCGCTATGCCAGTTATGCGCAATGCGAGTTTGAAGTGCGCGAAGTGGAAGCTTTATTTCAACGGGAAAATATCAACTTCATTAACACCACACATTTTTCAGTAGAAGAAATCTCTGCAAAAATATTGGTCGAGAAGGGCATTGAGCGCCGGTTAAAATAAATTTCCGCCATCCCACCGACTAAAGTCAAAGCACATTCTCAGCGCTTACTTGAGTTGAGATCGAAGTGATTACGATAAAAAAGGCTGTAAGCATATTGATTGCTTACAGCCTTTTGCTATGGCTTTAGTGCGCTTGAATAGCTTTGTTTTACTGGAAGTCGTCCCAGCCGCCCATTTCTTTCCAGCGATTGACGATACCAAAGAACAGTTCGGCAGTTTTTTCCGTATCGTAGCGAGCGTTATGCGCTTCACGGCTATCAAAGCTGATTGAGGCCGCTTCACAGGCTTTAGCCAGCACGGTTTGACCATAAGCCAAACCGCCTAAAGTGGCGGTGTCAAAACTGGAAAAAGGATGGAATGGATTGCGCTTAATCCCGCAGCGCGCAACCGCTGCATTTAAAAAACCCAAGTCAAAATGACTGTTATGGCCAACTAAAATAGCCCGTTTACAGCCACTGGCTTTCAATGACTTGCGGACGCTTTTGAAGATCTCACCCAGCGCGCGCTCTTCAGAGACGGCCATACGCAAAGGGTGGTCCAAAATAATGCCAGTAAAATCGAGGGCCGCTTGCTCAATATTAGCGCCAGCAAAGGGTTCAACACGGTAAAACAGCGTGTGCTCAGCGTAGAGTAGGCCTTCGTCATCCATAGCTGGAATAACCGCGGCGATTTCCAGCAGGGCGTCGGTAGCGCTATTAAAACCGCCGGTTTCCACATCAATTACCACCGGTAGATAACCGCGGAAGCGCCGTGCCATGGGCGATTTTAAGCTGTTATTGTTTTTTTCTTGGCCGTTATTGCCGTTGTCAGGCAGCTCATAGTCGTAATCTGCAATATTCTGACTCATCTCTGTGCTCCTAATACACGCCAGTGCAAGGTTTCACCCGCACGTAACGGAATCAGTTGCTGCTCGCCAAAATCTAAAGTTGTCGGCACAGCCCAAGACTCCCGCACTAAGGTAATGCTGTCTTGGTTGCGCGGTAAACCGTAGAAGTCTGCGCCAAAGTGGCTGGCAAAGGCTTCCAGCTTATCGAGCGCATTACGTTGCTCAAAAGCTTCGGCATAAAGCTCAATAGCAGCGTAAGCGGTGTAGCAACCGGCACAACCACAGGCGATTTCTTTCGCATTTTGTGCATGGGGAGCAGAATCCGTGCCTAAGAAAAACTTAGCTGAACCACTGGTAGCTGCATCCAGTAATGCCTCTTGATGAGTATTACGCTTAAGAATCGGCAGGCAGTAAAAGTGCGGGCGAATACCGCCAGCCAGCATATGGTTGCGGTTATACAGCAGGTGGTGAGCGGTAATGGTTGCTGCAACATTGTCGCTTGCCGCGCGAACAAATTGTGCTGCATCGCTGGTGGTAATATGTTCCAAGACTACTTTTAAATCTGGGAAGCGCTTAACTAAACCCGTCAACTGCTCATCAATAAAGTACTTTTCGCGGTCGAAAATATCCACTTCATTGCGAGTCACTTCTCCGTGTACTAATAGCGGCATACCCACTTCACTCATTGTTTCAAGGGCTGGGTAGATGGCTTCCAGCTTGGTGACACCATGGTCAGAGTTGGTGGTAGCACCGGCGGGGTAGAGCTTGGCTGCATGGACAAAACCACTGTCTTTTGCCGCTTTAATATCGTGCGCGCTGGTGTTATCGGTGAGGTAGAGCACCATTAAAGGCTCGAAGGTACTCTGCGTTGGACGCGCATTTAAAATACGTTCACGGTATTGATCGGCTTCGGCTGTGTTACGTACGGGCGGTACTAGGTTTGGCATAATGATCGCACGGGCAAACGTACGTGCAGCATCAGCTACGGTATTTTGCAACACCGCGCCATCGCGCAGGTGAATATGCCAATCATCGGGGCGCAGCAAGGTAAGACGGTCAATCATGAAGGTTTCCAGTCAGTCAGGTAAAAGCAATATAATAGAATGCTACCGTAAAACCGCGGGGTAGGCATCTGCTTTAAAGCTTTCCTAGCTGCCAATCAACTCTGCGCTGGGCAAAATGGTCCTGAGTAAGCTTAATAACCACGGGGCTCAGTAACAATAGGGAAATCAGGTTGGGCAGTGCCATTAAGCCATTTAAGGTATCGGCTAACAGCCAAGCTGTCTCTAACTGAGTGATTGCCCCTAACGGCACTACTGCAACCCAAATTAGGCGGTAAGGTAGAATGGCCCGGGCGCCAAAGAGAAACTCCCAGCAACGCTCGCCGTAGTAACTCCAGCCCAATATTGTGGTAAAGGCGAAAATCACCAAGGTGGTGGTGAGCAGATAATTACCAGCGCCTGGCAGCGCTGACTCAAATGCAGCAGAGGATAAGGCTGCACCGCTGAGCCCACTGCTCCAGACACCTGAGCAGATAATGGCTAAGCCGGTCATGGTGCAGACGATCAGGGTGTCGATAAAGGTGCCCATCATACCAATGAGACCCGAAACAACAGGATCGTTACTGGTACCTGCAGCCTGCGCAATACCAGCACTGCCAAGTCCCGCCTCGTTGGAGAACACGCCACGGGCCACACCAAAGCGTAAGGCGGCAATCATTGCCGCACCGGTAAAGCCACCCACAGCCGCATGGCCATTAAAAGCAGAATCAAAAATCAAGATAAATGCAGCTGGAATAGCAGCGTAGTGAGTAATAAGTACAAATAAAGCCCCCAGCACATAAACTGCGCACATAAAGGGCACCAAGGTTTGCGCTACAGCACCAATGCGTTGAATGCCGCCTAAAATAACCAAACCCACTAAAGCCATAATGCACAGGCCAATGAGCCAAGCAGGAATAGAGAAAGACACCGCTAGGCTGGCGGCCATACTGTTGACCTGGACCATATTGCCAATACCAAAGCTGGCCAGTCCACCAAATATTGCAAAGCAAGCGCCCAGCCACGCCCACTTCTGGCCTAAGCCATTTTTAATCGCATACATGGGACCACCAACAAAATGGTTGTGGCTGTTTTTCTCACGGTAGTGCACCGCCAGAACAACTTCACAATACTTGGTTGCCATGCCCACTAATGCGGTACACCACATCCAAAATAGCGCGCCAGGTCCGCCAAGGACGATAGCAGTGGCAACACCGGCAATATTGCCCGTACCAACCGTGGCGGCTAGGGTAGTCATCAGCGCGGCAAAGGGACTGATCTGACCAATACTGGCGTCACCTTTGGTCCGGCCGTGCCAAATTTCTTTAAAGCCCCGTTTAATATTGCGCACCGGCATAAACTTTAGCGAGAGCATCAAAAACAACCCGCTGCCTAGAATGGCAATCAGCATGGGCGTGCCCCAAACCAGATCATTGATGGTGCTAATTGCGGAGTTGATTGTTTGCATAGAGGGCTTAATGGGCGCTGTACTTAAGAAGGTTTGGGCTGCTCACTAGAAAATAGAGCGTTGAGCCCGCTACAATACGGTTGAGTTGTTTGCCGCGCTGATGATAAATGGCCAGTCTGGGTAAATACAGCACTTTATTCCTTAAACAGCCGTTTTTCCACTATTGATGGGTTACACTGCGCGAGTAATTTGATGTATGAGATCATCATGAAGAAATTAATACTAATGGGCTGCTTATTGCTGCCTGCTACAGTATTTGCCTTCCCAATTGAAGTTGAACAACAATTGAATGGTGCTGAAATAGATATTCAGACCTTAGATTTAGGTAATAATACAGGCTCAGTCTCGTTACATAACTATGGTCCGCGCGCGGCTGTGTGTACCGCACGTTTTCGTAACGGCCCTGAGTCACCGCGCACTCGCAAAACACGTATAGCGAGCGGTGACAAAGCACACTTAACCGCACGTTTTAGCAGTACCGTGATTAAATTGCGGGTGCAGGTTGAATGTAAACTTGATTAACTCACCGCTTATTTAGCGTGGCGCGCAGTAAAGGTAGAACAGAATATGGCAGCAATTGTTGAAGCATTTTGGAAGCGTAAAACTCTAGCAGAGCTTACTCGGGAAGAGTGGGAGTCTTTGTGCGATGGTTGCGGTTTGTGTTGCTTGCAGAAACTTGAAGACGAAGAGGATGGTGCAATTTATTACACCAATATCGCTTGTAAATTGCTTGATTTAGACACTGCGCGTTGCAGTAATTACCCAGATCGTCAAAGTATTGTCCCTGATTGTATTCAGTTGACGGCGGAGCAAACCGATGCCTTTAGCTGGCTGCCCAACACTTGCGCCTACCGCTTAGTGCATGAAGGTAAAGACTTGTTTGCTTGGCATCATTTGGTCTGCGGCAATACTGACGCTGTACATACTGAGCGTATTTCGCAGTTAGGTCGTATGGTCAGTGAACTCGAGGTGCCCAATGAGGACTGGGAAAAGCATCTTATTTTTAGATCAAGTTGATTGGCATGGTTAGCATTGCAACTGGCGACTGGTTGAGGGCGCATTAAGCAAAAAAGGTTCTTAGTCTCACCAGCATAAGCGCATTGCTTAGGGTGCAGTTTAAGCGTCAAGTAGAATCATCTATTGCTCTAGCTAAGCTCTAATCTGGACATTTTCTGCTGGTCATAAAGTTTAACGTTGCTTGCCTTATATCAGGATGAGCAAAAGACATCATGTGCGCTCCGCTGGAGTCTAACCAACACAGCTGTTGCTCTGGGTGCGCTTGCTGCCATTGTTGCAAGAGTGCTTTACCGTACTTGTATGGCACAACTTGATCGTCTGGACTGTGCATGATGAGTACCGGCAGATTAATCTTATCGATATGTTTGCTCGGATCCCACCGACTGGGGATGAGTACGGTAAAAGGCCAAATCAGCCAACCGACTAAATTAGCACTCAGGGCACTGCGGGCAGTTGTAGCAAAACCGGTGAATGGAGCATCCAGTACCAGTGCTTGAATTTGGTAGCGCTCTGCCGCCTCGGCAGCAAAGTTAATAGCCAACGCAGTGCCAATGCTTTGCCCTAAGATCAGCAACTGTTTTTCCGGATAGTGCTGTTTCATCCACAATGCAGCGGCGTCGAGATCTTGCAGCATATCGGGTAGCTGTGCTACGCCCTCAGAGGCGCCAAAACCACGGTAGTCTAAAGCCAGCACGCTGACGCCATTTTTTGGCAACCAATAAATGCTACGACTGTGACTGGAAATATTTTCCGCATTACCGTGTAGATAGAGCAGCATAATATTGGAGTCGACTATCTCTCCTTGTGCTGGCATCCACCACCCGTGCAGCTTAGTGCCGTCTGCAGCTGTTAACCAGATATCCTGATAGTCCAGATGCGCCTCTTTAGGTGTCGCAATTAAAGTGCTTTGGGGGTAAAAAAATAGTGTCGACAACGATGAGCAGCCTGCAATAAGTAGGCTGCTGAAGCACAGAGTCAATCCAGAATAAAAACTAAAACCTAACGCTGCGACTCTGTTCTTGAGTGCTTTAATAATACCAATTAAGCCCAAGTCTCACCTCATGCTGTTCGCTGCTCTGTCGGTTAAGGTTAAAGTGCTGACTCTTAGCTTCTAAGCGCAACTGTGCACTGGTCGATAACCGCCAACCGAGCTGGGCTTTCACTTCGCTACGCTTGGTTTTGTCGAGCCAACTTAAGCCTTGCCAGTTGCCTTCCAGCTGCGCCTGAAATTGCTCACCTTGCCATAACCAGCCTACCCGTGGTCCTAGGCTGAACTGAGCGCCTTTATTAAACTGATTATCTGCCAGCAACTGCGCCTGTGCTAAGCCATAAAAGCGTCCCATTGACGTGAGCCAAGCCTTACCGAGGCCCGTATGCAAATAGCCAAAGAGCTCCGCATCTGCGCCAATAAAACGATCTAATCCACCGCTAACAGACCAGGCGAGCGGTCGCTGAAAATGGGTTTGCTGACTAAGTGATAAAATATCCACCAATTGCAGCTGTTGCAGCCTGACTGCGCCACCCTCCCACAGTCTTAGGCTTAAATGAGCCATTTGGATTTGCGAACCTGGCACAAAGCCTTGCGGTGGATCCAGCACATCATGAAAAGCTGCGCGGTAACTTAAATCAATAAACCCCAGATAATCTGACCCTGAACCGCGTCGAGTGTCTGACAGTGTACTGCCTGCTTTAACTCCTAGGCGCTGGCTTAAATGACCTTGATCGTCGCGATAGGCTGGCTCGGGGATTTCTGCAAAACCTGCAGAGTCAGAGTACTTGGCCCGTGCGGATAAAATCTCCAGCGTGCGTTTGCGCAGTTCCGGATTGGCTTGTTTTTTTTGCACCGCTAAATAACGCGCGTAGGCATAAGCAAGCTCTAGAGCCTGTATGGTTTCTTGCTCGCTAAGATCTGTTAGCGGCACTTGAATCCGATCGGGTTGTTCAACCAACTTGCGCGCCTGTTTTAATACTTGTGGTACAGCTTGTTGACTTTTGTTTTCCATTGCGCTGGCAGCGGAAGGCCGGTATTCAGTGGCGTCAATTAAACCGCGCTTTTGTAAGGCCCGTATGGTGTCCACTGGCAAAGCGGTAAAGGTGAAGTCGTCAGTGACATCAATGCGTTCAGAACTGGCATCTAATAAAGCCAGTAAGCGATAGGAGCAGTTCTCATCAAAGAAGAAATAATCAAAGTAGCTGTCTTTAGTCTCCCAAATATGACGCACAAACTGTTCAGTTTCGCTTTTATTCAGGTTGAGTTTATATTCCCAAATATCGCGAGATTCCATATGCGAGTATTCATTGGTTTTTGCATAATAGGGTAAAACAGACACCACCCCTGGATAACCACCCGTTAAACCTTTCCAGGAAAAAACCAGTTCATTATCGTTAGGGTCGGCATTGGCTGCAAAATTGACACTGTAGGCTAAGAGTTTATTGCTGGTCGGGTTCTTTTTATCAAGGCGAATCAGGGTATGGCCATACATGGAAGAGGGCGAATTGATATGAGACGCGGGGAAGATTAGGGTCAGATACTCAGCGCTTAATTCATGGCGCCACTGATCGAACTCAGAGCAGGGCTGGTCAATCATTTTCAGCTCTGGAAATTGTTGCTTAAGCCAATAGTAACGCGCAGGGAATTGGCATTGCGCGGACTGGTTATCAGCTAAATTTGTGCGCATAAACTGGTGCAAATCAGCTTGTAGTTCAGCCAGCAATGAGTTTTGCCCATTATCCGCTAAAAAGAAATTGGGACTATCGTTTTGGCTGATATAGCGTCCAGTAAATGGATGCTTACGGTAGTGTAAAAGATGCGCCCATTGCTTACTGTTAGCAAGAGACTCGAGCTTTGCTAAAGATGACAAAGATGCGGCTTGAGCAAAGGCAGAGCAGGATAAGTACAAAAAGCTAGCAGCTAAAGAGCGAGCAATCATGCTGAAAACCTTTACTGTATAAATGAAACAAGCCCGCCAAGGCGGGCTTGGTAGTCAGTAAGAAATTAACCTAAGTATTTCTGTAGGTTTTCATCTTTAGCCATAGCTGCAGTCAGCGCAGCAAATGAACTTGCTGACGTTGCTTCAGCATTGAATACGGCATCGAAGTTAGCTTGCATTACGCGATTAAAAGCAGTCCTATCTTCTGCGTTAACACCCATCACTTCGGCTAGAGCTGCTAAGGTTTCACCTTGACCAGTGGCAGCATCCGCGGCCAGTTGATCCATATTGTCATCCATAAAAACTTGTGCAGACTTTAAAGGACCGTTGGCATCCTCACAGCCTGAAGTGCCAGAAGTCATACCAAAGGTTTGGTTACCAGAACTGGCGTTGGTCGTGGCCGCCATTACATGCTGGTGCCACTGGTTCGCATCAGGGAAAACAGCCGTCGAGCCAAACCCGCAACCAGCTGGGTTCGCTAAAGCGAAAGTCGATGCGGAGGCTAAAATCATACCTGCTATAATTCTTTTCATGATGGTATTCCTTAAATCGCCAATATTTTTGTTTTCGCTTTTTTTATAGCGCCTACTGAAAGTAATCACCTTGTGGCTGACTGTCCAGTCAACTTAATAAGTATTTTACTCAATAGTTAGAATTGCCCCGCAAAATGGTTAATCGGTAGGTAAGTTATTATCGGTTAAGCCGTGCAGCAACAGCGCATTTGTACACCAGTTAATAGCTGCTGTTACTTTAACGAGCAGGCATTGCAGGGGTTATAAATAAATAGATAGAACACCTGTAAGCAGCTGGGTATGTTCATTTGACTCAACTGCTTTATTGGGTTTCTTTGTTCTTCAGTAAGTCAGCCAATCCGGCTAAACCTTTAAACGTTTGCTGTGACCCTTTTTGTCCTGCAGGGATGTCTTTTTGATAGTGTAAGTCAACTTGGCGCTGATGCTCATTATCATGGCAGTACAAACACAGCAGCTCCCAGTTTGAACCGTCAGCAGGGTTGTTATCATGGTTGTGATCACGGTGATGTACGGTGAGCTCACTTAAACGCTTGCCGCTAAATTCACGGCTGCAACGGCCACAAAAGTGCGGATACATTTTTAAGGCTTTTTGTCGGTAGCCACTTTCGCGCTCTTGGTAGGATTGCGCGAGAATTTTATCTAGCTTGCTAGTGGTCATTGAGTGGGTCCTTTACAAATTTTGCTGGGCGGCTTATTCACCGCAAACAGCTTAACGCGAATGCCGCTGACGCCACTGGCGGTCAAGCATGCGTGCTGTGCTTGTCTAAATAGTTTTGCGTAGATGTTGCATGGGTAAATAGATATACACCATCTGCTGCTTGGCTTTCAGCGTTTTCGGTCCATATTTACCACAGTAAGTCAGGTTCTTGGCTAATTGATTCGGCCAGCGGCTGAATAACGGCATGCATCTCATCGTCAAAAGGGCCAGCAAATGGGCAAACAATGTGTAGGATAGCGCGCATTGCCAGCTCTATTACTATTGCAAATAATAATAGAGCTTGGCTCAGTAATGCTCAAGACTTAGCGCAGATTAACTTGTTGCTGGCATTGCTTCTTTACCCAGGGTTTCAATGGTGTGCCAGAGCCAGTGGGGTAAATCTTCTGAATCAAGACTGTCAATCATATTTTTTACCGCCAAGCCTAATTCAGTATCACCATCAATCTGTAATCGGCGGCGGAAGAATAAGGTGTCAGGGTCTTCTTGACGGCTGGCAAGCAATAAGAACTCGCGCCAATTACCGCTGATGGTCACTTCAACCGGTGCACGGTCTTTAATCAGTAAGCGGTTGCTCTGCGGGTCTTTACTTAAGCACCAGGATAAATTCAGATCATTGACCTGCAAACGCATCCAGCGCTGCTCGAGCATTTCGAACAATCCATCGTCCATTGCCTGAGCAAAGACCTGATTTAAACTGCGCTGTAAGGCTAAGCGCTGCAAGAAAAAAGGCATATGACTGGCCAAAGGCAAAACACGATCACTGGCAGATAGGATAAAAGGTGCTGCTCGACCTAACATAAACCTACCTCCTCAACGCTCACCATGCCTGGCCGGCCATGCCAGTAGCCATTACAGCCTTGGACGGCCAGCGGGGCGCTTGCGCCTTTGCGCACTTTATCCCAAGCACTGATCACCTCTGTCATGCCCTGTGCCCGAGGGCTCAAGCGGGCAATATCAGTTCCGGCAGCTTGCAGTGCAGGGAAGTCAGCCAGTAAATTATTCACTTCAGCCGACATGGTTTGAATGCCATTGATAGTAAACAGGGCTTGCCCTTCCTGACTGAGCAAAGGAATCCCTTCCGCATATTTAATACAGCACAGATCGCAATCGTCTTTTGGACGGTTCTCTGAGCGCGCGGTAAAGCAGCGCGCTGAATACGCCAGAGGTAATTGCCCATAAGCAAACACTTCAACTTCAGGACGGGCCACGCCAAGCTCATCCAGTTGCGCTAATGCAGCAGCAATAATCTCTGCTGAGCATTCGACTGGCGGTGACCAGCGGATCATTCCAGCGGCAATAAACTCAGCCAAAGTATGACCATTGTAAATATTCAAAGCGGGACCGCCAACAAAGGGCACTTGGTTTTCATGTAGATAGTGCACAGCAGCCATATCGTTGGCTTCCACTAAGAACTCACCATTGGCACACAACCGTTTTAGACTGGAGAGCTCGGAGGCTGCTTCAACCAAGGTTAAGCCTGAAACAACGATTTGTGCTGTGCTTTGCTCCTGCATATCACGGGCCAAATCCAGCCAATCATTCAGTGAGAGCGAGCGCCGTTTAGAGCACACGGTTTCACCCAGATAAATAATGTCCAGCGGTTGCTCAGCCATATCGGCATAGAACTGCATCAAGGTGTCGCGTTCCCAGAAAAACAAAACTGGACCTAAAGAAAGCTTCATCAGCATGCTCCCTATTGCCAAGAACGGTGATATGCACCGAGTGTGGTTTGACTGCCTTCAGAAAGGCCGGCTAAAGTTTGTCGCCAAGACGGCTCCACCTGATACTTATCAGGGGCTTTTTGATGGCTATCCAGGGCTGCACGCCAGACGCGAGTCACTTGCTCAACATAGGCAGGGCTGCGTTGGCGGCCTTCAATTTTAACTGCGGTCACCCCAATCTTGGCCAGCTGCGGGATTAAGTCCATCGTATCCAGACTGGTTGGCTCTTCGAGCGCATGGAAGCGTTGGCCATTCACCATAAAGCGCCCCTTACACAGGGTGGGGTAACCGGCGGATTCGTCTTCGCTATAACGGTCAATTAAAACGTTATTCAGGCGCGAGGTCAGCTCACCGTTCTCATTACTCCAGCGCACATCTTTAGCTGGGGAGCACACACCACACAGGTTTGGCGACTCACCGGTGAGGTAGGATGATAAGTGGCAGCGACCTTCGGCCATAATGCATAAGCTGCCAAAGGCAAACACCTCAATGGGTACTGGGCTTTGGCTGGCAACCTGCTTAACTTGCGCCAATGACAATACCCGGGGTAATACCGCGCGCTTAATATTGTAACGTTCTTGATAAAAAGCTAACGCAGCTGCGTTAGTGGCGGAGCCTTGCACCGATAAGTGCAGATTAAGCTCAGGATGTTGTTTGCTAGCGTAGGCCAAGACCCCAGGGTCTGCAGCAATAAGCGCATTAACTCCTAGATCCGCGGCTTGATCAACAGCACGTTGCCAGCGATCCCAGCCTTGTGATTGCGCGTAGGTGTTAACGGCAATATAAATATGTTTGTTGTGTTGCTGAGCAAATTCAATGCCACTTTCCAGCTGCTTGTCATTGAGGTTAAGGCCAGCAAAGTGACGAGCGTTAGTGTCGTCTCGAAAACCAACATAAACAGCATCAGCACCTTGTCGAATAGCAGCTTTAAGGGCAGGCAGGCTGCCTGCAGGGCAAACCAGTTGCATGTGATCTCCTATTTTTAGGTGTAGATCCATCCAGACGGCAGATCCATTTTTAACTCACCTAATCTAAGCAGTTTGCTCAGTTGAGGCCTTGATGGAGGTCAAGTGCAGCTGGGAAGAGGCTTTGCTTGACAGTGCCACCTACTAAAAGCAGGCAATATTTGACAGCGCAAAAGCAGTTGAGAAAAGCTAATTTCCTAAAAGATATAAAAACGCCCTGCTAAGGAGCAGGGCGTTGACTGTTGCTGTGTTGAGCTACAGATTACAGCAAAAAGTTAGCGTAAAATCTCGCGCTCGGTATCGAGGAGGTAAGGTAGTTCGAGTTTCTCCAAAAGGATTTTCTCGTTCCCCTCGAGGTGAATGCGGCCATCGTTGACGGCATCATCCAGCGCAGTCGCCAGTAATTCCACACCGTATTCGCTTTGCGCCGCACTGACCACTTCTCCCACCGCACTTGAGTGCACGGGGGATAGCAGCGCAGTACCAACCTCTGGCACATCGCTGGTGGCCAATTGAAAGCGGTACATATGACGCTTTAATTTACCTAAGTACTGCATGCGGGCCACAATCTCTTGCCCGGTGTAGCAGCCTTTTTTAAAGCTCACCGCATCTAAAGCCGGTAAGTTCAGCATTTGCGGAATAAACTGTTCTCGAATGGGCATTGTGACATGGCCAATCCCGCTGCGTATAAGTCCTAATAGCCAAGTGTTAAGTGGCGCTTCGGGAAGCAAATTAAGCAAACGTTTGCGCAAACACGGACCTTCATCGGCAGCGACCCAAAGCTCAGTTAATTCAGCAGAGACACGAATCGCAATCATCTGATTGTGATGCACGGTGCTATTGACTTCACTGGGTAGCTCAACACCTAAAGCGGTGAGGGCTTCATCAGCTTTATATAAGCCAAAACGGCTCCATTGCGCGCTATCATCGCTGAGTTTGGATTTGGAAAAGACCGCAAACTTTTGCAGCTCAGCCAACTGTTCGACTAAAATATCGCTGTCCATTGCCAATAAATAGCCGTCATTTTCTAAAAGCACACGAAAACTTGATAACATGCGCCCCTTTGGCGTACAGCGCGCACCTAAACTACTGCGTTCATCGCTAATGTAGGCAAGGTTGCAGGTGGTGAGCCCTTGTAAAAAAGTTTTAGCGTCTACGCCGCGTACGGCCAAAACGCCTTCGTGAGTGAGTGGTGTAAAACTTGCACAACCTGTCATGACTGTCTCGCTTGTGAATAATGCCTGTGCCTATCATAGAGGGCTAAATGCTTCTTGTCAGCGCATGCGTCTTTGTTAAACCTGTCTTATACTGATTTATTATTGTTTGGAGTGTGTCATGTCTACCGAAACTGAAGTGAAACGTCTCTATTGGCACAGTCGTAGAGGTATGTGGGAGTTGGACCAGTTGCTGGTACCTTTTGTTGAAGAACAGTACCTAAAGCTCGACGCAGCTGATCGCGAACGTTATCGCGCTTTATTAGATTGTGAAGACCAAGATCTTTTTGCTTGGTTTATGCGTCGCTCTGAGCCGAACAATCCAGATCTAAAGCGCATTATTGAGTTAGTTCTGGACCATGCAAAGCCGAAATAAGCAGGCTTTTAGCTGTTTTTGGCAGCCTTCCTTAAGGCTGTCATGGGCAGTTTTGCTGGTGTCAGGACTGGGTTGCTTAGCTGCTTTTAATGCAAATATAAGCGCAGCTTTAAGAGTCTGTGTTTGTCTAGCTTTATGCGGACCCATAGTGCAACAGTTGTATCTGCTTCAATACCGCCAAACCCCTCAGTTAAGGCGTGGTTTGCGTTATTGCCCACAAGGCTGGCAGCTCTGGAGTGCCAAGCAGGGTTGGCAGCCAATACAGTTAAGGGGCGACAGCATGGCGATACCGGCATTGGTGTTAGTGCGCTATCGACACAGTTGGCAGCGGTTTTATCGCAGTGCTTTAATCCCAGCAGATAGTTTGCCGCAGGACAGCCATCGGCGTCTGCGGCTACGCTTAAAGTTCAGTCGTCAGCGCTGGCAGGGAATAAAATAGTATCCTGCGCCTGGGCACTGAGTTCTGGATAATCAAGGGTGTAGTGCAAGCCTCGACTTTCTTTACGTAACATCGCCGAGCGAATCATTAAATCGGCAACGACCGCTAAATTACGGAGTTCAATTAAATCACGGCTGATGCGATAGTTGCTGTAAAACTCATCAATTTCATCGAGCAGCAAATGGACGCGGTGTTGAGCGCGCAATAAACGCTTATCGGTGCGCACAATCCCGACGTAATTCCACATAAAACGTCTAAGCTCATCCCAGTTGTGGGCAATAATCACATCCTCATCCGAGTTGGTGACTAAACTTTCATCCCAAGGCGGCAAAGGCTTGGGCGGCTTTATCTGCGCGTCTTGTGCAGTAATAGCACTGGCCGCTGAGCGGGCGTAAACAAAACACTCCAGCAATGAATTGCTGGCCATCCGGTTCGCTCCGTGTAAACCAGTAAAACTGGTTTCGCCAATGGCGTATAGGTTGGCAAGATCAGTTTGGCCATGCTGATTCACCGCTACCCCACCGCAGGTATAGTGCGCCGCTGGAACCACAGGGATTGCCTCTTGAGTAATATCAAAGCCAAAGGTTAAGCAGCGTTCATACACGGTGGGAAAGTGCTCTTTAATAAATTCAGCAGGCTTGTGACTGATATCCAAGTACACGTACTCAATACCAAGGCGTTTCATTTCATGGTCAATGGCGCGGGCCACAATATCCCGCGGTGCCAGTTCTTCGCGACTATCAAAGCGCGGCATAAAACGCTCGCCATTGGGCAGTTTTAAATGCGCGCCTTCACCGCGCAAGGCTTCAGTGATGAGAAAATTTTTCGCTTCTGGGTGGTATAAGCAGGTTGGGTGAAACTGATTAAATTCTAAATTGGCCACACTGCAACCGGCACGCCAAGCCATCGCAATACCGTCCCCACAGGCACTGTCGGGGTTGCTGGTATATAAGTAGACTTTGGCCGCTCCGCCAGTGGCAAGCACGGTAAAGCGTGCCGCATAAGTGTCCACTTCTTGGGTGGTGTTATTCAGCACATAAGCGCCGAGACAGGCATCGTTATCGCCGCCCAGCTTTTTCTCAGTGATTAAATCCACCGCTGCTTGCTGCTCGATCAAATCAATATTATCTTGCTGACGCGCGCGCTCTAAAAGAGTGGTGAAAATTGCTGCGCCGGTTGCGTCAGCGGCATGGATAATGCGTCTATGGCTGTGACCGCCCTCGCGGGTCAAGTGGTAGTCAAACTGCGTATCATCACTGGTGTTGGGCTCGTTGCGGGTAAAGGGGACGCCTTGCTCAATGAGCCAGTCAATGGCGCTGCGGCTGTTTTCAATGGTGAAACGCACAGCATCTTCATTGCACAAACCTGCCCCGGCAATCAATGTATCTTGCACATGGGACTCAATTGTATCGCTCTCATCAAGCACGCCGGCAACACCACCCTGGGCCCAGTAGGTTGAGCCACTGGATAGGTCACCTTTACTTAGAACGGCAATACGCAAGTGTTGCGGAAGGGTTAAGGCGGTGGTTAAGCCTGCTGCACCACTGCCGATAATTAGAACGTCATACTGGTAATATTGGCTCATTAGAACAATCCACTGCAAAGACGCGGGTTAGTATAGCGCTGCTTTGCTTTTCAAAATACTTATAATGCTGGGAACTTTTGCTGTCTTTGCTGACTCAATATGTATATATGTTGATTAGCAACACACTGAGAGTGGAGAAACGATACAGTAGAGTAAGAGCAGAACACGGTTGTGATAGGTCTTATTTTCGGCACCAACTGAGTACTGTATATGTTTAATGCGGAGTAAACTTATGGCGCACAATGAACGTGCTGATAGAAGTAATGGAGCGAGCTGGCTCGTTGGGGACTGCGCATGACAGTTGATGATGATCAACAGTTGGTCAAACGTGTGCAAAATGGTGATAAGCGTGCTTTTGATTTGTTGGTTTTAAAGTACCAGCATCGAATTTTAGGGCTGGTTGTGCGCTTTGTGCATGATCCGCACGAAGCGCAAGATGTTACCCAAGAAGCATTTATTAAAGCGTACCGAGCACTGGCTAATTTTCGTGGGGATAGCGCGTTTTATACTTGGCTGTACCGCATTGCTATTAATACGGCAAAAAACTATCTGGTGTCACGCAACCGTCGACCACCCAGCAGTGATGTCGATTCAAGCGATGCAGAGTTTTACGATGGCGATCATGGATTAAAAGATATGGCATCACCTGAACGCCTTATGTTACGTGATGAAATTGATGAAACCGTGCAGCGCAGTATCAAGCAATTACCAGAAAATTTGCGTCGCGCACTAACTTTACGTGAATTTGATGGTCTCAGTTATGAGGACATTGCAGCCGTGATGCAGTGCCCCGTCGGTACAGTGCGTTCACGCATTTTTCGAGCGCGCGAGGCAGTTGATAAAGCTTTGCGGCCCCTATTGCAAAACGCAAAATAATGCGCGGCACAAACCAAAGAGGAATCTAATATGAGTCAAGACGTTCTTAAGCAGTCTCTCTCAGCCTTAATTGATAATGAGGCAGATGAGCTGGAGTTGCGTCGAATCCTGAATGCTAGCGACGATGCAGAGTTGCGTGGACGCTGGTCGCGTTACCAAATTGCTCGTGCCGCTATGCACAATGAGCAATTCAGCGTTCAAGAGGATTTGTCAGCACGCATTATGGCTGCCATTCACGATGAGCCTGCGCTTGTTACTAAGCAAACTGCAGCACCAGAGCTAGCAGAGCAGCCCGCCAAAGCACGAGGTCTACCTTGGTTGGGTCGCGTGGCCGTTGCAGCTTCAGTCACTTTAGCGGTGCTTGGTGGTGTACGTTTTTACAATCAAGATGCACTGCAGCAAGACACCATGGTTGCGCAAAGTGAGCAGCGTTTACCGGCTGTCACAACAGCGCAAAGTCCGGTGGTACTGGCAAGTTACAGTCCACAAGGTCAAAAAGCGCCCATAGCACAAGCTGTTTCAGGGCAAGACGCATGGTATGAGCGGCGCTTACCCAGCTATTTACGCCAGCATGCACAGCAATCAAGCGTGAATAAAACAGAAAGTGGCCTGCCGTATGCCCGCGCTGCTAGCTTGGAAGGTCAGTAACGGATGCAGTTAAAAGATCTTGGTGCAAGTGCTGCATTGTGGTTGGCGCTAACCGGTAGCCTATTCGCTGCTCAAACAACGCCTGTTGACCAGTTGCTACAGCGTCTACAAAACGCGCAAAAGGTACAAAACTATCAAGGTGCTTTTATTTACGAACGTAAAGGGGCTTTTTCAACCCATCAAGTTTGGCGTCAAATGAATCCACAGGGGCAGTTAGTGGAGCGGTTTCTCCAACTGAACGGTCCTGCACATGAAGTGGTGCGTATTGATGGCAGGGTTATATGCTTGAGTGCGGCTATTGCAGATCAGTTAGCTGGTGTGGATATGTGGCCTGCAGAAACCACCAAATTAGAACACTTACGCCAATGGTATGAGGTGCTTGCCCTTGGTGAGACACGGGTTGCTGGTCAGATGACAACGGTTTTATTGTTTTCTCCGAATGATCAGCATCGCTACCCAGTCGAAATCTACCTTGATCAGGCAACCGCAATTCCATTAAAAACACTTTTGCTCAATGAACAAGGGCAGCTACTAGAGCGTCTGCAGTTCATTCAGTTTCAAGTACCTGCGGATCAGCAGTTGGCTGCCGTTGAAGCTGCTGTAGTACCTAGTGCTGATTGTCTACCTATCGTAGAGCAGCCCAAAAGCGTCAGTGAAGACGCGGAACAGGCTAACAGCAATACCGGCTTACAGCCCGGCTGGGTTCCGCCAGGGTTTGTTTTGCTGAAAAGTCATTACAAGCCAGCCATTGATAGCGATAGCAGTGTGGTAAGCCAAGTCTATTCAGATGGCTTAGCACATTTTTCAGTGTTCTTTGAAAATATAGGCAATCTAGATATTGAGGGTGGTCGTCGTCAGCTTGGTCCTACCGCAGTGGTCTCTAGAAAAATACAGCATCAGGCGCAAGATTTAATGATCACAGTGATTGGTGAGATTCCTCTGGGCAGTGCAGAACGAATAGCTTTATCCATGCAAGTGGAGCAGGAGCACACTGATGATTGAAGAGCCTGGCGTGGTAATGAGTGTTGATGCAGATACAGTTTGGGTGGCCACCCAGCGTAAAACCACATGTGGCAGTTGTACGGCTAGGGCCACCTGTGGCCAAGGCCTTCTCACCGTTTTATCTGCAGATAAAAAACCGCACTTGATCCAAGTGCGTTCAGACTTACCGGTGCGCAAAGGTGATCAAGTGATCTTGGGCATTGCAGAGGAAACCTTAGTACGCAGTGCTTTTCTGGTTTATATGCTACCGCTGTTCGCTATGTTTGCTGTGGCATTAAGCATGCAAGCCTTGAATATCTCTGAACCTTGGATTATTTTTTCTGCGGTATTGGGCTTTCTTGCTGGAATCCTGTGGGTACGCTTATACAGTGAGCGCTATATTGATGCCGCAGCAATGCAACCAGTGGTGCTTAAGGCACAGATTGCTTTAAGTCCTGTGCTTAAAGTTTGAAGTTAGTTATGGAGAAAATCATGTTGCAGAAAAAAACCTCATTATTCATCAGTACATGCCTGGCTTGGATGCTGTTGGCTATACCTGCCGCACAAGCCCAGTTACCCGATTTCACTGCCTTGGTTGAGGAAGCAGCACCAGCAGTGGTTAATATCAGTACGCGGCAAACTGTACAGAGTTCAAGTGGTCCGGGTGGTTTTCATTCATTTCCTGACTTGGAAGGTTTACCACCTATCTTTCGTGAGTTTTTTGAGCGCAGTATACCCATGCCTCGCTCTCCGCAAGACGGCAATAAGGGCCGCCAGCGTGAGGCGCAATCCTTAGGTTCAGGGTTTATTATTTCTGCTGATGGTTACGTGTTGACCAATAACCATGTGATTGCCGATGCCGATGAAATTATCGTGCGGCTCTCTGACCGCAGTGAACTGGTAGCAGAATTAATCGGCACTGACCCGCGCACTGATGTGGCTTTATTGAAAGTTAAAGGTAAAAACTTACCTACGGTTAAACTGGGTAAATCAAACGACTTAAAAGTCGGCGAGTGGGTGTTAGCCATTGGTTCGCCTTTTGGTTTTGATCACTCGGTCACTGCCGGGATTGTTTCCGCCACAGGTCGTAACTTACCCAATGACAACTATGTACCTTTTATTCAAACTGATGTGGCGATAAACCCAGGCAACTCAGGTGGTCCACTGTTTAACCTAGACGGTGAAGTGGTTGGGATTAACTCACAGATTTTCACCCGTTCTGGTGGCTTTATGGGGCTTTCTTTTGCCATCCCAATGGAAGTGGCGCTAGATGTTTCTGACCAGCTTAAAAGCAGTGGTAAAGTGGAGCGTGGCTGGCTTGGCGTGGTGATCCAAGAGGTCAATAAGGACCTGGCTGAGTCCTTTGGCTTGGATAAGCCTGCAGGCGCACTGGTTGCGCAAGTCTTAGAAGGCAGCCCAGCAGCGAAAGGCGATCTGCGAGTGGGCGATGTTATCTTAAGCATGAATGATCAACCGGTGGTGATGTCGGCTGACTTGCCGCATTTGATTGGTTCTGTGAAGCCCGGCGAAACGGTTAAACTTACTGTGATGCGTGATGGTTCACGCAAGACCTTAAAAGTAAAAGTAGGTTCGTTGCCCGCTGAAGGCAAAGAAATGGCCGCTGCAGCTGGTGCGCAAGGAAAAGCCAGTCAGGACAACCGCCTCGGAGTGAGTGTGGTTGACTTAACTGCTGAGCAGAAGAAAGCCATGGATCTGCAGGGCGGTGTGGTGATTCAAGACGTGCAAGACGGCGCTGCTGCAATGATTGGTTTACGTAGGGGTGATGTGATTACTCATCTGAACAATCAAGTGATTGACTCTGCGAAAACCTTTGCGCGAACTGCTAAGGACTTACCCAACGACCGCTCATTGTCGATGCGCGTGTTGCGTCAAGGCCGTGCCAGCTTTATAACCTTTAAATTAGCTAAGTGATACAAGCGGCCTGCCGCCGTTTATGCGCTGAATAAGGATGGGGCTAAGCATGGATAAGAGTCAGCCGAAAAACATTGTCATCTTAACTGGTGCGGGTATTTCTGCTGACTCAGGCATCGCAACCTTTCGTGCCGCAGATGGTTTATGGGAGAACCACTCCATCGAAGAAGTGGCAACCCCTGCCGGTTATGCTCGTAATCCCAGCCGCGTACAGCAATTCTATAATGCGCGTCGGCAGCAGTTGCTCGCGCCTAAACTCAAACCCAACCCTGCACATATTGCCCTAGCTGAGCTTGAAGCTCACTATCAAGAGAATGCTCTTGGCACTGTAACTATAGTGACGCAAAATATTGATAACCTTCACCAGCGGGGCGGCTCGAACAATGTTTTACATATGCATGGCGAGTTGTTGAAGCTGCGCTGTGTAAAAAGCGCACAGGTGATAGAGTGGAACAGTGCGGAGCCTGTGACAGATGATGTACGTTGCCAGTGCTGTGCTGTAGCACAACCATTGCGGCCGCATATTGTCTGGTTTGGTGAAATGCCATTTTATTTGGACGAAGTCTATTATCTGTTGCGCCAAGCAGACTTATTTGTGGCGATTGGTACGTCAGGTCATGTTTATCCAGCAGCAGGCTTTGTCGCTGAAGCACGTCATTTAGGCGTAGCGACAAAAGAGTTTAATTTAGAGGCAGGCAGTAATGCCTCACAGTTCGATAATGCAAGCTATGGGCGAGCAGCTGAAACTGTTCCAAAATGGGTGAATTCATTAATTAAAAGCTAATGGCTCGTTAAGTCGGCAGAGCCGCAAGGCTGTTGTGTAGACTTTAAATCATTAAAATACCATTACTGCTTACCAGTGAAGCAAGCCCTACAAGCGCCATGAATTTGGCGCTTTTTTTACTTTTAAGTCGACGAAAAAGATGGTCTTTTGCTTTCTTGTCCCATAGATAGGTGACTTAAGCAGCACAAATCAGGTAAACTCTCTGACTATTTTCTGTTGGCAGTCGGCCGACGGACTTAATTGTAGAGTGATGTTCTGTGAGCGATTTGAGTCATATCCGTAATTTTTCCATTATTGCCCATATCGACCATGGTAAATCCACTCTGGCCGACCGTTTTATTCAAATATGCGGTGGCTTGAGCGAGCGAGAAATGGAATCGCGGGTTTTGGATTCTATGGATCTCGAGCGTGAACGGGGTATTACCATTAAAGCCAAGAGCGTAACCTTGGACTACACCGCTAAAGACGGTAAAATCTATCAGTTGAATTTTATTGACACCCCTGGCCACGTGGACTTCAGTTATGAAGTGAGCCGATCCTTAGCAGCCTGTGAAGGCGCTCTGCTGGTGGTTGATGCTGGCCAAGGTGTTGAGGCGCAATCTGTAGCCACCTGTTATACCGCCATCGAGCAAGGTCTCGAGGTGATGCCAGTACTGAACAAAATTGATTTGCCGCAAGCAGATCCGATCCGTGTCCAAGAAGAGATTGAACATGTGATTGGCATTGATGCCACTGATGCAGTGACCTGCAGTGCGAAAACGGGCCTTGGCGTTGAGGATGTGCTGGAGCGCTTAATTGAAGTTATTCCACCACCAGTGGGCGAAATTGACTCACCGCTCCAGGCTCTGATTATTGACTCTTGGTTTGACAACTATTTAGGTGTTGTTTCTTTAGTGCGAATTAAGCATGGCCGCATTAAAAAAGGCGATAAAGTCTTGGTTAAATCAACTGGACGTGTCCATCAGGTGGATAGCGTTGGCTTGTTTAACCCTAAATTGACCCAAACCAAAGAGCTTAAAGCCGGCGAGGTGGGCTTTATTATTGCCGGCATCAAAGACATTCAAGGCGCCCCTGTAGGTGACACTTTAACCCTGTCGCACACCCCTGATGTGGATATGCTACCGGGCTTCCAGCGGGTAAAACCACAGGTGTATGCAGGTTTATTCCCAGTCAGCTCGGAAGATTTTGAAGATTTTCGTGATGCGCTGGAAAAACTCACTTTGAATGATGCAGCCCTCGAGTACACGCCAGAAAGTTCAGATGCTTTGGGCTTCGGTTTCCGTATTGGCTTCTTGGGCATGTTGCATATGGAGATTATTCAAGAGCGCTTAGAGCGCGAATACGACTTGGATTTAATCACCACAGCACCAACGGTAAGCTTTGAAATTGAGCAGAAAAACGGTGAGGTGCTATACGTCGATAACCCGTCGCGGATGCCAGACCCATCGTTGATTGAAGAAATGCGTGAACCCATTGTTAAGGCAACTATTTTAGTGCCGCAAGAGCACCTGGGTAATGTAATTACTCTGTGTGTGCAAAAACGCGGGGTGCAAGTGGATATGCATTTCTTAGGCAGCCAAGTGCAATTGGTCTATGAAATACCCATGAACGAGGTGGTTATGGACTTCTTTGACCGCCTTAAGTCCGTCAGTCGTGGTTACGCTTCTCTAGAATACAGCTTCGATCGTTACCAGACCTCCAACTTATCACGCTTGGATGTGCTGATTAACGGTGAGCCGGTGGATGCCTTAGCCTTAATTGTGCACCGTGATGAAGCGGCGACTAAAGGCCGCTCGTTGGTTGAAAAAATGCGTGAATTGATTCCACGACAAATGTATGACGTAGCAATTCAGGCAGCACTGGGTGGGCAAATAGTTGCGCGAACCAACGTTAAAGCACTGCGTAAAAACGTTTTGGCTAAGTGCTACGGTGGTGATGTGAGCCGTAAGCGTAAGCTGCTCGAGAAACAAAAAGCCGGTAAGAAAAGAATGAAACAAGTGGGTAACGTGGAAATCCCACAGGAAGCCTTCCTTGCAGTTCTTAGAGTGGATGACTAGCCCATGGCATTTGATTTCCCATTAATACTGGTTATTGCGGTTGCTATTACCGGCTTTTTAGCTTTGTTGGATTGGCTGTATTTTGCTCCACGGCGCCGTGCAGCCATAACCCAATATGAGCAAGAGTCAGGCACGCCCAGCCCACAGGTACGTGAGCGTTTAGAGCGCGAGCCAGTATTAATTGAGTACGGCAAGTCATTCTTTCCTGTTTTGGCGGTGGTTTTTGTCTTGCGCTCATTTATTGTTGAGCCATTCCAAATTCCTTCAGGCTCAATGATTCCAACCCTTGAAGTGGGGGATTTTATTCTAGTGAATAAGTTTTCTTATGGTATCCGTTTGCCGGTTATCGATAAGAAAATCCTTGAAGTCAATGACCCAAAGCGCGGTGATGTCATGGTGTTTAAATACCCTGAAGACACACGGATTAACTACATTAAACGTGTGGTTGGTTTACCCGGGGATACCATCACCTACACCGCAGATAAACATATTTTAGTCAACGGCACAGCCATCGCTGAGCGATTTTTAGGAGAAGAACCGGGCAGCTTAGGCAGTGCTGGTTTATATACAGAGATGCTGGGTGAAGAAGAGCATTTTACCCGTAAAGAGCGGCGCCGCCGTATGGAGCCTACCCGTGAATGGCATGTCCCAGCGGGGCATTATTTTATGATGGGTGATAACCGCGATAACTCTAAGGACAGCCGCTACTGGGATGATCCAAGTATTCCTTTTGAGCTGCAGGGCATGGTGCCTGATGAATATATTGTCGGCAAAGCTTTTGCCATTTGGTTGACTTGGCCTGACCCTAAGTTTAGCAGCTTACCCAGCTTCAGCCGTGTTGGCTTAATCCACTAATACATTGCTGAGCAGCTTTGATAGAGCTGCACCCAGCAGTGAAAGCATAGAAATCCCTCAAACAACAAAGTCAGCGGTGTATACTAGCTCAGGCCATTTAAGGCGTGCTGCAGGCTTTAAGTCTTAATAGCACGTGACACTTAGATAAACTATCGACCTAGTAATTACCTTTGATTAACAATAGCGTGTACATGCCCAGTGAGTGATCCAATACTGATTTTACAGCGAAAAATAGGTTATACCTTTAACGATGCGAATTTGCTTACTTTGGCACTGACCCATCGTAGCTTTTCTGGGCGTAATAATGAGCGCTTAGAATTCTTAGGTGACGCTATTTTAAATTTTGTTGCAGGTGAAGCATTGTTTCACCACTTTCCTCAAGCGAAAGAAGGCCAGCTCTCGCGTCTGCGTTCACGTTTAGTTAAAGGTGAAACCTTAGCGGTATTGGCACGGGGCTTTGGCCTCGGTGAATATTTACGTTTGGGCTCTGGAGAGTTGAAAAGTGGTGGATTTCGCCGCGAGTCAATTCTGGCCGATACCACTGAAGCAATTATTGGTGCGATTTATCTGGATTCCAGCATGGAAGTGGCGCGCGAACGGGTCTTGGCTTGGTTGGAGCAGCAGTTTTCAGAACTGACCCTGGTTGATACCAATAAAGACCCCAAAACCCGTTTACAAGAGTTTTTACAGTCCCGTAGCAGTGAGCTGCCACAGTACGAAGTTATCGATATTCAAGGCGAGCCGCATTGCCGCACATTTACTGTGGAATGCCAGGTGAGCTTACTTAATGAAAAAACCCAAGGGCAGGGTGCCAGTCGTCGCATTGCTGAGCAAGTGGCGGCGTCTTTAGCATTGATGGCCTTGGGAATAGAGAGTACCCCTCCGCATGACTGAACAAGTAACCCGCTGCGGCTATGTCGCCGTAGTTGGCCGCCCCAATGTGGGTAAATCAACTTTGGTTAACCATATTCTCGGCCAAAAATTAGCCATTACCTCACGTAAACCACAAACTACGCGGCACAATATGCTCGGAATTAAAACCGAAGGCCCAGTGCAAGCCATTTATGTGGATACCCCAGGCTTACATATTGGTGGCCAGACTGCATTGAACCGCTTTATGAATCGCAGTGCCTTAACCGCACTAAGAGACATTGATGTGGCTATTTTTGTAGTCGACCGCATGCGTTGGACTGATGAAGATGAAATGGTTTTTGATCGTATTCAGCACTTAACTTGCCCGTTAATTATCGCGGTGAATAAGGCCGACCGACTGGAAGATAAGAGTCAGCTCTTAGCCCACTTGCAGTGGCTCTCTGAAAAGCTGCCAAATGCGCAAATTGTGCCAGTTTCGGCCCTGCATGGTAGAAATCTGGATACCTTAGAACGTCTGGTTGCCGACTTTTTGCCGGAAAGTGAGCATTTTTTCCCAGAAGATCAGATCACTGATCGTTCCAGTCGTTTTTTAGCGGCAGAATTGGTGCGTGAAAAAATCATGCGCCAATTGGGTGCTGAACTGCCTTATCAGATCACTGTGGAAATTGAAGAGTTTAAGCAAGACGGCCGGATTCTACATATCCATGCGTTGATTTTGGTTGAGCGCGAGGGGCAGAAAAAAATCATTATTGGTGAAAAAGGCGAGCGGATTAAGCGCATTGGCCAAGAAGCCCGTAAAGACATGGAAGAGATGTTTGGCTCGAAAATCATGCTGAACTTGTGGGTCAAGGTCAAAGGTGGCTGGTCGGATGATGAGCGTGCCCTGCGTTCATTGGGTTATCAAGAGTATTGAAACCGACCCAGCATGCGCTTCGTTCTGCGGCGCATGCTGTCTTAGAGGCTGAGTTATGCAGTCGTCCTTAGCATTTATTTTGCACAGCCGTCCCTACAAAGAAACCAGTGCCTTGATGGATGTCTTCACCCCAGCTGGGCGTTTACGTGCGGTGCTGCGCGGCGCACGGGGTAAGCTCGGCAGCGTGGCGCGACCTTTTTCGCTGTTAGAGATTGAATTGCGTGGGCGCAGCGAGTTGAAAACCATCAGCCGTATTGAACCTGCTGGTGAGTTTAATTTCTTGCAAGGGCAATCATTGTTCTGCGCTCTGTATCTCAATGAACTCCTTGTCCGCTTGTTACCACTCAATGATCCTCAGCCGCTTCTGTTTGAGCACTATATGCTGACCGTACAGGGCTTAGCCCATGGGCGCGCTGTCGAACCGTTGCTGCGTACCTTTGAGTGGCGTCTGTTAGAGCAGCTGGGTTATGGTTTTTCCTTTGAACTGGATATCAGTGGGCAGGCATTGCAAGAACAAATGTTGTATCGTTTAGTGCCTGAAAGCGGTTTTGATGCAGTTGCGCAGTTTCAACCCGGTGTTTTTTTAGGCGCGGATATTTTAGCCTTGTCAGCAGCTGACTGGCAGCAGACGAGCGTGCTGCATACTGCCAAGCGTTTGATGCGCCAAGCCTTAGCTGCCCACTTAGGTGGACGTCCATTGATGAGTCGTGAGTTATTTTTAGTACAAAAAGGATCCAGGTAATGAATTTAAATAAGCGTATTTTGTTAGGCGTAAATATTGATCATATTGCGACTGTGCGTGAAGCCCGTGGCACCCGTTACCCAGATCCGGTGAAGGCGGCTTTAGATGCTGAGCAAGCCGGTGCTGATGGTATTACTGTGCACCTGCGTGAAGATCGCCGGCATATCCAAGACCGTGATATTCGCGTATTGCGCGAAGTTATGCGCACACCGATGAATTTTGAAATGGGCGTTACTGAAGAAATGCTCAAACTGGCTGAAGAAATCCGCCCAGAGCATATCTGTCTAGTACCAGAGACCCGCGAAGAGCTGACCACCGAAGGTGGTTTAGATGTTGTCGCCCAGGAAGCGCGTATTGCCGCTGCTGTTGAGCGCTTACAAGCAGTGGGTTGTGAAGTGTCTATTTTCTTAGATGCGGACGAGCAACAGATTTTAGCGGCTAAACGGGTGGGTGCCACGACCATTGAGCTGCATACTGGGCATTACGCCGATGCTGTGACACCAGCAGAACAGTCGACTCAGCTGGAGCTGATCCGCAAAGCTGCGCAGTTTTCTTTAAAGCAGGGCTTAGTGGTGAATGCGGGGCATGGCTTGCATTATCATAACGTTGAACCCATAGCCGCGATTGCTGGCATCAATGAGCTCAATATTGGTCATGCAATTATTGCCCATGCGCTCTTTGTTGGCTTCTCAGCAGCAGTGGCTGAAATGAAAGCGCTTATTGTGGCTGCCGCGGCCAGAGCTTAAAGTATCGGCTGATTTTAGTCTCTGGCTGGTTTATTACTTAAGCGAACCAGAGGTTCAGCCTTTCTATAAATGGGTTATGCAGCACAGTAGAAGAGGGGATTGAGGTGGGAATTATAGCAATACTATTATCTGTCGCGGCCTTGGTTGCAGCCTGGCTGTATACGGTTACAAAGCTCTCTACCATGCACGCAGCCTTGCGTCACTTGCTGGGCCTTCTGGTCGGATTAGTTGCACTGTTCGTTGCTATAGTTATCTTCTTCTTTATTGGTGTGCTCACCCCGCAAAAAACTACCGCCGAGGTAACACAGGTGAAAATCGAGCTCTTGGCTGTAGAGCAAAGCCAAGAGCTCGGCTATAAAACCTAGCGAATGGTAGAAAACCGGTGGGTGATTGTTGAACTGGTGCAGCGCAATCTTGGCTGGGCGTTTGTACCTGAACATGTGGTTGCCAGCGCCTTGGAAAATGGCTATCTGGTTTCCCCGCCCTTGGAGTTTGACGACCATGACTTGCCAATCGCTTTAGAGCTGGTGCGGCATAAGCAGCGCCCTTTAGGCAAAGCTGCTACGTGGTTGAAAGCTGCCGTGATTGCTGCATCTCAATCGACATAAAGTGTATTTTCAATAAGTGTTTAGTAATTTAGAAGGAATAGCAGTGTCGCTGTCGCTGGACCAGTACCACTTGCTGGGATGCTGATGCTAGAAAAACTTATAAGCTGAAGCTCAACACTAACCCAAAGTAGTACTTCGACAAATAAGCAGATCAATAGAAAATCTAGACGAAAAAAAAGCCCTTGATTTCTCAAGAGCTTTTTTAAAATTTGGCGGAGGAGGTGAGATTCGAACTCACGGATAGTCGCCCATCGA
>CAZEZR010000036.1:0-28174 GCA_964516465.1 uncultured Thiopseudomonas sp. | reverse complement strand
TCAGGGCGGCTTCAAGGTTCACACCACGCAACTCACCGGCACTACCGACAAAACTGGCGGCATCATTTTTGGCGGCAAGTATAACCTTGTCATCGCCAATCTTCGACGTAGTGTCGCTGGTGCTCTTGGATGTATTGGCTATTGAGCTGCCAATGGTGTCGGTGGTGGCGATAAAACTGCTCGCTGATACAGCGCCGGCGAAGCTCAACAGACCGGCTGCGATGACAAGAAAAAGGCGTTGCATAAAAGTATCCTTATAGAAGGTGCACACAATAAAATTCCGGCGAGCCGAGACTGTTCGGCCTCATAATATCAGTCTGATCAGACGGCTACCAACGTTACCTGCTGGGCGACAGTATTATTATTGTAAGGACTGCGCTCAGATAAGGACAACGCCAGAATAGGTCGCGGTGTTGGTGCAGCACCAAGGGGACGCGTGGGGCAGGTTGCGATTACTGCGGATGCTGACTGTTAAAGCCAAGCGCAAAACGATTCCACAGATTAAGCGTCGAGATGGTCAGCGTCAGGGCGACGCGTTCATGCTCATTGAAGTGCTGACACTCCGTCTGATAGAGATTGTCTAAATCATGATTTTGGCTGATGCGACTCAATGGCTCTGGCACTATAATAACGAACGACCTAATACGGGCCTTGGTGGCATTACCCCTAAACAAAAGTTGCTCATAGTGGCCTGATGTCTACTTTTGAACCCTGTTATAAATGGTGGATCTAGGGCTAGGTGTCACGCTCTGACTCGGTGAGCGGCTGTGGGTCGCGGATACGATGGTGACGGGAATATTTCCCACGTTCTGCTTTCTCCGCCTGCTTAAGCGCCGACTCGGCTATGGCTGCTGGCGAGGCCAGACCAAGTTCCTGTAACGCGGTTTCAGCCTGCGCTGCCCGTGCCTCAAAGGCGTGCAAAGCAGCCAGGGTTTTCTCATTAAGGCGTCCCTTAGACTCGAAGTACTTCAGGCGCGGGTAGCGTCCTGCCAGCGCAACCCCCCAGTCAAGCGCGGGGTTCCACCATGAGTTGATTTCGCGCCCCTTGCCGGTACGGTGCTGTTCCAGCACGTCATCCAGTGCGCCATTCAATAATTTCAGGTCAAAATCGACGCCGGGCACTGAGTCACCGGATGCAGAGCTATAGGCATCAACCCCCGTTCGTGAGGGGCCGGTGCGGGTATCGCGATAGCGTGCCAGTGTCATCATATCGCTGGCCAGCACCGGTTCGTTGACCGGTAAACGGACAGCCTCGGGATCGCCCATCAGCTGGCCCCAGGACATACGAATAAAGGTGTGCTGATCTTCCATGCCGGGATGGGTGCAACGCAGTCCGACGGCATAGGCTTCTAGGGATTCCTGCAGAAATTGAAACCCAGTGTAGCGCGCCCAGCGCACCACGATAAACTCATCCGCAGTGGCACCGGGCAAATGAAAATCAACCTCTTTTAGGTAGTCCAGCACGATCTGCACCTGTTCGTCCGACAGCTCAAGGTCCTCGTGCAGCGGGTACATGCCTTCAAAGGTGTTACGCGTTGGTCTAGGACGCGCAGCAATGTAGGCATCGAGCTCGGCTTGGGTGCGTGGGCGGGTTTTCTTGAGCGTCATGAAACAGCTTCCTTTTCGTCTTGCGAATTGTCAGATCAACTGGTTGCGGTCATAAAAATCCGTGTCCTCGAAGTAGCCACCGCGGCCCTCAAGGATAATATCGTAGCGGTTGACCACCTCAATACGTTCCAGCCATTTCAGGCTACGAAAGCCCGTTGAGCTTTCCAAACGCAGTCGCACTGGGGCTCCATTCTTGGCTGGAATCTCGCCTTCATCGTTGAGTTCAAAGGCAATCAGCGTCTGCGGCATCCGCGCCTCAACCATAGGTGTCGACACGTAGTAGGTGCCTCCATCATACAAGGTGTCATCACGACCCATGTTCTGAAAGCTGGTGTACACCACGTCCGTCGCACCGGGCAGGGGCCCGGCCAGATCCAGAAGGTCCGACACAGCAATGCCGCGCCACCGCCCAATTGAAGTGAAGCCCTGTACACAGTGGTGCAGCGTGGTCTGTGAGTGGCCAGCGGCAAGCTCGCGCAGATCTGCAAGGGTCAAGGTCATCGGGCGTTCCACGTAGCCACCGATCTCGAGCACGTAGTCATCCTCGTAGCAGTTGGCCATCAGCGCAAGGTACTCCTCGGTTTCTGGTGGTCGTCCGCTGCCACGGAAATTGTCGGTGGTGTTCGCCAGGCCCACGTCCTTACCGGTGATATTGGAGCGATCGTAGTGCATGCGCGCCGGCAGCTTGTACAGCAGATTCGACCAAGGCCGCACAATCACATTATGCAACCGCTCAACGGCACGGCCATCCGCTAAGGTCCAGCGCGTAGCGACCACGTGCAGCGCGATGACAAGCACGAGGCCAATGCTGAAAATAACCCCACCCAAAACAGGATTGTTGGAGTGCCCCAATACCATTTTGGAGGTCTCGTGCAGATAGCCGTGCAGAAAGACTAAGGGCACGTGGATGACGAAGAATGCGACGTAGCCAACCAAACATAAAAAATGAACCGTACGTATCACCTGACGGCCACCGAGTGCGCGGGTAATGCGGGAAAAATGGTTGGCAATGGCCGGCGACTGAAATGCGCCCGTCAGAATAACCAAAGGCGTCAATATCAGTATCACAAAGCCGTACGACAGTTGCTGCAGGGCATTAAACACCATGCCATCAACGGGCTGCGGCATGGTGAAAGCAAGGTAGGCCAGCATATCCTGCCCCGCCTGAGCAAATGTGTCCCAACTGGTGGGCACATAGCGCCGCCACTGACCGGTCACCAGCAGTAACACGAAGTAGATGATCCAGCAGGTGACAAAACCGGTAACCGCCATGAAATGCCAGTAACGCCCGAGCCCCAGCAGGCCACGGCCGGGCAGGGAAATGCGCGGGGAATAATCGCTGTATTCACCGCCCACCGTGTAGTACTTATGTTTGGCTTCTTCCTGAACCGTAAACTGCGCCCAGGCTGTGCCAGGCACCGTGTGTTGCGAGCGGTACAGCTTTGGGTAGGTACCCAAAATCTCGAGACCCGAGCGCACGAGAAACGTAATAAAGATGATATTGAGGAAGTGCTCCACACGGAGCCACCACGGAAACCCGAGATCCATTGATAAACCCTTGTTAGTCCATAAAATTTTGCTTGTCGGGAGCGGCGACGATCATCCCGTAGCGCAGAGCCCAAAACAGCACGAGGTAGGCTATGGAAGCTAAAAGCGTCAGATTCCAAATCGCCGCGGCAACCACACTGGCCCCATTCCAGACATAGGGCGCATTACCCAGCAGGCCGCCCAGGTAGATGAGCAGTGAAAACAGCGCGATGACCGCGCCCCACGTCCAGATCCGGGCAGCGCTCAGCAAGCCAACAGTGACAAACACCATGGCAGCTCCAAAGACACTCCACAGAAGCGGGATTGCGAATGGAAAGGGCTCGTGCTTCGATAGCGCAACAGCTGCTGAAGCAGCGCCGATCACGGCGATTACTGCGAGAAGTAACAGTCGGGTGGTGCGCGGCAGATTGATTCGGATATAGCGCAACAACGGAGCGCGTTTTTTACCCGGTCTAATGTGCTCCAAGACTGGCTGAGTCGCGTTTGGGGTGCCACGAAAGTCCACACCAGCACGCAGAGCAGGGGAGTTTTCATCTTCCATTGCTATGTACTGCCTCCATCGAAAGTTATTAATCGCCGATCGGTGTTCAGAAAAGCTATTAAGGCTACAGTATGAAGGGCATTGGCAACAAATCGCCTTCCACCGTTAGTGCGTTTTGCCTATCCAAATGCCGGGCTAGTGAGCCACTTCGGTGCAGCGAGGCAAAGCTAAAGGGTGAGCACTCTAGCAGAGTTTCCAAAGTCGGGGCGCCAGTTGCAATAGCTCCGGTACTTGGCTTTTTCTGAGATATGGTTTTCGGTAATAATCAGAACTTGATGTTAAGGCAGCCGCAGCTAACGCCTACTGAAACCCTGTGTGCCAACCTAAGCATGAATCCATTGCTTTTGAGTTAATATACAAATCAGGGCATAAGTACATTCGGCGTCCCAACGGCAGGTAGCTCGATGAGGGAATGGCCTTTATCGGTCCTGCCCATCAAGGCCTTGACCAGTAACTTATAGGAGTCCAGGTCAAAGGTTACCGACTGGCCGGGCAGGGACAGATCGTAGAGTTCTTGTTCATCGTGCACTGTGGTGACGTGGATCCAATTATAAATCACCAAAATATCAGATTGAGCGCCATCATCGCGCTGCTCCACAATCGCTACCGGACCCTGCCATGGCCAGGTTCGCAAACGCAACTGGTGAAAGGCAATCTGCACTCTAAGATTGTAGCGAGTCACGTCTTCGGTTCCCTCGCAGGCACCTTTGCAGCGCCCTAATTCACGTTGAAAACAGGGGCCATCGCGTTCCGGCTCAAGGCCAAGCAGCCGGTTACACAGATCGTTTTTAGCGGCAATGCCGCTTAACGCTTGCTCGGCATCGCGCTTGCTGCGAAACAGTCCAAAATAACTGGCGAACCGATGCGGCTCTATTTCCCGCACCAGCCGCGTCTGCAGGTAACCGGAATCGTTCGGCGCTAGCTCGATACTCACCAGGTTTTTCGCCGCGCGGGAGCGGCGATTGAAAAGAGGGTTAAGCGTTTTGATCTGTCGCAGTTCCAGCAACAGTGCGCCGAGTTCGCCGGCGGTTTCTGTGTATTCGACTCTACGCAAGCTTTGGGAAATGCGCACGCCGCGACTGGTGTTGTGATCACCAGAAAAATGCGAAGCCACTCGCTGTGCAATATTAGTGCTCTTCCCCACATACAGAAGCACATCGTTTTCGCCGTAAAATCGATACACCCCTGGGCCACGTGGCAAATTATTCAGGGTGTCCAAAGGAAGGTGAGAAGGAATGCTCGGTCTTTGCAGCAGTGCGGCAATGGACTCCTCAAGTTTCGCAGCGCCTTTCTCCATCAACGCATGGGTGAAAAACTCGAGCATTGCAGAAACATCACCCATGGCCCGGTGCCGCTGCACCTGGGCCAAGCCGTGACGTTCGATCAGCACGTCCATGTTGTGCTTGCGAAATTCCGGATACAGGCGCCGGGAAAGTTTCACCGTGCAAAGAACCCGCGCAGAAAACAGCCGCCCAAGCTGACGGTATTCCGATTTGATAAATCCGTAATCGAAGCGCGCGTTGTGGGCGACAAATACTGTATCCCGTAACTTCTCTTCTAGAGTATCCGCTATGCTTGCAAACGCAGGCGCATCGGCGACCATGGCGTTGGAAATACCAGTCAATTGCTCGATAAAAGAAGAGATACGAACACCCGGATTGAGCAACGTTTGCCACTCATCCACGACCTCACCCGCGCGCCAGAAGCGGATGCCGATTTCAGTAATACGGTCACGGGATAAATTCCCACCGGTCGTTTCAATATCGATAAATGCAAACGTGGTGTGTTCGAGATAGTTATTTTTGGACGTCATTAAACCAACCTTATTCAGCAAATTTTGGCTATCTTAGAAAAGTCATGCTGCCGATAAGCCAGCATGCAACGTGAGGGCAGGGAGCCCGGTGCGCTGAGCTTTATTAAAGATCCGCTGGGCTGTTGCAGTGCTGGGCAAACAGCGTCAGTGGCAACTCAAGCTGACTTGAAAGCTTGTTGTGTTATTGTGTGCAAGCACGCTTTCTTGCAGCGTAGCAAACTCATAATATAACCGTTAAGGAACATGAATTATGTCCGTTCGCATTGATGATATTGCTCCAGATTTTACTGTAGATTCCACAGCCGGCCAGCTCAACTTCCATGAGTGGGTTGGTGACAGTTACGCTATTTTATTTTCGCATCCAAAAGACTTTACTCCGGTCTGTACCACAGAGTTTGGTGCCGTTGCTCGTCTTGCTCCTGAGTTTGCCAAGCGCAATACCAAGGTGATGGGTGTGTCTGTGGACAGTGTTGAAGAGCATGTAAAGTGGAAGCGCGATATTGAAGCGTTTTCAGGTGCGCCTGCAGACTTTCCCATCATTGATGACACCTCATTAAAAGTGTCTAAATTATACGATATGCTGCCCGCGGGTGCTTACTTGGCTGAAACGCGTACCGCAGCAGACAGCGCCACAGTACGTACTGTATTTATCATTGGGCCTGACAAAAAAGTACGCTTGACCATGTCGTACCCAATGTCGGTAGGACGCAACTTTGCTGAAATTTTGCGTGCTTTGGATGCGATTCAAATCACTGACGGTGTAGCGCTGGCAACACCGGCTGACTGGGTTCCGGGTGAGGATGTGATTGTGGGCTTAAGTCTCAATGATGAGCAAGCGAAAAAAGAGTTTGGTGATATCGATATTAAATTGCCTTACTTGCGCTTTACTAAAGCACCGGCGAAGTAAGTTATTTAGCTGGCTTGCAGATAAAGAGGGTTGAAATATTTCAGCCCTCTTTTGCTTAACGGGTAAAGCAGCAGACGCTCGATGGGTGTTGTCGGCTTTGCTGTCATCACTAGGAAGACGGTAGAGATTTTTGGCATTGGGTTGTGTTTAAGCGTATAGATGGCCAATCTTATGTACTTGATTCGGCGAGTTATCTGCCATCCAATGTTCGCCAAGATTTTGACGCGATGCAGCCCAAGTGGTTTATCGAGGTCGAGCCTGCATAACACTGCGCTCAACTGCCGCTTACTTGGTTCGCTGGACAGCCAAAAGCTTGTCCGTTAGCTTAATCGTTATAGCTGCAAAAATATAAAGAGGGTTTTATCATCAACGAGAAATATAATGCCAATTCCACTCGCCGCAAGCCGTGGGTTATTATTGGCGTCATCGCATCTATATTGATACTCATAGGGATTCTATTAACGGCACTGCCTAAAGGTTTTAAGGGGACCCACGAGCAAATAGGTACCGGCAAGCCGGCTCTGGTGTTTGTCTATGATCCGAACCTTGGCGTTAGTGTAAGTCAGACAGAAGAAATGAATAAAGCACGCGATCAGCTTGGCGATCAGGTTTTCTTTCTCATCGCCCAAGTTAGCACACCAGAGGGCGACCAGCTGATCGCTGAACACGATGCCAGCACGGCGGAACTTTTACTCTTCGACCCATCGGGGAGGATGATTAAAAGGCAGCCCGCTTTGAAGAGTTCCAGCGAGCTAATCCAGTGGATCGAGGTAGATACGCCTTAACTCGGGAGTGATGTTTTTGGGTGACATAGGGTCGGACAGCCGCAGCTTGTCCCATAGATTAAAAAGCTCTATATATTACCGCCCTGTCTGAGCAGCTAGCGCCTATTAAAAATGGCGATACTGTCGATCATTTAATGCTTTGGGTTATTCGCTTATTTGAGCTTAGGCATGTAAACCATGCAGGTGTTTGAATGAGAAACGTGGGTCTCCCTTGGAGTCTCTGAGGTTTTTTCGTTGAGCTGACAGGCGCTCTTGATCATCGACGCGCTTACGGATCGCGTACTCAATTTGACCTTCTTCGGTCAGCACCAAGGTGGAGCCGCCCCAAGCGAGGCCGTCAGGTGTGGTGCAGGTTTGTGAAATCTCGGCGACCATGCCGTGCAGTAACTGGCCGTTTCGCGCACGTCTGGCAACCGGTCGCAGCGATTCAATGGTTATCGGCCCAAAATTACCGCGGATAGCGGTGATACCAAGTTCAGATAAAAGATGGCTGTTTTGATCTAATTGCAGGGTCAAAAAGTCTCCCAGAGCCTCGGCCTGCCGTTCTACTTCGGCGACGCTCTGCGCTGTTAAACCGTCGTTGGCAAAACGTAATTGTGACCAAGCAAGTCCCGGTATTTGCGGCCGATCGACTAAAGAGGGTGAGTTCCATTCCAGTGAATATTCACTTAAATCCCGCACTTTACCCAAGTCCACATTGCGGCGGCGAAACTCGCGGATCAGGGTTTCGCGCATGCCCATGGCGTCCGTTTTGTTCAGCATCCGGTCGGCGGTGATGATCGCGCGCAGATAGTCACCGAAGCGTACGTCTAAGGGAGGGCAGTAATCAATGGCCCGAATACAGACGTTGAGAAACTCCTCAGCGATAATTGAAGCCTCGTTGGCCAGTAGCGAAATAAGCTCGCTTGGCAAGTCGCGCTGCGGTTGTCCGTGGGTGGCAAAGTTGGCGAGCCGCAGCAGTGCTCTAGCGCGCCGCTCATAGACCTGTAAATAGGCGGAAAATATGGCTGAAACCAGAACGCCAGATCGCTTGTGCGGTTCATTCAGCGGCGCCTCTGAATAACTCAGTGGCTTGCTGTCGGATGTCTGGTCTGGCAGAACTGTCTGCTCTATGGCATGGCGCAAGCTTCTGCCTTCTAAACCACTCAGTGCTTCGCCGAACTCTCTGCCCAACTCCAGCAGCATGTCTGAGCTCAGCCCTCCGTGCTCTTCAATGGCCTGCTCTACTAGGCTGGGATAGCGAAAGTGCTGAAACAGCGCGACCAAATCGGCGAAGGCCTCATGAAAGGCTGGCACATCAGGGTGGGTATTGACCCGAAAATGCGCCCGCATCCCATCGAGCAAAGCGTGGGTGACTTCATGGGCGATAATGTCATGGGACAGAGTTGTCAGGACCAGGCCACCGGGCAGCAGGTTACTTGAGCCCTCAGGTACTGTTTCAAACACACCGAATTTAAGGGTGCCATGGTCGGCATCGTAGTAGGCATTGGCCTCTGCAAGGGCAAACGGTTGGATTCTTAATGCCGGTGTCTCGCCATTACGAATACGCTGCGCCGCCCACGGCCCCCAGGTTGGATAGCGACCAAGGGCATCGCTAAATGATTGGTAAACCCGTTGGCAGACTGCATAAGACATCTGACCTGCAAATAAAGGAACTCCCGTGCAGGGCTCAATGCCGCCAGACATGGCCAGTCTGGGTTCATCCAGGTGCAAAGGTGTTGTGTTAAATTTCTCAATCAGCCGCTCCGGCCAATCCAGATGCTTCAGCAAATAACTGGGTAAGGGCGCGTGTTCAACTTCAAACATAGCGCCCTGAATACCGTGTACGCCTAAGGGTTCATAGGGAATATCGACACATTGAATCGGGTTTTTCAGGCCGATACCGGCCGGATCCAACACGTAGATCCATAATTTACGGTGTAGGGGATCATCGCTGCGCAGACGATAAGGCGCCATAAGCACCGGTAAAAACAAACGATCACCAAAGCGGATTTGCTTAGCCATCCCTCTTTACCCCTACTCAGCTGTTACTCGGTCGATTGCGCAGCAGGCTGGAAATTTCATCCAGTCTGCGCTCTATTCTCTCAAACGAGTCTTGGTACTCTGGAATGTGATCAATCTGGCTGACACTCCCATCAGCCCCAGTGTTGCTGATGGGTGCGGGGTCAGACGGTGATAGCACGGTAAACAGCTTTCTTCCCCGTTGCTGACTGCGAGCGCGAAAATTGGGGGTTTGTCGACTGTCATTACTAAAGCTTTTGATTAGCTTGTCAGCCAGTACGCCGTACGTTGCGTGGTCATCGGCCAGGTTCTGCAAAATAGTCAGGCTGGCCTTAGTGAAATTACCTTGTCCATTTTCTTCATAGGCGGACTGTTGATCCTGGCAGGCGGCAAAATGAATTTCCCAACCCACAACATCCTGACGCGCGGTTGAGCGTGAGGCAGCAGCATACTTTTGATTGAATTTTCTTTGCAGCTCCGCTTCAATCGGAAGAAAACGGCTATTTGACTGATTCTCTGCTGCATTGGCGTTAAATGCGGCGCGGGTACTGCTGCCAGAGTGACAACAATCAGTGAACAATACCAGCTCTACGCCTCGATCACGATGGCGATCAAACAGATCGCCCAGCATGTCATCGATAACGAAGTTGCCGCCCTCAAAATCAATCGGCACCCAAGCCTCATCCAGCTTGTCTGCTTCATCGCCGGAACTATCAGCAATCTGAGTACCGTGACCGGCATACTGGATAACAACCACATCGTTAGTCGTCGCCTTTGACAGTACTGTATTGATGCCGTCAAGAATGGCTGCAGCCTTAGCTTGTTGATCCAACAGAAAGCTGACTTCAAAGCCGTGGTTACCCAGCCAAGCGCCCCAAGCCTTGGCATCGGCAACGCAGCCAGACAAGGGTTTGCGTGAGTATTGATTGATACCAATACACAGGGCGTAGCGGTTCGCGTCCGTACTGCTGCGCTCCTTGTTCCCAGCATCTTTCAGCGGATAATTCACCACAGGTTCCGTTTGACTTAATCCGCGGATATTACGTACCACACTGGCCAAGGTTGCGCTGTCATCATCAAATCCACCGTGTGAAGTGGAGGCCGTGGTGCTGGAGACTGCCCAGTGAATATCCGCGCGCGCTGGGCGAGGCCCTAGGCCGAATAAGTCAACCGTTTGCGGATCAGCACGCAAGGATTCATCCAACCCTAAAATGGGTGTGTTGACCTTTGTTTCAAGGGCTGCAAAAACCAGATAAAGCAAGGATTTACGATAAATATGAGCGCAGTTGTCTGCCTTTTCATAATCGCGGGTCATCGTAAATAGACTGAGTTTGTCAATCCCATGTTGTTGCCCAAGCAAAGGCACAATATGACTCTTGAACAGATCAATATTTGCCGCAGGGGCCAGTAGTTGCAGTGAGCGAAAGGCTGGCAGGCCCAGACGCTGGCAGACTGTCAGTAAGTAGGCGTGAAAGATGGATCCAGCGCTGTGGCCGACGGCGTGTAATTCAACTTGATTTGGGTGTCGTTCACAAAATTCTTGCAGTTTTTGTGCAGTATAGAAGGCACCACCATCATTCGCACTGGCGGCTTCGGCTGCGCTCTTCATGCCACGCCAGATGGTGTCCACCCCCAGCGTGCGAGCGGATTTTTCGATCACAAAGTCGGTAACGGCATCAATGCCAAAGGCTCTCTCACCTATGCCCAAGGCTTTTTTAAGCTGATCGCTAATGGTTTCTAAAAGACCGCTCTCCCAGACAAAACTGATAGGGTAAATATGGTTTTTTTTCCACCAAGCGAGACGCTCATAGGCTTGCATCAAACCAGCGTTTTCGCCCACCAGCCCACCGTGGGCATACAGCATAATGCGCAGCGGCTGCTGCTGAGCTTGGGCCTGAGCGAGAGCCGCTTCAAGATGCTGGTCGATGAGGCTATCAACGTCCTGAGGCGTGGTTGTCATGCTGCCATCGTTTGAGAATTGCCCACCGCGCAGGTTGATCACATGCGGGCGCAGGCTGTTGATTATAGTGCTGCTTAAACCCGAAGAAGAGCCAAAGCCACCCCGTTCAAACTCAGCATGGGGGTCGTGCTCAGCCAGCGCTTCATCGTCACGGGGCGCAGCTACTTCGCGGTTAAGTTGCTTTAAAGCATCGGTAACACGTAGCTGCTGTTGCTCGCTCATTTGCCTAGTGAGGGTTTCACTGGGGTGCACAGCTCGGACTTCCTCTACCAGCTCGTCCAATACCACTGAGGTACCAGGGCAGGTTTTGTTAGCCATCATGTTATGCAGCATGATGGCGGTGCTAGGCAAATTAAAATGCTTTTGTACCGCTGCAATAACATGGACCAGCGCTGCGCGCTGTTCATCCATCAACTGATCCTGACCGCGATCGAAATCACCAATCACTTTAATCATAAAAGGGCCGAAATCTGCAGAGCCATTATGTCCTGCGGCACTTGCCGGGGGCAGATTGAAGTTGCGGCCCAGCCAGATGGCTCCTTCAGGGCCTATGGATACATGCTGAGCGATATCCTGCCAGCCGTTGGTTTGAGTGTGATGGCGCCACATGGCTTCTAAAGTGGCATGCCCTTGATACTGAGCGTGGTTGGGACGCCAAGTATGATGGATGTGCAGCATATTAATGCGTCGAGTGAAACTGAACTGCGCCAATAGTTCAGAGAGTTCGTGTTTACTGAGTTGTGAGAAAGGTGCGGACATGGGATCACCTCTTACGAAACACTCTATAAGCGAGCTCAGGCTGGGCTCCCTAGAATCATCTAAGTGTAGGAACAGATCTTCTTGCCATGATTATTGTGCTTTTAACTTGCAGGGGTCAACTAAAACCGGACACTGTTCTTAACTTGATGTGGTGGGTCAGTAAATAGGTTGCTGATGCACACTTCATCTTAGCTTAGGTCCCTCCTTGAAGTGTCTATTGGTCTGGAGCCATAGCAAGCGAGCGCGCAATTGTGTGAAACTCACACTTTCGAATTAATCTCAGATCTAGGGGACGTGAAAATGATTGCTGTGATTTTTGAGGTTTTTCCCGCAGATGGGAAAGGGCAAGAATATTTAGATATTGCTGCTGAGTTAAAGCCGTTATTGAAAGATATCGACGGTTTTATTTCAATCGAGCGTTTTTCAAGCCTTGTGCACGAAGGGAAAATATTATCACTTTCATTTTGGCGTGATGAGCAATCAATCCAAGAGTGGAGAAATATAGAGTCACATCGTCTCGCACAAATAAAAGGACGAGACTCTATTTTTACTGATTACCGAATTAGAGTCGCAGAAGTTATGCGAGACTATGGCATGGACTCTCGTAAGGGGACACCAGCTGACAGCAAAATAACCCATGATAAAATTTAACCCATAAAGGCACTGGAAAACTACGGACTGTGCTGCTGTTTTTTTAATGGGCAAGACGCTATGTGATCTAAAACTCACCAATGGAGAGCACAATGATTTCCTGTGATCAGCATGACTACATCGAGATCGCCTGTACCTTTAGCTACCCGATTAAGCTGACGTTGCGCTCTGGTGCTGTGATTGAAGGCGTTGCTTTGGACACAGAACTCGATGAAAACCGCAATGAGTGTATTAAAGTTGATGTGAAGGGCACAGAGTCCTTGATCGTTTTAAAGGACATTTCAGTATTGGAAATTTGTGTTGAAAATCCGCATTTTCATAGCGTCAGTTTTGATTAGGCTGCAGTGCATTATTGTAGGAGTATTTCGCTTAACAAAATGCCTCAGCAGCGCAGCGAACTGTGTACCGCCAAGGCCAGGGGTTGCAGGTTTATACTTGACTTAAAACTCCTCATCAACCGCAGCGCGTAACAAGTCAGCCAGACGCACCACACCGAGCAGACGGCGCTCCTCATCCACCACTGGAATGTCTTCAATACGGCATTTTTCGTGTTGTTGGAAAATATCGTGTTGATGGAGCAGATCATTGATTTCCTCGTCAGGGCCGGTGCACAGAACTCGGTCGTTCATATGCTCGGCAACATTGCCTAAGGTGATGCGCTCGACCATTTCCCGCAGACTGTGGGTGGGGTTCAGTCCCACCAGCAGTAGGCTGGATAGGTGACAAAAACCCAGATGGCCAGAGATGTGTCCCTCAGCATCGAGCACAAAGACATCGCGCGCTGTAGGATTGCTTAATAGCAGGCGTGCAGCGTCATCCAAGCTGCTTTCGCCAGTCACAGTTAACGCCGTTACCGGATACTTGCTCAGCCATTCACTGACCTTCATCGTATTGCTCTCCTTTTAAGGTTTTACTGGCGGCGCCAAGTTCACCGGCGCGATCCAGTCCGTAACGGGTGCCCAGTGCGCCGAGGGTCTCGGTTAGAATGGTACTGGCGGTGATAATATTAATGACCAACAGGGCGACATCTTCTAATCCTGCCACGCCAGCGAGCAACAGCGCCATGCCAATGGCTACGCCGCCCTGGGGCAGCATCACCAGCCCCACGTTATGACTGATGACTTTTGGTGCACCGGCCAATTTTGCGCCGATCAGAGCGCCAAGAATTTGGCCGCCAGCGCGCAGAAAAAAATATAGCAGGATCAGCCCAGCATTGCCCAGGATAACGCTTAGATTAAAGTGCAAGCCGGCGAAGGTGAAAAACAACACAAACACCACTTCTTGCAGCTTCTCCAGCGGTCGAAATAAAGGCTCGGAATGTGCGCCAGCAAATAGGCGCGCGGAAAACCCCAGTGCCATTGCGGTCAGTAGTGGCGAAAAGTCCCAGACTTGGGCCAGCCCGGTAAGCAGAATAATACCACCGAGCAAGGCCACCAGACGCAACTCTTCATCAGGCAAGTAGCGTGCGACACGCTCAATCAACAAACCACCGAGCATACCAAAACTTATAGCGGCACCGATCTCCCAGATCAGGGCCGGTATCGCGGCATTAAAACCAGCACTTTGCAGTGACGCCAGCACCAGTGAAAATATAATCAGCGCGATAGCATCATCCAAGGCCACCATGCCCAGTAGAGCCGTGGTGAGCGGGCCACGCGCTCTATATTGGTGAGTAATCGCCACAATAGCTGCCGGCGCTGTAGTGGTGGCAATCGCCGCGAGCAGCAGAGCCAGCGAGCTGTTAGCCAGGTCGGGCACGGCTAAACCCAGCAGTAAGAAGCCCACCAGTACGGCCAAAAAGCTGCCGCTGACCTTGCCCAAGGTGGCGGTGACTATGACCCAGCCGAGCTGGCGCAGTTGCGTCACAGTCACCGCACCACCAATTAAGTAGGCGACGATTCCCAGTGCCACAGCCACCATGGGTAGAGTCCATTCGGCACTCTCGATCCCGAGCGGCCCACCAAGAAAATCAGGGGCGAACATAATGCCGGCGACAATATAGCCGACGACTCTTGGCAGATGAAAAAAATAACTGCCCAATGTGCCGAGCGTAAGCCCAGCAATCAGCAGTAAACCAATCAGCAAAATTTCCACAGAGTCTCCATTTATTTCAGTATCAGCCGCGTCCGCTGCTTGTATTTTATAGCAACTTGCCTCTATTGATAGGCGCTGCTGGACTGAGGATACGCTGCAAGAGTTAGATTATCACCTTGGGAATCGAGTAAATGGCAGGCTAAGCAAGCGCTTGAATAGGTTGGCCATACAATTGGTGTTAAAGGACGCAGCGAGCTGCCTGAGTATGTTGAGCGTTATCTGCAAGGTGAATTTAAACTGGATCACTTTATTACTCACACCATGGGCTTGGAGCACATCAATGAGGCGTTTGATTTAATGCATGCAGGCAAAAGCATTCGTACTGTCATCCACTTCGATAAATAGTTTTTAAGACTGTGGCACTCTGTTCTGCGCTTAATTAAGTAAGGGTAGGGCAGAGTGTTGTGCTAAATACGCTGTGAACTTTGAGTTTGAGCCGTTAGAAATTCAGTCGGCGCTGTTTGAATTGTAAGCTGATTCACATCTGCGTATAAATAACTGCATAGAGTTTGCTTGTCTAAATTGCGCTGAGAGAAACACGCCTGCTTGCTGATGCCATGTATTATGGCCTTCGAGGAGTTTGAGTTTAGCCAGCTGTGGTAAGCGGGCTATAACAGGCTGCTTAAACAGCTCCGTAACAAATATCAGTTAGAATCACTTCCAGCCAACTAATTGTATAAGCCTCGAGCGGTCATTGAGCGCTTCAAACATGCCATAGGAAGTCGCGCAAATGCAGACACTCCGTGCAGGATCAGTTCTGGAAGTATGGGTTGTCTTCCTTAAGCTGGGACTGACTTCATTTGGTGGGCCGATTGCGCACCTTGGTTACTTTCGTCACGAGCTGGTCGAACGGCGCAACTGGGTGAGCGAAAGCCAGTACGCGCAATTGCTGACGCTCTGTCAGTTTCTGCCGGGCCCTGCCAGCAGTCAGTTGGGTTTTAGTTTGGGCCTCTTGCGCGCTGGTTGGGCGGGTGCGCTGGCTGCATTTATTGCGTTTACCTTGCCGTCGGCATTGCTGCTGTTGGCGTTTGCTGCGTTGTTGCCACAGATCTCTGGCACGCTTGGCGATGCCGCAATTCACGGACTGAAGCTGGTAGCGTTGCCAATTGTTGCGCAGGGTGTATTGGGTATGCGGCGACAACTGTGCCCTGATCTGCCGCGTCTACTGATTGCGCTGCTTGCTGCAGTGGTTATTCTGCTGTCCGGTCAGGCTTGGATGCAGCTGCTGGCCATTGCACTGGGCGCAGTTGCCGGTCTGGTATTTTGCCGCGAGGTGCAAGCTGTTACTGGTGGCAGTTTGCATCTGCGTTATGGGCCGGCGCTGGGCTGGACACTGCTTGCGCTGTTTGTACTGTTGCTGGTCAGTTTACCGCTGGCTGCGCACGGCCGCGATGGCTGGCTGGCGATTACAGATGCATTTTACCGAGCCGGCGCGCTGGTGTTTGGTGGTGGGCATGTGGTCTTGCCGCTTCTGCAGGAGGCAGTGGTCACGCCTGGGTTGATTTCCACCGATGAGTTTCTGGCCGGTTATGGTGCGGCACAGGCAGTGCCCGGGCCGATGTTTACCCTCAGCGCTTACCTAGGTGCGCGTTTGCCTGGCAGCGAAGGCGGTATCATCGGTGCATCCATCGCGCTGGGCGCAATTTTCCTGCCGGGCTTGCTCCTTGTGGCAGGTGTCCTGCCTCTGTGGCGTGCACTTGCCGCGCGACCCATTGCGGCACGGCTGATTGCAGGTGCCAACGCCGCCGTAGTAGGGCTTTTAGCTGCGGCGTTGTACGATCCAATCTGGACCAGTGCGGTGCGTGGACCAATCGATATAGCGGTGGCGTTCATTGGTTTAATGTTGCTGCTGGTGTGGCGCCTGTCGCCCTTGCTGGTTGTGCTCTGGTGCGTCGCTGCCAGTGTTGTTGCTGCGCTAGTGTTCTAATCAGCAGCAGTTGAAGGTAAGGTTTACTGAGCAAATAGCTTGCTTGATAGAGCACAGAGCCTGCTATTTCATAAGAAATAGGGCAGCGTTAACCTTGAGCGATAGAGATCTGTGTGCAGTAAATGAGACTTCTATTACGGGCCGATTTGCTAACCACAGGGCAGATCTGCACAAGCTGCGCTAGCAGTCATCTACTGCAGACAGTGTTCCCGCGGCTCGACTTCTAGGTAAGCTCAGTCATCACTGAACAGCTTTGAGATTAGTGCAGAGAGTATGGCTATGCATGACCCACGCAAAACAGCTAATAACCAGCCAGCAGCGGAATCTGCTACAGCTCGCAAAAGCACTAGCCAGCTCCCGCAGCAGCGAAGAAAACGCGCTGTGTGGCCTTGGCTGTTTGTTGTTTTGCTAGCCCTGCTGGTGGTTCTTCTTGCTGTGCGTGATGATCTGCGCCAGAGCTTAACTGCAAAAAGTGAAAATGCAGCCCATTACCTGGCCTTCGATCTATTGGGTTGGTCACCTAGGACTGTATTCGTTTGGCGTTTGCGTTTAGCTGGACTGCTGGACAGCCCTTTGGGGCAGCGATGGGTCGGTGCAGTTGAGCGGGCCAGTGAGAAGCCAATAGCAGTGGCTGATCAGTATCGCACCTCGAAAACCTTTGCGGCCGATCAAATTGAGGCACATATTTATCAGCTGGCGCTGCAGCAAGGAGAAAAAATACTCTGGCAGCTGTCGCGCTCGGATGCTGCTGACAATCGCTTGTACGCCAGTCTGCAGCAGTACCGCAGTGACAGCGGCGAATGGTCAAACATTACGCAGTTGGACGCAGATGGCACCACTCAGAGTCGCACCGTGGCAGAATCTGCCGACTACCGGATTGTTCTGCAACCCGAACTGTTTGCCAAGGTGGAGTATTCGTTGGCTCTCGCCAGTGGCGGCTCATTACTGTTCCCCGTAGAAAACGCATCACCGCGGGATATCGGCGGTGGTTTCGGTGCACCGCGCGCGGGCGGTGCTAGAGCGCATCACGGAGTGGATATCTTTGCGAAAAGAGGAACACCGGTTCGAGCGGTGGTTGCTGGTCGTGTGCGTACCGGAACTGCAGGGATTGGTGGCAAGCATCTGTGGCTAACCGGCAGCACCTTAGGGCTCGGTGGGGCCCGCTATTATTATGCCCACTTAGATTCATTTGCTGTTGAATCCGGTGACAAGGTTCAACAGGGTGAGATTCTTGGTTACGTGGGTAATACGGGGAATGCCAAAAATACGCCACCTCATCTGCATTTTGGAATTTATGCCGCTGGCCCCGTTGACCCCTTACCGTTTCTAAAACCAGAGCCGGTGTTGCCTGAAGGCTAATCAGCAGGTTTGCGCTAGCTGTGTTGTTTTTTATTGGTAGGTGTTTTTAGTTTAATTATAGTTTTATAGCGTAAAAAATGCAGCAGTAAGCTTGGTATAAGTGCAAGCTAATCAGGCGTTTAAATTTTTCGGCTAAATATAGCCAACACTGAATGCACTAAGCAACGTTATTAAGTAGGGATTAGACCTCAATTACAATGCCTGAATATATTTATATAGTATTTCTATCCCTACTTGCTGGAGCAGCAATGCCAGTGGGCGCGCTCTTGGCCCGTGCAGACTTAATGCATCCGGCCTTTCTTAAACCTAAGTCTCGTCACTTTATCGTCGCTTTTGGCGGTGGAGCATTGATGTCTGCAGTGGCACTGGTGTTGGTTCCTGAAGGGGCGCGCATATTATCTTACTGGGTCGCTGCATTATGTTTCAGTGCGGGAGGTGTATTCTTTTATTTGCTGGATGCCTTTCTACGCAAACTAAAAAGCTCAGCTGGACAGTTGGTCGCGATGCTTGCAGATTTTATTCCTGAGGCTATTGCGCTAGGTGCTGCTTTTGCTGCAGGAAACTCTACAGGCTTATTGTTGGCATTACTGATGGTGTTGCAAAACTTGCCTGAAGGTTTCAATGCGTATGAGGAGTTATCTCAAACGTCAAAACTGTCGCCTAATAAAATAGTTTTTGCATTTGCTGGTTTAGCTGTTGCTGGGCCTGTTTCTACACTAATTGGCTATCACATACTCTCTAAAACACACGAGCTAATGGCAGGATTAATGCTGTTTGCCAGTGCGGGCATTCTTTACATAGTGTTTCAAGATATTGCGCCAGAATCAAAAATTAGTAACAGTGGTATACCCGCATTAGGTGCTGTTGCTGGGTTTGTGCTCGGTTTATTAGGTAGTATGCTCATCAGTGTTGGCTCGGTATAAAGCTGTGTTGAAACTGATTCTTTGCCAGCACTTTTCCGCGTGTACAACAATCGACTACAGACTGTGGTTAGAGAAAAAATTAGAGCTTAGTGCCTGCTCCTATAATACTGTTATAGCTCTGAAGTTAAGCTTGAAAGCCAAGACGAAATATATTTAAAAACTCTCACTTGGAAGTGCATGGATGAATAAACTAATCAGGTTGTGGGGAAATCTGCGTTCGAGTTTTTGGTTTATACCAACGCTGATGGTTGCCGCGAGTGTCGTTCTTGCGGTGCTGCTGGTTGAAGCAGACAGCACCAGCAGTCAGCGCTGGTTAAGTCAGTGGCCACGTTTGTTTGGCGTTGGTGCCGATGGTGCGCGTGAGATGTTATCGACACTGGCTGGCTCCATGATGACGGTCATGAGCATTACTTTCTCGATGACTTTGTTAGCGCTGTCTCTGGCTTCGGGTCAGTATTCCTCGCGCGTGCTGAGAAATTTTATGCGCAACCACACCACGCAATTAACCTTAGGGGTGTTTGCTGGTATTTTTACCTATTGCTTGATTGTGCTGCGCACCATTCGTGGCGGTGATGGGGTTGCTGAGTTTGTTCCCAGTTTGGCAGTGTTTTTTGCTTTTGCGATGTCCCTCGGTGGCATCGGCATTTTGATTTATTTTATTCACCATATTGCTTCGTCGATCCAGGCGTCTAACATTATTGCCACTGTGGCTGAAGAAACCAATGCCTCCATTGATCGCTTACTGCCAGAAGAACCACAGCAACAGTCCGCTGAACCAAGCGTGAGTAACCATGGGCTTGAGGTGTTGGATGCGCGGATTTGGTATCCGATAGCGGCAGCCAAAAGCGGTTATATTCAAAGCGCAGATATCGCTGTACTGATGAAGGTGGCGCAAGAGCATAAGACCATTGTGCGCATGGAGCATGGGGTTGGCGCTTTTGTGGTACAAGGCACCCCTTTAGTTTCGTTGGCGCTGACCTTTGCCCCAGAGCGCTATATCGCGAGTGCGCTGAATGCGGCTTATAGTGTGGGTCGTTACCGCATGGTGGAGTTGGATCCAGCTTTCGGCATTCGGCAGATCGTCGATATAGCACTTAAAGCGCTTTCTCCTGGGATTAATGACACCTCAACCGCGGTGATCTGTGTGGATTATCTGAGCTCAATTCTAGCGCGGCTGGCCGGTCGACAGTTTCCACCTGTGCATCATTATGCAGATGACACGCTGCGGGTGATCGCGCTGGCGCCGAGTTTTGAGGGATTGTTAACTGAGGCATTTGATCAAATTCGCGCCAATGCTGAAACCAATGTCGCCTTACTGCTGCGCATGCTCAGTGGTTTTTCCGCCATTGCCAGCTTGACCACCAAACCCAGCCATATCCGTGCACTGGATGACCAGCAGCGCCGGATTGCCGAGCTGGTCGATCGCTGTATCGAGTCCAGTCATGACCGTGCATTACTTAAAAGACGTTTATCCGATGTCCGTGAAACACTCAAAATCAAAACCTCTTTCAGCGTTGAGGAAGAGCAGAGGTAGTGTTGTGAAACTGAACATACAAACGCCAGTTAAAGTCCATTTAGTGAGTAGCGCTGGGATTGCTGCAGTGCCAGGTGGGAAAGCACAGTTATCCAGCAGCGTTGTAAAGATCAGCAGTTGGCGGTGCCCGGTGATCTGCTTCGAGCTTGCTGCATACTTTGAGTCTTTAGCCAGGTTATTTTGCCTTTCAGTGGTTGCCAGGGTAGTTGATGACGCAGCACGTTTACCCCGCAATAATCGCAATGTGTTGTTATGGGTGTTCTTACTGAGTCTTGTGTGCTGTCTGCAGGCAGTCACAGTGATGGCACAGGAGCCGGTCAGCAAAAACGATGCGACACAGAAACTGATCACCACTGGCAAAGAAGAACTCTCGCTCGCGCCGGCGAAAGTGGGCGTAACATTGGTTGCGCAGGATGAAGAGATCCGCAAGCGATTGCAACGCGTGTTGGATGCCACCGATTGGTTTGCTGACCCACAAGTGCAGGTCGAGGAGGGTGTGGTCTTTCTGAACGGCACTGTGGAGTCTGATGAGCTGAAAAAATGGGCTGGGGATCTAGCACGCAATACACAGGACGTTGTTGCTGTGGCCAACCGATTGCAGCTGCAGCAGTCGGTGTGGGATTTCCGCCAAGCATGGAGCGGCGTTATGCAGTTGTGGCGCGACTTTATCCATGCGCTACCTTTTCTTGTTCTGGCGCTGTTTATTTTGGCGTTAACCATCGGTGGCGCACTGCTGACCACTGGCGCTAGCCGCAGGTTGTTGCGCACACGGGTGCGAACCAAGCTGTTGCAAAATGTGATTGCGCGGGCCGCGGGCGGATTCGTGGTGCTCTGTGGTGTGTATCTTATTCTCAGGGTCTCGGGCCTGACTCAACTGGCTTTAACACTGATTGGTGGTACCGGTTTAGTCGGTCTGATTGTTGGTGTGGCCTTTCGCGATATCACCGAGAACTTTCTGGCAAGTATTTTTCTGAGCATTCAGCCACCCTTTGAAACCGGTGATTTGGTTGAGATTTCTGGGGTGACTGGCTACATCCAACAGTTGAATATGCGTACCACTATTTTGATGACCCTTGATGGTAATATCGTGCAGATACCCAACAGCAGTGTGTATAAAAACACCTTGAGTAACTTCACCAGCAATGCCAATCGGCGCGAAAGTTTTATGGTGGGGATTGGCTACGATGATGCTATCAATCAGGCGCAGGAAATTGCCCGCGAGGTTTTGGTCAATCACCCTGCGGTGCTACAGGATCCTGAACCTGCTGTGCTGGCGGACAGTTTGGGCGACTCAACAGTGAATTTACGGGTTTATTTCTGGATTAATGGCCGTGAACACAGCTGGTTGAAAGTGCGCTCTTCATTGATCCGCTTGGTGAAACGTGCTTTTCAGGAACAGGGTATTTCAATGCCCGATGGGGCTCGAGAGGTTGTTTTTCCGAGCGGTGTTCCGGTCACTGTGCTGGAGGGGAAATCACCCGCAGCGCAGGCTGAGCAGCAGCAGGCAGATTTCGCGGATGAAATACGCCATGAACAACCGGATGAGGTTTCTACCAAAGCCGAAAGCGGTTTATACAGTGAAGCAACGGCGATTGAGGAGCAAGCGCGGCAGGCACAGCCGATGAAGGAAGGAGAAAATCTTTTGCCGGCTGCGGCGGGAGCTGAGAGTGAGCAGCGCTAAAGGAGCTGAATTTAGTCTGTTGAACCCGCAATGTGCCGTTGGCATTATGACAACGAGCTAGCAAGCTTAGGATTCGCTGGGTAAGGCGCTGGAAACATAATGGTTATTATTGCTCTGGTCATTTCAACAGTTGCTCTTGCGGTATAGAGTATCAACTAACTGATCTTGTTGGATTAAAAATCACCTCAGCAGCTGAGATGCAGAAAAGTTGCCCATCGATACACTTAGGGCTGTAGAATTTTTGTCGACACGGATCTTTAGTTTAAAAATTAAATAGGAAAGGATATGGATATTATTAGTTTTATTATGTTTTTAGCAGTGGGCGCGCTGGTGGGTTGGCTGGCGGGGAAAATTGTTAAGGGCAGTGGTTTTGGTTTAGTAGGTAATATAATCGTCGGTATTGTCGGCTCTGTGTTGGGTGGTTTTGTCTTTGGCTTGCTTGGTATTTTTGCCGGAGGACTATTAGGCTCGATTGTGATGGGAACCATCGGCGCTGTATTGCTGTTATACCTGATCGGATTAATTCGAAAGAAAGGCTAGCCCCCTAGGCGCTTCACAGCTGAGGTAAGTGGCATTGTTTTGCTTTTATCTCAACCAGCAGCCAGTTACAAAATGGCGGTAAGATTATTCAGGCCTGCCGCCATTTTATTTAAACCGTACGGCTTCAATAGTTAAATCAGCCATTGCGTAAGATCTGCAGCGGACTGCTGCTTAACACTTGGCGGGTGCCCAGCATTCCCACCACAGTGATCAGTAGCGCACCGATAACCGGCAGCACAAGCAGCCAGGGGTGTGGCTGCCAGAGCAGATTAAAGGCAAAACGGTAGAGAATATAACTGCTGATCTCACAACCCAGCCAAGCTAACAAACCGCTGAATGCGCCGATTAAAGCAAACTCATTGCGTTGTGACTGTATAAGCAATTTACGTGACGCACCAAGGGCTCTGAGCAGCGCGCCTTGCTGCACGCGCTCGGTCAGGGTGCTGTGTAAGCCGGCCACCAATACCGTGACCCCAGCCGCTAAGACAAACAGCAAAATCAATTCAATGGCCAAAGTCACTTGCGCCAAAATATCGCGCAGCTGGCGCAATACCGCATCCACTTGCAAAATACTGACGCTGGGAAAACTCTTAGCTAGGTCAATCCGTTGCTGTTCAGAATGCTCCGGCAAATAAAAGCTGGTCATATAAGTGTGGGCGACAGTACCCATCTGTTGCGGGTTAAAAATCACAAAGAAATTGGGCTGCATGCTATTCCAGTCCACTGTGCGCAAGCTGCTGATGTAAGCAGGATAATCTTTACCACCAATATGGAAGGTCAGTTGCTCACCGACTGTAACCCCCAGCTCTTTGGCCAGTTCGCTTTCTAGCGACACTTGGTAGTTCTCTACTGCTGGGTTAACAGCTTCAGCTTCAGAGTTAGTTGCAGGCCACCAGTCACCGGCAATAATGACGTTATTGTCAGGCAGTTGCTTGGTCCAAGTGAGGTTTAAGTCACGCTGCAAAGTGCGCATCACCCGAGCGTCAGCATCAATCAGATCGGTGGCCTTGTGCTGATTGATCTGAGTTAAGCGGCCTAAAATCACTGGATAAAGCGGTGCGGCATTGCTGCTGATTTTATCCAGCGCGGCGCTAAATGCTGGTTGTTGTGCCGGCAAGATATTTACCGCAAAGTGATTGGGCGCCTGTTCCGGCAGTTGCGCTTGCCAATTATCCAGCAGCTCGCTGCGCAGTAAAACAATCAGCGCCATGGACAGTAAAATCAAGGCAAAAGCCATAATCTGGCCGACGCTGTTGAGTGGGTAGCGCAGTAAATGGCCAAGACTTAAACGCCAGGCTAAGTTGCGTTTAGCCAGCCAGAAACGCAAGCTTTTTAATCCAAAAAATAATCCCGCACCCAGTACCGCAGCCGCACCACCGCCGCCAAGAAGTAGGGCGCTGGTCAGGCGAACATCTAAATTTAATTGCCACATCAGCGTAGCAAGGGCGATTAATACGCTGCCATACAGCAGCCAAGTGGCTGGCGCTAACGGCATTAGATCGCGGCGTAATACGCGCAGTGGTGCAATACGGCCAAGGGCAATCAGGGGCGGCAAAGCAAAGCCAGCTAGCATCACTGCGCTGGTGGCAATGCCAGTGGCTAAGGGTTGTAAGCTGCCTGCAGGTATATCATCCGGTAATAAGTCTGCCAACACAGCAAACAGGGCGAACTGGGTCAGCCAGCCAATCAGGGTGCCGAGAAAACTGGCCAATACAGCCAGCACCAGCAATTGCAGGGAGAACAGCCATAAAGTGTGCTTGCGCGATAACCCAAAGCAGCGCAGTAATGCGGCTTGATCAAAGCGTTGCTGGGCAAAACGGTTGGCCGATAACGCCACTGCCACACCTGCCAGCAAAATTGCCGCTAAACTGGCAAGATTTAAGTAACTGGCGGCACGCTCCAGTGCACTGCCGACCTGCTGGTTGCCATCGTCTAAGCCTTCAATCCTCTGATGGGGAAGCAGGGTGTCTTGTAATGCTTGACGTTGTTGCTCAATCACTTTTGCCTCGCCGCTCCACAGTTGGCGGTAACGCACTCGGCTACCGGGCTGTAAAACATCAGCGGCAGCTAAGTCAGCTTGGTTAATCATTGCTCTGGGAGTAAAACTCAATAAGTTGCCAGCGCGGTCAGGCTCATAAGTGAGTACTCGAGCCACTTTAAAAGAGGCTGAACCGATCTCGACCTTATCTCCCAGTTCTAAAGCTAAGCCGGTGATCAGTTCCGCATCCAGCCAAACTTCGCCAGGTTGTGGGCGTCCACCACTGATCTCTGCACCATGCAGTTGCATACTGCTGCGCAGGCTACCTCGCAGCGGGTAGTTATTATCCACGGCTTTGACACTGGCCAGTTGTAAGCCATTGCTGGTGGCCAGCATGCTGGCAAATTGCACGGTTTGTGCGCTATTTAAAGCATCACTGTAGGCGGTGCGCAGTTGCTCAGCTGAGGGTGCTTCACTGCTGGATAAAACCAAGTCAGCGGCGAGAAATTCACCAGCACTGAGTTGCATCGCGCCTTGCAAACGTTCGGCGAAATGACCAATGGTGCTGCTACTGGCGACAGCAATCACTAAAGCAAAAAATAAAATGCGCAATTCGGAGCTGCGGCGCTCGCGAAACAGTTGTTGCGCTGCGAGTTTAAACAGACCAAAAAATGTCAGTTGCATGTTTGCTCCACCTGACGCCCAGCTTCTAGACGCATATGCTGCTGACAGCGCGCGGCAAGTTTTTCATCGTGGGTGACTAACACCAAGGTGGTGCCCAATTCTTTATTCATGGCAAATAAAAGATCGCTGATCGTTTCGCCGGTTTGACTGTCCAGATTACCAGTGGGTTCATCGGCAAATAACACATCCGGCTCAGTGGCAAAGGCGCGGGCTAGGGCAACCCGTTGCTGTTCACCGCCGGATAAAAGATTGACTGGATGCTTTAAGCGGCTTTCTAGACCGACGCGAATCAATAGTTCGCGAGCCTGTTGTTGGGGGTTGGCATGACCGGCCAGCTCTAAAGGCAGCATTACATTCTCTAAGGCATTTAAGCTGTCGAGCAATAAAAACGCCTGAAAGACAAAGCCCACATGGGCGGCACGTACGGCTGCGCGCTGGTCTTCATCTAAAGCGTTTAAGTTATGGCCAACCAATTGCACTTCACCGCTACTGGCCAGATCAAGACCCGCCAGCAGTCCCAATAAAGTTGATTTACCCGAGCCGGAACGCCCTATAATGGCCAGTGAGTCGCCCGGCTTCAGGCGAAAAGATATATCGTCAAGAATCGTCAGCTCGCCTTCTGTTGAAGGGACCTTTTTGCTAAGGTGCTGGGCGCTAAGAATACTATTAGTCATGAGGTTTCCAATGCGTCAATGGATAGCAACGATATGCTTGATTGTGCTCAGTTCGATAGCCACAGCACAAGCTGCAACTGTCTTGGTGGTGGGCGATAGTATCAGTGCAGCCTATGGTCTGGAAACACAGCAAGGCTGGGTCGCCTTACTTCAGGAGCGTTTAGTTAAGAAAGGTATAGATATTAACGTGGTCAATGGTTCGGTCAGTGGTGAAACTACGGCAGGTGGCTTGGCGCGATTTCCAGACTTGCTGACTGAGCATCAGCCGGAATACGTTATTATTGAATTAGGTGGTAATGACGGTTTGCGCGGTCTGTCGCTCACTCATATCGCCGCCAACCTCACCAGTATGATCCGTCAAGCCCAAGAGCAGGATGCCGCAGTATTGTTGCTCGGTATGCGTTTGCCAGGGAACTACGGCAAGCTCTATACCAACGCTTTTTTTAATATGTATCAACACATTGCCGAAAAAGAACAGGTTGCCTTAGTGGATTTCTTTTTGGACGGAGTTGGCGGTGTCGATGGCATGATGCAAGAGGACGGGGTCCACCCAACTTTAGAGGCACAGCCGCTGTTGCTGGACAACGCATGGCAGGGCTTGGCACCTTTATTGCTTTCAGCTGAGGAAGCAGAGGGAGCAGAGGAAGTTGAAGAAGTTGGAGAAGTTGAAGCGGAGAGCGAGCAATAGAAGAGTTTTTTGCCGCTGCTGTTAAAAATCAGTATTTTGGGCTATTGTAGCGCCCGGTTTTTAAGGGCGCTCTATGGCACGTTTATCTTGGTCTTTACATGCTTATCATATTATTTTACCAGATGAGCAACTGGATCTATTCGCCTGCCAAAAGGCGCATGTGCACGCGGTTAAGCGTCAGTTAGAGCTCGACAATCATATCGATCGTACTCTTTGTGGCAGCTTATTACCCGCCCAGCCACACTGGCAGGAATTAGAACGCAAACTGCTGCGCACTGCGTACTTTTGCCCGCAGTGCCGCGAAGAGATCCAAGCGCAGCGTAAACGAGCGCAGCCGGGCTGGCGCTTGCTTTAAAGAACAGTGCGCCAGGGCTGTAATTGCAGTACGATGCAATGGCTTCTTTAATCTTTTACCGTAGGGTTACTTCAATGCTTGCAAACCTTCTAACGCTTAAGTCATTGCGCCTGTGTTTGTTACCAGTGCTGTGCGTGGCGTCTTATGCGGCTGCTATCGAGTTGCCGTTACCGCCGCCGGGCGAAGACATTGTTGGTGCGGTGCAGGTTATTGAAGCGCGTTATGAAGATACCTTTGCTGATCTAGGTAAAACCCATGATTTAGGTTACTTAGAAATGGTCGCAGCCAATCCCGGAATTGATGCCTGGTTGCCGGGGGTTGGTACGCAAATTGTATTGCCCACGCGCTATATTTTGCCGCCGGGTCCCCGAGAGGGTGTGGTGATCAATCTGGCTGAATACCGCTTATATTATTATCCGAAAAATAAGCCCGTGGTGTACACCTACCCGCTGGGCATTGGTCGTGAAGGTTGGGATTCGCCAATCAGTAATACCACCATCGCGGTGAAAACGCCAAACCCAGGCTGGACCCCACCACAATCCATTTTGCGTGAGCATGCTGAGGCCGGTGATCCATTGCCAGCTTATGTGCCACCGGGTCCCGATAATCCGCTGGGCCCTTATAAGCTGACCTTGGGTTTGCCGGGCTATTTGATCCACGGTTCAAATAAGAATTTCGGCATTGGCATGCGGGTCAGTCATGGCTGCTTTCGCATGCTCAATCACAACGTGCTAGAGCTGGCTGACTTGGTACCCGTGGGGACCAAAGTGCGCATTATTAATGAGCCGTACAAGCTGGGTGTCTCCGAAGGCAAGTTGTATTTAGAAGCCCATGCGACGATCAGTGATGATGATAGTGTGTCAGTGGTGGATAAGCATGACGCGGTGGTCAAATTGCTTAGCAAGAGTGACCGAGTTGAAGATGCATATAGCTTAAACTGGGAGCGCGTGCGTCAACTGGTAGCAGCAGAAGAGGGTATTCCTGAGCCAATTGCTGAAGGTGTTAAACTGGTCAATAGCAATTAAGTTATTATATGCCTTTTCAGCTGTTTAGGCTGTTAAACAATTAAGCAGCTTGACAAAGAATAAATTAACCGTACAATACGCGGCGATTACAGGCACATAGCTCAGCTGGTTAGAGCACCACCTTGACATGGTGGGGGTC